>CALWQV010000061.1 GCA_944383785.1 uncultured Enterocloster sp. | reverse complement strand
CGCAAATACGTGGCCGAAAGCGGCAAGGAAGGCGGCAAGCGCCGCTGCCATGGAGCCGACGGAAAGGACCTGGTGATCAAGGTTCCGGAAGGCACGGTGATCAAGGATTTCGAGTCGGGAAAGGTGATCGCCGATCTGTCCGGCCCCAATCAGCGGGAGATCATTTTAAAGGGCGGCAAGGGCGGTCTTGGCAATATGCACTACGCCACCTCTACCATGCAGGCCCCCAAATACGCCCAGCCCGGGCAGCCCAGTCAGGAATTGTGGGTGCTTTTGGAGCTGAAGGTCATAGCGGACGTAGGGCTGGTGGGTTATCCCAATGTAGGCAAATCCACCCTTCTTTCCCGTGTCAGCAACGCCAGGCCGCAGATTGCCAATTATCATTTTACAACCTTGAATCCCTTCCTGGGGGTGGTGGATCTGGGGGACGGCGCGGGCTTTGTGATGGCCGATATCCCCGGACTGATCGAGGGCGCTTCCGAGGGCGTAGGCCTTGGACACGCGTTTTTAAAGCATATCGAGCGCACCAAGGTACTGATCCATGTGGTGGACGGAGCCTCCGTGGAAGGACGTGATCCGGTAGAGGATATCCGGACCATTATGAAGGAGCTTGAAGCCTACAATCCGGAGCTTTTGAAGCGTCCCCAGGTGATCGCGGCCAACAAGATGGATGCGGTGGGAGAGGACGAGGAATCCGCCCGCATTTTGGAACAGCTTCGAAAGACCTTTGAGCCGGAGGGAATCCGCGTTTTCCCCATCTCAGCCGTTACCGGAAAGGGCGTAAGGGAGCTATTATATTTCGTACATGATCTTCTGAAGACTGTGGATACGGCTCCGGTTATTTTTGAGCGGGAATTTGAGCTTCAATTCCAGGGTGACCGCAGCCTGCCCTATACGGTGGAAAAAGCCGAAGAGGGCGTGTATGTGGTGGAAGGGCCCCGAATCGAGAAGATGCTGGGCTACACCAATCTGGAGTCGGAGAAGGGATTTGATTTCTTCCAGAAATTCCTTCAGAACACCGGAATACTGGAAGATCTGGAGAAGGCCGGGATCCAGGAGGGGGATACCGTGCGGATGTACGGCCTGGAATTCGACTATTACCGCTAACCGCCCGCGCCGCCTAAGGCGCGGCGTTTCAAATACAGAAAGGAAAATCTATGACAAGCAAGCAGAGAGCCTATTTAAAAGGGCTGGCTATGAAAATTGAGCCTGTCTTTCAGATCGGAAAGGCAAGCTTGACCCCAGAGGTGACCCAGGCTGTTTCCGAGGCTCTGGAAGCCAGGGAATTGATCAAGCTTACGGTTTTAAAGAACTGCCTGGACGACGGCAGCTCCATCGCCGAAGTGCTGGCGGAGCGGACCCACTCCCAGGTTGTCCAGGTCATCGGCCGCAAAATCGTGCTATACCGGCCCGCCAAGGACGAGGCCAAGCGGAAGATCCAGCTGCCGAAGTAAGGAACAGGTAAGTAGACATAAAAATTTTATGTTAAGGAGCAGATACAGATGATACGGGACTCCATCGGAATTTTAGGCGGAACCTTTGATCCCATCCACAAGGGGCATCTACTGTTAGCAGAGCAGGCTTACCGGGAATATCCTCTTACAAGCGTCTGGTTCATGCCTTCCGGCCATCCCCCTCACAAGCAGGATCACCATGTAACCGAGGGCAGATACCGCCGGGAAATGATTGAAATTGCCATTCAGGGGCGGGACTGCTTCCTCTATTCGGATTTTGAGCTGCGCCGTCCCGGCAATACCTACAGCGCCCAGACCTTCCGCCTTTTAAATGAGGCATACCCGGGCCAGACCTTCTATTTTATCGTAGGAGCCGATTCTCTCTATCAGATGGACCACTGGTATCATCCCCAGGAGGTGATGGACCGCGCCATCCTTCTGGTAGCCGGCCGTGAGTATAAGGAGCGCCACCGTCCCTTGACGGAGCAGATCCGGTATCTGACGGAGCGGTTCCACGCAAGGATCTTCCGGCTCCACTGTCCGGAAGTGGACGTTTCCTCGGCCATGCTGCGCCAGATGGCGGCTCAGGGCCAGGATATTGATCCATATCTTCCGCCTGGAGTGGGAGAGTATATACGCCGGATGGGACTTTACCGTCCATGAGCAAAAGGAGGGCAAGATAAGATGGATAACCACTGTAGCTACATTCTGATGCTTCGGAAAACCTTAAAGCGCAGGCTGCCGCCTATGCGCTATGAACATTCCCTGAGCGTTTCCTTTACCTGCATGGCTCTGGCCATGCGCTACGGAACGGACTTAAATCAGGCGGAAATCGCCGGTCTGCTTCACGACTGCGGCAAACGCTACAGCGATGACATTATTTTAAAGAAATGCCTCAAACACGGCATCCCCGTTACCCCTCAGGAGGAAGAGGCCCTGTCTACCCTCCATGCCAAGTATGGGGAGTGGCTGGCGAAAAACCGCTATCAGATACAGGATCCGGAAATTTTAAGCGCCATCGCCTGCCATACCACCGGGAAAGCGGGGATGAGTACCCTGGATAAGATTCTCTTCATCGCGGACTATATTGAGCCCCGGCGCTTTAAAGCGGAGAATCTTCCTCAGATGCGCGCCCTGGCCTTTCAGGATCTGGACCGCACCATGTACGAAATCCTGAAAAGCACCCTGGCTTATCTGAAGCAGAAGGGCGGCGTCATCGACCCGGCTACCGTGGAGGCCTACCAATGTTTTGAGCAGCAAATGAAGGAGGAAGAGAAATGAACCAGCCCAAAGAGCTTGTAAAACTGGCCTACAACGCCCTCAGCGATAAAAAGGGCGGGGATATTAAGGTGATCGACATCCACGAGGTATCCGTGCTGGCGGACTATTTTCTAATCGCCGACGGCTCCAATATCAACCAGGTCCAGGCTATGGCGGACCATGTGCAGGAGGTCCTGGGCCGGGCGGGATATGAGTGCCGCCAGGTAGAGGGCTATCAGAGCGCCAACTGGATCCTTTTGGACTATCGCGATGTGATCATCCACCTTTTCAGCAGAGAGGATCGTCTTTTCTATGACCTGGAGCGGATCTGGAGAGATGGAAAAACCTTTATCGACATCGATCAGCTGTAAGCAAAAATAACCGGCCTGCCTGGAAAAGCAATCTCTCCCAGGCAGGCCGGTTTTCTCATCGTATCAGTCTGAAGAGTCCGATCACCTTCCCCTGAATGTCCACCTGATCCGCGATAATGGGAGCCATGGCGTCATTCTCCGGCTGCAGACGATAGTGGCCGTCCTCCTTAAAAAAGCGCTTCACCGTAGCGGAATCCTCCAGAAGCGCCACCACAATCTCCCCATTTCTGGCCGAATGTGTCTGCTCCACAATAATCCGGTCGCCGTCGAAAATACCGGCGTTAATCATGCTATCGCCCTTGACCTTCAGCATAAAGACATCGGCGTTTGGAAGGAGCTCCACCGGAACCGGAAAGTATTCTTCAATATTCTGCTCCGCCAAAAGGGGCTGTCCCGCCGCCACCGTACCCACCACCGGCAGGTTTGCCATCTCCCGGTTCAGATTCGGCGAAAAGGAATCGTCCAGAATCTCAATGGTTCTGGGCTTGGTGGGATCCCTGCGGATATATCCCCGTTCCTCCAGGGTGGCCAGATGGGAATGAACGGAGGAAGTGCTCTTTAAACGGACTGCCTCGCAGATCTCCCGAACCGACGGCGGATATCCCTTCTTAAGAATCGTGTCCCTGATGTACTGCAGGATCTCTTCCTGCTTCTCGCTGATATTACCCTGAGTCATAAAACTCCTCCAATCTTCCGGCCATAAGCGCCGCCTGCTGCTTTTCTGCTATTATAGTAACATATGTTCGGCCAAAATGCAAACTTTTGTTCGATTATTTTATTGACAAACATATGTTCTGGTGGTATATTGATACCAGAAAGAGAACGAACATATGTTTGCAGTCAGTTATTGGAGGGATACATATGATGAGAAAGCTGTTTCTTACTTTGATCGCGGTTTTGATTTTTGCCAGCGGCTTTTTGAGCCATTCTGTTCTGGTATCCATGGCAGGAGAAGAGAAGAGCAGTGCGGACCGCCTTTACAAGAGCGTGAGAATTGAGAGCGGAGACACCCTTTGGACCATTGCGAACCGATACCGGGAAGGCAGTTCCCTTTCATCCGAAGAGTATGTAGATCAGCTGAGGCAGATGAACCGTCTCACAGAAGATACGATTCATGCCGGCCAGTATTTAACCGTTGTCTATTTTCAGGAGGCGGCTGAGTGACCGCCTCCATATCAATCATGATTTCTCCCTGAGCCGGACCTTATTGCGGGCGCTTCGCCGTCTCTGGTCCTCCAGGGCCGCATAGTGCTTTTTCGTAGTGTTTACGTCAGAGTGGCCCAGCACATCGGCCACCAGATAGATATCACCGGTTTCCTGATAGAGCGCGGTGCCGTAGGTGCTTCTCAGCTTATGGGGTGTGATGGGCTTTAGCGGAGCCACCGTGCGGGCATACTTCTTAACCAGATTCTCCACGCTGCGCACCGACATCCGCTTATTTTGAAGAGAGAGGAAGAGAGCGTCCTCATGGCCGGATTCCGGGATCACATGCCTTCGTTCCTCCAGATATTTGTCCAGGGCTTCCTCCACCTCCTGGCCGAAGTAGACCGTCACCTCCTTGCCGCCTTTGCGGTAGATCCGGATACCGTCGTTCTTAAAGTCCACATCCTGGATATTTAACCCCACGCACTCGGAGACGCGGATTCCGGTTCCTAAGAGCAGCGTCAGCAGAGCCAGGTCGCGCACCTTCGTCTTTTGATGGTAGGCTTTTTGTTTCGCAGTCAGCTGATCGCCGTTTTCCACCTCATCCAGCAAAAGCGCGACCTCATCGGCGTCCAGACGGATGATATCCTTTTCATGAAGCTTGGGCAGCGTGATCTTAGCCGCCGGGTTATTTTGAAGACGCTCATTTCGGAAGAAGTAGTTATAGAAGCTTTTCAAAGCGCATATTTTCCGCTTGATTCCCCGTTCCCGGTTCATCACTTCCTGATCCTTCTCATTAAAGCGATATTTCAGATATTCCATGTATTCCTCGAAATCGGAGACCGTCAGCTGGTCCAAATCCTCCAGAGAGATGGGATGATTGTAAAAAGCAGGATTTTCTTCCTTTAAAAAGCGGAAAAAAACTCCCAGGTCATAGGCATACGCGATACGGGTCCTGGAAGAGGTTCTGGGTTCGATCCCTCGAAAAAAGTCCTTACAATATGGCGGCAGCTCCTGCAAAAGCTGCCGCAGTTTTAATACATTTTCCTTGTCAATTTCTTCATGATAACTTAAAGATCCCATTGAGAAGCAGTCCCTTCTAATTATTCGCGAAACTCAAGTTTAACGAATAGTTATATCTTTCCTTTACAATACAACCCGCAGAAACCCTTTCAGATATCCGATGGCCGTTTCCTCGTCCTCCCCCTCGGCAGATAAAACCACCACATCTCCCTGAGCCGCTTTCAGCCCCATCAGAGAGATCACATTCTTACAGTTCACTTTCCGTCCATCCTCTTTTTGCAGCGTAATTTCGCTTTTATAGGCGCTGGCGGCTCTAGATAATTCCATGGCGTTTCTGGCGTGAAGGCCGTCTTTTACGGAAATTACATATTTAAAATTTGTCATCTTTTTCAGTCCTTTATCTTTAGTGTCGTATTACGGGTTTCACATTTTTAGTATAACACAGTTGGTTTTTCTTGACAACCATGGAGAATTATCAGTAAAATGGAAAGCGGCAATTATCTTTTGAAAGGTATTTATTTATGAAGCTTCAGCGTCTTTTAAGTCTCACAAGGCAGGCGGTAGACCGCTACCAGATGATCCAGGATCAAGACCATATTGCAGTGGGCATTTCCGGCGGCAAGGACAGCCTGACCCTGCTGTATGCTCTGGGACATTTGAAGCGTTTTTACCCCCATCCCTTTAAATTGTCGGCGATTACAGTGGATCTTGGGATCGCGCCCATGGGTTTAGAACCGATTCTCCGCCTTTGCGAAGAGCTTGAGATTCCTTACCAGGTGGTTTCCACTGAAATTGGCCGAATCCTCTTTCAGGTCCGCCAGGAACAAAATCCCTGTGCTCTCTGCGCCAAGCTGCGCAAGGGCGCTTTAAATAAAAAGGCCCTGGAATTGGGCTGCAATCGGATCGCTTACGCCCACCATCGGGATGACTTGATCGAGACGGCTTTAATGTCCCTGTTCTATGAAGGCCGCTTTTACACCTTCAGCCCCAAAACCCATTTGGACCGTACCGGTCTTTCCGTCATCCGCCCCCTGCTCTTCGTCCCTGAGGCGGATGTCATCGGTTTTCAGCGGAGATACCAGCTTCCGGTGTGCAAAAATCCCTGTCCCATGGACGGACACACTAAGCGGGAATATATCAAAAGCCTGATCCGTACTTTGGAACGGGAAAATCCAGGGCTAAAAGACCGGCTGTTCCGCGCCGTCATATCCGGACATATAGAAGGATGGCCTGAAAGCCTGTAATAGGCCGGCCATCCTGAACGATCATTTTATACTCCAGGCCCGATCTCCGGTTCCGTAGGCAGGGATCCCGGTCCGTTCGGCGCGATAAATCCATGAGTTTCCGAAGGGCCTTCTGGCTCCTTCTCTTCCGCAGAAGGCCTCTCCGTCTGCGCTTCTGTCTCATCCCGGGATGGATTCACGCTTCCAGGACCCTCCAGCTCCCGCTCTTCTTCTGTCTCCTGTTCTCTCTCCTCTGTCTCTTCTTCCTCTTGTGCTTCTGTCGTCTCTTCAGCGGACTCCGTCGTCTCCTGAGCAGTCGTCTCCTCTATAGTCGTCTCGGAAATTGTCTCCGGAACAGTCTCTGCCGGAGCCTGGGGGTCAGGCGCAGGAGAACCGCCTCCTGAAGATCCTCCTCCCGAAGATCCTCCTCCGCCTCCTGTAGGCGCCGGCGTTCCCACCTCGTACAATCCGCTGTCCTGGGCAATCTTTTCGCTGATTGCCCGAACTGCGGAGGAAGGCTGATAATTTTCATCTCCATACAAGAATAGGTGAAGCTGGCTTACATTACTCTCCAGAGTTGTGGGTATCACACAGTCCATGCGTCCGATCCGCTCCGTCTGCCGGGCGAATGGGAAACCGGCCGTCTCGCCCAGATGGTAGGCAGAAATATTCCTTGCCATAGGAAGCAGGTCGTCGATTCCGATGTCCGTGGAAATCTGGGGAAGAATGACGGAAACCAGCTGGGTCAAGGTTCCCGCATCCGCCGCCTTAGCCTTTTCTAGAGCCAGGGAAACTACCTTTCTCTGACGCTCCGTTCTCTGGAAATCCGTATCCATCAGACGAAGCCTGCTGTAAGCCACCGCCTGGACGCCGTCCAGATGCTGCATACCCGCCTGCTCCAGCTGAACGGAACCAATGCCCGTGGAGTTAACGGTTTCCGTAATAAACGCATTAATATAGGTAAATTCCGCATCCGTAATCTCCAGATCAACGCCGCCCAGCACGTTAATAGCCTGCGCCACTGCCTTCCAGTTAAAGGTGGCGTAATTGTCGATCTTCAAATCCAGGTTCTCTTCCAGGGCTGCTACCGCCTGCTCATGACCGCCTCTAAAGTAGGCCTCGTTAATCTTATGGTAGGTTCCCTCGGAATCAATCTTCAAATAAGTATCCCGGTATACGCTGGTCAGTTTAATCTCCCCCGTCTCCCGGTCCACTGCGCAGATCATCTGCACATCCGCCAGCGCGCGGTCGGTACCGCCGTCACGGGAATCTACGCCGAAAACCGCAATGGTCCACACGCCCGTTGGCCGGTGGAGAAAGGACCAGGCCGTAAATCCGATGACGCAGACCAAAGCCAGCAGCAGAATACTTTTAAGCGCTTTGGAGCCTTTTCTCCTACGGACCTTCTTCTGCCGAAGCGGGTGCCCACTCTCCTGCCCTGCACGGGCTCTTCCCTGCCGGGAGGCGGAAGGTTCTTGGCCGCGCCGGGGCGGGCGTCCCGTGCCGCGCTGGGAGCCCGTCTGCCGGGAGGTCTGCCGGTACTCATAGTCCCGAACAGAGTCCGTCCTAAAAGCCTGCTGGTTTGTCCGGCGGGCCGGCCGGCCGCCCCGGCCTGAAGAGCGGTCATCAATATAAACCTCTTCTAAATCTTCATCCGGGAAATCATCGTAATCCTCATAATCATCTTCATAAGAAGCTTCCCGTCTTCTGCTCCTTCTGGAACGCATGCGCTCCAGCTCATCTTCTTCATTGTAACGCATCTTTATACAACTCCTATCATTCCACCAGACGGCGGTAATAGGGCCAGTCCGGTTTTACAATTCCTACTTCTACATTATTAATATCTCCGCTGGTTTCCTGGACGCAGAGCATCTGCCCTGTCTCGGTCCATCCCAGGAACATGACGGCATGGGGCATATCGCCCAGGCGGATACAGATATCTCCCGGCTGCAGTTCTTCCTTTGTAATACCGGTTCCGCAGGAAATCATGGTCCGGGTGCTTTCGCCGGGCAGCCGTCTGCCGGTAGCGGAAAGATAAACCCAGCTGACCCAGCCGGAGCAGTCCAGCCCCTTTAAAAACCGGCCGTCCTCATCCGCTGCCACCACCGCGCCGAATTGATTCCCCTCATAGCCGCCAGCGGAAGGCTTTCCGCCCCAGTAATACGGGATCTTCCCCACAGAGGAAAGGGCCCACCAGACCAGCTCCCGCCGCAAGGACGAGGCATCCTCCGGCACCAGCGCCATATATTCATCGATCTGCGCCGCCGTGAGGGGAACGCGCAGGATCAGACCATCCACCGCCAGGCCGTACTCTTTGGCCCAGTCCTGGGCGCTTAAAGCCGCCGTATAGCCCATAGTCTCGGCGTTCCATCCGGGCCACCCGCCTTCCTGAGCATCAGGGACACCGCCAATGGCATCCAACACGTATAAGCTGTTCTGCTCTGTCAGTCCCGATACCCGGATCTGCACCAACAGGTCCGCATGGCCGCCGCAGGGAAAGCTCTTTTCCCGCACCACAGGCGCGGCAGCGCTCTCCAGCGCCAATTCCTCCAGCTGGTCAGAAGAAATGCCAGGGCCTCCTTCCTCCCCCTCCAGCACCAGGGAGCCGTCCTCCAGCTGCTTTAACGCGCCCCAGGGCGTAGCGGCGGCTCCTTCCAAAGCGAAGCTGTCCTCCGAAGCAGTATCATCCTCCGGGAGCCGTTCCGCATCCGATACCGTTGCTTCCTCGCCGGAATCAAGGCAGCCATCGCAGTAATAGACCGGGCTGATCTCATATGTATACTGGTGGGAGGCTTCCCACAGGGAAATGGCATAATTCTGAACCGCTTCCCATCCATCCAGCTTCCCGTAGGCATAATATACGCTGGTCATGGCTATAATGTCCTTCATATTGGAGCGTTCCACCCCCGCCGTCCCATCGCCGTCCGCAAACCGGAGGCTTACACCATTCAGTGACAGAGCCCCCACCGGCTCCATACTGTAAAGTCCGTAAATTTCAGACAGCCACTGAGCTTCCCTGGCAGAAAGGACATCGTAGAGCATTTCCGCAAAGCTTAAAGCGCCGGGGCCCTGCTCTGTGTAAACCTGGCTCAGCCCCAGAATCTCAGGATGAAAACCGGATTGTGCCTCATCCGCCTCAGCAGGGCTGGCTGCCCGAAAGGCGGCCATGTCGCTGAGCGCCACATGCCTGCTATCTGAAGGGGTGGCGACCGGAGCATAGGATACAATCACCGGGGTCCCTCCGCCGCCCGCCTGCGGTATACAGCCAATGCCAATGCCGAGGCAGCACATCAGACCGCTCATCAGCAGCTGAGAGCGGCGCTGGGAAAATTGTAAACGCCAATCCAATTTCATCTATCTCAATCCTTTATCCGAACGACAAATGCAGCAGACAAATTACCGCATGCCATTATAGCATATCCATTGGGGAAAAAACAGAGGAAAAGTCTTAAATATATCATAACATTTCCGTAACAGTTGACGCATATTCTATAGTGAGCTATAATAATCCCATCTCAGAAACCAACAGAAAGGCAGAACAAATCAATGTGTGGAATTATCGGATATACAGGTCCCCTGGAAGCGAAGCAGATTCTTTTAGAGGGCCTTGCGGGCTTAGAATACCGCGGCTATGACAGCGCTGGTATCGCCTATTTTGACGATCGTTTTCAGATTAACCTGGTAAAGACCGTGGGGAAAGTGGCGGCCCTGCGCGAAAAGGTAAAGGAGCTTGGGGACATCTCCCACTGCGGTATCGGCCACACCCGCTGGGCCACCCATGGAGGGGTAACTCAGGAGAACGCCCATCCCCACCAGTATCATCAAGTGACGCTGATTCACAACGGCATCATCGAGAATTATCATCAGCTGACCGCAGAATATCAGCTGGAGGGAACCTTAAAATCCCAGACCGACAGCGAGGTGGCTGCGGCGGTTCTGGACGCTCTCTACACCGCCAGCGGACATGATCCTCTGATCGCCATCCGGGAGCTGGAATCCCGAATCAAGGGCTCCTACGGCTTCTGCATCCTCTTCGCGGACCGTCCCGGGGAGATCTACGCCCTGCGCAGCGTCAGTCCCCTGGTAGCCGCCTACACGCCCTCGGGATCCATGATCGCCTCGGACCTGACGGCGCTGATCGCCTACACCAAATCCTACTTTGTGGTTCCGGAACACTCAATTGTCCGCCTGACCCCCTACAAAGTCCGGGTTTACGACATGGAGCTAAACCGGGTGGAGCCGGAAATGATGGAGATCAACTGGAACGTGGATGCGGCTATGAAAAATGGCTTCCCTCATTTTATGCTCAAGGAGATCCACGAACAGCCCGAAGCCCTTAAAAATACCATCCTGCCCCGAATCAGCCACGGCCTGCCCGACTTTACGGCCGACGGCATCGACGACAGCCTGCTAAAGGACTGCGACTCCATCCGCATTATCGCCTGCGGCACCGCTATGCACGCCGGTATGGTGGCCCGCTCCCTAATCGAGCCCTTAGTGCGCATCCCGGTGGCTGTTTCCGTAGCCTCGGAATTCCGCTATGAACAGCCCCTGATCCATGAAAAAACGCTGACTCTGGTGATCTCCCAGTCTGGCGAAACCATTGATACCCTGGCAGCCTTGCGGCTGGCAAAATCCATGGGCTCCAAGACCCTGGCCATTGTCAATGTAAAGGGCTCCACCATCGCCCGGGAGAGCGACTACGTCCTTTACACCCACGCGGGGCCGGAGATCGCCGTTGCCAGTACCAAGGCCTACACGGTTCAGCTGGCGGCTCTTTACATGATCTGCTGCCGCATGGCCCTGGTCAGAGGCGTTTACACGGAGGCCCAGGCGGAAACCTTCTTAAAGGATCTGCTGGACGCCATCCCGGCCATGGAAGCCATGATCCGGCGCAAGGATGAGATCCGCCGCCTGGTGACCCATCTGATTTCCAAGCCCGACGCCTTTTTCATCGGCCGTGGGATGGACTACGCCTTCTCCCTGGAAGGGGCCCTGAAATTAAAGGAGATCTCCTACATCCACGCGGAGGCCTATGCGGCGGGAGAATTAAAGCACGGCACCATTGCCCTGATCTCCCAGGACGTGCCGGTTATCGCCATCGCTACCCAGGACCATATCTTTTCCAAGACCATCTCCAATGTGCGGGAGGTTAAAGCCAGAGGGGCTTTTGTCATCCTTCTTGCCAAGGAGAGCGCCGTGCTGGACCACGATATCGCCAACGTGCGCATCTCCATACCGGATCTGGCGGATGAATTTACGGTCTTCCCCATCGCGGCTGTTCTGCAGCTGATCGCCTACTATGCCTCCGTTGGAAAAAATCTGGACGTAGACCAGCCCAGAAACCTGGCCAAGTCCGTAACCGTAGAATAACAAACTCCCCGGCCCCTGGGCGAAAACCCTGGGCCGGGGAGTTTTTCATCTGAGGATCAGGCTGCGCCCGTTCCATGCTTAAATTTTTTCTTGATTTCCGCAAACTGCAAAATCGCCTCCACAGCTCCCTCAATTCCTACCGCGCTGCTGTTTAAGCACAGATCGTAGCTTCTGGGATCGCACCACTTTTTGTTGGAATAATAGTTATAATAGCTGGAGCGCTGCTTATCCGTCTTCATCATCACTTCCTTCGCTTTATCAGGCTTCAGATCGTAATACTCCTGAACTCTGCGGATCTTATCCTTCTCATCTCCGCAGACGAAGACCGATACCAGACCGGGATAGTCGGCCAGGGCATAGTCGGCGCACCGTCCTACGATCACGCAGGGAGCCTCGTCCGCCAGCTTTTTGATGGTGTCAAACTGGGCCAGGAAAATTTTATGATTGATCGGCATATCGCCGTAGGCCGATCCTGTATATCCCATCGAATAAGAATCCATCACCAGGGAGTACAGGAAGCTGTTGGTAGGCCGCTCATCATGACGTTTAAACAATTCCTCGCAAAGTCCGCTGTTTTTGGAGGCAATGGCCAGAAGCTCTTTATCGTAGCACTTTACGCCCAGGCGCTGGGCCACTTTCTCGCCAATCAGCTTGCCGCCGCTTCCGCTCTGCCGTCCAATGGTAATTACAAGATTTCCGCTCATTCCACATACCCCTTTCCATCTTTCTTTTATAGTGATAGTATACCTCAAAAAATCTGAAAAGTATAGTGCTTTTGTGCAAAAAATCTGAAAAGTATAGCCACAGCCCGCCTTATCCCGGCAGAGTTCTCAGAAGCTCCTGAAAATAGGAAGGCAGAGGGGCCGAAAACTCCATATAGGCTCCGCTCCTTGGATGGACAAATCCCAGGACTCCCGCGTGAAGAGTCTGGCCCTGAAGGCGGGGAAAGGGGCATTTTGCGGGGCCGTAAACCCGATCGCCCAGCAGCGGGTGGCGGACGCTTGCCATATGGACCCGGATCTGATGGGTTCTGCCGGTTTCCAGCCTGCATTCCACATAAGTAAACTGCCGAAACCGCTCAAGCACCCGGTAGTGGGTAACCGCAGGCTTGCCGTTTTTCTCGTTGATGCACATCCGCTTTCGGTGTACGGGATCACGGCCGATATCCCCCTCGATCCTTCCCTCCGCCTCTTCAATCCGCCCATGGACAATGGCCTGGTATCTGCGGACAATGGAATGTTCCTTCAGCTGGGCGGCGATGGAATTGTGGGCCATATCATTTTTGCAGGCAATCAGCACGCCTGTGGTATCCATATCGATGCGATGTACAATTCCGGGGCGGAGAATGCCGTTAATCCCGGAAAGCTGTCCCTTGCAGTGAGCCATCAGGCCGTTGACCAGAGTGTGGCTGTAGTGGCCCGGCGCGGGATGAACCACCATCCCCTTTGGCTTATTGACCAGAATCACATCCTTGTCCTCATAGAGAATATCCAGCTCCATGGGCTCCGCCTCAATCTCCGGCTCCACCGCCTCCGGCACATCCAGAAAGATGCGTTCCCCTTCCTGAATGCTGTAGCTGGCCTTTACCTGACGTCCATCCACCAAAACATTTCCGGACTTCAAAAGCTTCTGCACATAGGAACGGCTGAGATCCGGGCACAGAGCGGAAAGATATTTGTCAATACGCTCCCCCTCTTCCTCCCAGGAAACCAGAAATTCTTCCCTCACGCTTTCTCCTCCTTATGCCGGCGGGGCGAAAAACAGGCAAGCTCTTCTTCCTTATAGTAGAAGAAAAGAAGGAATACCAGCAGGAAAGCCCCTGTGGTGACATAACAGTCCGCAACATTAAATATCGGAAAATTGATTAGGCTGAAATAAAGGAAATCCACCACATAGCCTTGAAGCGCCCGGTCAATCATATTTCCGGCCGCGCCGGATGCTAACAGCAAAAGGCAGAATGCCAGGGGCGCAAACCGCTTCTTAAGGGGAATCCTCCACAGGGAGTAGGCCACCGCCCCCAGCACAGCCAGGGTGACGACCATGAAAAAGGTCTGGCCCCCCTGAAGCATGCCAAAAGCAGCCCCTCTGTTTTCCGAGTAATACAGCTGAAACACATCCGGAATCAGCACCACCGGCTTCTGGTTCATCAAATGCCGGACGGCCAGGGACTTGGTCCACTGGTCCAACAAGGTTAAAATCGCCATGCCGGCCAGAAAGGCCGCCAGGAAAGTTCCTCTCTTCTTTATCATCAATGTTTACTCCTTTGGCGCTGTCAAAACGGTCTTCAGCCCCTCCCCCATCTCCTCATCGGTTACGGTGCGGTCCACGAAAGCACTGCCCACCGCTGAAAGAAGGATAAACTTCACAACGCCTCTCTCCATCTTTTTGTCATTCTTAGTGGCCCCGATTACATCCTCCGGGGACAAACCGGAAACAGAGGTAGGGATATCAAAGGCCGCCATGGTCCCGCGGATATCCTGTGCCGCCTCCGGTAAAAGAAATCCCTTCCTGACACTGATCTGGGCGGCGGCGATACAGCCGATCCCCACGCAGTGGCCGTGGTACATAGTAAATTCCTTTAGCTTTTCAATTCCGTGTCCCAGGGTGTGGCCGAAATTCAGAAGAGCCCGCTCTCCCTTCTCCGTCGGGTCCGCTTCCACAACCTTCCGCTTGATCTGGTTACTCTCAAGGACCATCTCCTGGCAGACCTCAAGATCCCGCCTGGAAATCTCCTGCCGGTGGTCTTTCAGCCACTGGTAATAATCGGCACTTTTAATCAGTCCATGCTTCACCACTTCTCCCATACCGGAGGAAAATTGCCCATCCGGAAGCGTCAGCAGGGTGGCCAGATTGGTGTACACCAGCCTGGGCATATGAAAAGCCCCCACCATATTTTTATAGGAGTCAAAATCCACTCCAGTCTTTCCTCCAACGCTGGAGTCCACCTGAGACAGCAGCGTGGTAGGGATCTGGATAAAATCCACGCCTCTTAAGTAGGTGGCGGCCGCAAAGCCGGTCAAATCCCCTACCACGCCGCCTCCTAAAGCCACCAGCAGATCCTTTCGCTCATAGCGGCTCACCACCAGATGCTCATACAGCTTCTGCACCGTAGCAAGATTCTTCTGTTCCTCCCCAGCTGGGAAAATAAACTCCGTAGCCGGCAGGCCGCAGCCCTCAAAAATCTCCTTTACCTTTTTTAAATAGAGGGGAGCCACATTGGTATCCGTCACAATACAGACCCTGCGCCCGGAAAGCTTTAACCGCTCCAGCTCCAAGGGCAGGGCTTCAAAATCCCGGTCCATCACAATATCATAAATCGGTTTTTGATCCCGGTGTACCGTAATTCGGTCTGACATTTCTTCCTTCCTCCTGACTTAAAAATGGGCAGACAATTACGTCTGCCCTCTTATCATTTGCATCTTAAAGCGCTACAGCCGGATATTCAGCCCGGAAATACCGGCTGTGCTGGTTCCGGCAGCCAGAATGTCCTGGAAGTCCCCGGACAGCTCCACCGAATCCGGCGTGGCGATGAATATGTAATTGGAAATCTTCTGCAGATTCCCGTTCATGGAATATGTGGCTCCTGAAGTGAAGTCGATAATCCGCTGGGCAATCTCCGTATGGATCCCTTCCATATTCAGCACAACCGCCTTCCCCGCCAGCAGATAATCGCAGATATCTCTGGAATCCTCCATAGAAGTGGGACGGATCATGGTCACCTCCATGCTGCGCCGCATGGGCACCACTTTCGCGTTGCTGCGCCCCAAAAATCTGGGCCTTGTCTCTGCCTCTTCTTCCTCATCGTAATCCGCATTCCGCTTGGGAAACAGACTCTTTTTCGGAGCCTCCTCCTCGAAATCATCATCCAGGTAGTAGTCATCCTCTTCGTCATGATTTAATCTCATGGTATCCATCAACTTACCCAACAGACTCATTTCGCGCTCTCCAATCTTCGTCTGGATCCTT
>CALWQV010000060.1 GCA_944383785.1 uncultured Enterocloster sp. | reverse complement strand
GCAGATATGCTGATTGCTTTTGCCACTTTCATAATGGTTTTGGCAATTCCGCATATTTCATCAGAGCCCGCTCTGCTTGGCGGTCTGCTTGTTATGTCGGTCATTCGATCTTTAGGGGCAGGAATACAAACTCCGGCGGTCAACGCTGTTATTCCACAGCTTGTCCCGGAGGATCAGCTTATGCGATACAACGGCATCAATGCAACCATGCAGTCTATTGTCAATTTCGCGGCTCCGGCGGCGGCAGGCGCAGTTTTTGCAATCAGCACATTGAGAACAACACTTATGATAGACATCGTAACGGCGATCCTGGGAACGGGCCTATTGTCCTGTCTGGCACTTCCGAAACAGAATACTTCTATTGAGAAAGCAAGTGTCTTTTCTGACATGAAAATCGGCGTTAAGTATGCTTTTTCAGACAAGCTGATTGGGAAACTTTTAATCATTTATGGGCTGTTCACTTTCTTTTGTGTCCCGGCAGGCTATCTTGCAGGACTTCTTGTCCGGCGGGTATTCGGTGATACTTACTGGTATCTTACCGCAGTAGAAGTAGTCGGGTTCGCAGGCATGATGGCAGGAGGAGTCGTTATGAGCACCTGGGGAGGATTTAAGAGCCGGGGAAAAACTTTATCAGTCGGACTTTTGGCGTTTGGTTCTTTTGCAATCGGAATGAGCCTTTCGCAGAATTTTATTCTCTATCTTGGTTTGATGGTGTTTTACGGAGTGGCATTGACGATGGTGCAAACGGCAATTACCACTATGCTGCAAGAGAAAACAGACACATCTATGCAAGGGCGTGTCTTTGGACTACTCGGAACAATGTACTCCGGCTTTTTGCCGATTGGCATGGCTATATTTGGCCCGCTGGCTGATATTCTTCCCTTGCAGTGGATTATGATTGGATCGGGTATTGCGCTTATTATAATTTCGGGTATTACTTATTTTAACCAAGAACTCAAAGCAATTTAAAAGAAAACAACCGCTCAATGGGATAATAAAAAAAACGTTGTCTCGGCGGCTGGATTATCACGCGCCAAAACAAAATACAGTAGCCAGAGGAAAGGGGTACCCTTTCCGCAAAATGCACCGCATTTTTTCTTATTGGGATAGTCCCAACCCCTTTTCTTATGACCTAATACAGACAAAGGACGAAAAATGCCAACATTAAGGATAAGCAATGTCTATGAGGAATACGCCAAGGAACACGATTTGACCTATATTTCCATGTTCGTCTTACAAACGATTATTTTTCATAGCCGGATAAGGCTCGGTTATGCGATATGGTTGACCTTTTAAGGAAATAGCAAAACCAAGAAAAGCCGTCAAGGGTCAAGATGAACGCTTCGCGCTCTTTTTATTCGCCGGAATTCTCTTGATTTTTAGAAGATGGCGGCCTTTTTGTATTCAAAAGCTGGCATTTACCATAGTCGTGAGATCAGAAAAATGCATATTTATAAAGATTGTATAAAGATTTTTCTTGTGTTTTGGGCATTTCTGAAAGAATTTTAAGCATTTTTGAAAGAAAAATGCATAGACATACTGTTTGATAGTATGATACAATCTTAACAAGCAACTGTTTCGCGGACACACGAACAGGATTTAGCTAGGAGGAAAGCGAGATATTTGTGAAAAAAAGTCAAAAGGAGAGCGAGAATGAAAAAACGAATTGTATGCTTGACACTTGCGGCGGCGATGCTTCTGTCTATGGCGGGATGCCGCAGCGCGGAGCCGGCCCCCACGGAGACTGCTGAGTCCACCACTGCCGCTGGCGGCGAGGGAGCTGCGGCTGAGGACGGAGCGGAGACGGAAGCCGAGGGCACAGAGGCTGCCGGCAACTTTAAGATCGGTATCATTACCGGAACCGCTTCCCAGGGCGACGAGGAGATCACCCAGGCAAACAAGATGAAAGAGCTTTACGGCGATATGATCGTAACCGCTACTTATCCGGATAACTTTGCCACTGAGACAGAGACGGTTATCTCCAACGCGGTGGCCATGGCTTCTGACCCGGATGTGAAGGCGATCGTATGGTGCCAGGCAGTTCCCGGAACAGCGGCAGCCATTGACAAGGTTCGTGAGACAAGACCGGACATGATCTTTATTGCGGGTACTCCCGGAGAGGACCCCGGCGTAATCGATCCCAAGGCTGATATTGTGCTGCAGGTAGATGAGCCTGGCTGCGGTATCGTGATTCCTCCTCAGGCAGCTAAGCAGGGCGCTAAGACCCTGGTTCATTACTCTTTCCCGCGCCACATGAGCTATGCCCTGATCGTAGCCCGTCATGAGAACTTAAAGAAGTACTGCGCTGAGAATGGCATCGAGCTGGTAGATGTGACCGCTCCTGATCCTACCGGAGATTCCGGCGTTACCGGAGCGCAGCAGTTTATCCTGGAGGATGTGCCCCGTCAGATCGAGAAGTACGGCAAGGATACCGTATTCTTCACCACCAACTGTGGTATGCAGGAGCCTTTGATCCGTTCCGTATTTGAGAACGGCGCGATTTACACCTTACAGTGTTGTCCGTCTCCCTTCCACGCATTCCCGGCAGCTTTAAACATCGACATGTCCGGACATGAGGCGGATGTGGATTACATGTTAGAGCAGCTGCAGGCCAAGGTAACTGAGGCCGGCATGGGCGGAAGAGTTTCCACCTGGGCAGTTCCCTGTAACATGCTCTTCATCGAAGCTGGCGTTGAGTACGCAAAGACCATCCTGGAAGAGGGCAGAACCCGTGAGAACGCTCTTGACGATGAGCTGCTCCGCCAGACCATCCAGGAGTGCGCCGGCGATGTGGATATGACCGTAGCCAACTACGTGGATGACAGCGGAAACGAAATTGGAAATCATTACCTGGTTATGGCTGATTTCATTACATTTGAGTAAGACTGAAGGCAGCGTACCTGCCACAAGCCCTTGAGAACACATAATGGAATCGCCGTTTTGCGGCAATGCAGACGGCGGTTCCGTTTTTTTATCATTGCACTGATGAGCACGAAATGAAAAGAGGTTAATGAATTTGGATAAAATACCTTATGTTCTGGAAATGGACAATATCTCCAAAGAATATTCCGGCAACCAGGTGCTGAAAGGCGTCAGCCTTCGGATCCGACCCGGGGAGATTCACGCGCTGATGGGTGAGAACGGCGCGGGCAAGTCCACGTTGATGAATATTTTGTTTGGTATGCCGGTGATTCATTCCACCGGCGGTTTTGGGGGAACGGTAAAGATTGAAGGGGAGCTGGCAAATATTGACACGCCCTTAAAGGCGATGGAATATGGAATCGGAATGGTACATCAGGAATTTATGCTGATTCCTGGTTTTACAGTAACGGAAAATATAAAGGTGGGGCGGGAGATTACGACGCCCAACCTGATCAGCCGTGTTTTC
Source organism: uncultured Enterocloster sp. (assembly GCA_944383785.1). GTDB lineage: Bacteria > Bacillota > Clostridia > Lachnospirales > Lachnospiraceae > Enterocloster. Next base: position 12,486 of record CALWQV010000060.1, on the reverse strand, counting down.
GGCCCGGCGATGGAGACTCTTGACTTCGAGGTAATGGCTCAGGACGCCAAAAGGGCGCTTAAGAAGATTGGGCTGCAGATCGAGGATTATGTGAAGGTGGCTGGTCTGCCGGTAGGCTATATGCAGTTTATTGAGATTGCCAGAGAGATTGACAAGACGGGAATCCGCCTGCTGGTATTTGACGAGCCTACGGCGGTTCTGACGGAGTCTGAGGCGGACCGGCTTCTGGAAGTGATGCGGGTGATCGCTTCCCAGGGCATTGCGATTATTTTTATTACCCACCGTTTGGACGAGGTGATGGCGGTGGCGGACTCCATGACCATCTTAAGAGACGGCGAGTTCGTGACCAGCAAGGCGGTGAAGGACACCAATGTGACGGAGATTGCCCAGCTGATGATTGGCCGCAAGGTGGAGAAGCTGGTGGAGGATGAGGTCGAGGACCACAGGGTTCTCGACGAGAAGAAGATTGCCGTCAGCCTGAGAAATTATTATGTGGATATGCCTGGAGAGCAGGTAAAGGGGATTGACCTGGATATCCGCAAAGGGGAGATATTTGGCATCGGCGGCCTGGCCGGACAGGGCAAGCTTGGCATTCCCAATGGGATTATGGGCCTTTATGACGCTCAGGGCCAGGTGATGATTAACGGGGAGCCTTTGGAGCTGGACAAGCTGGGGTCCGCATTAAGGCACAAGGTAGCCTTTGTGTCCGAGGACCGGAAGGGCGTTGGCCTTCTGCTGGAGGAAAGCATCGAGCGGAATATTGTATTTTCGGCTATGCAGACCAATAACCGTTTTCTGAAGAAGATTGCCTGGATGCGCATTTACGATGGGAAAGCCTCCAGGGCACACGCGGAAGATATGGTAAAGAAGCTGGATATCCGCTGTACGGGAATCCGCCAGCCGGCCGGCAGGCTCTCCGGCGGCAATCAGCAGAAGGTATGTCTGGCGAGAGCTTTGACCCTGGAGCCAGATATTCTTTTTGTATCGGAGCCCACCCGGGGCATCGATATCGGCGCAAAGAAGCTGGTGCTGGAGTATCTGGTGCAGCTGAACCGGGAAACCGGCATGACGGTTGTGATCGTCTCCTCTGAGCTGGTAGAGCTGCGCTCGATTTCAGACCGGATCGCCATTATAGCGGATGGGAAGCTGGCGGGGATTTTTGCCCCAGACGCCCCGGATGCCCAGATTGGACTGGCTATGTCCGGAACAAAGACGAAAGGAGGGGAGCGTCTATGAATAGTCCTGTAAAGACATTTGTAAACCGCTTCGGCCTGCCCCGTATTATTATCGTAGGCTTTTTCCTGTTTCTTTTGGCCTGCGCAGGGGGATTTGGCATGGATCTGCCCCAATTTTTAAGCGACTGCCTCAGAAGATGGGGAATGTACGGCGTTCTGACCCTGGCGATGATTCCCGCGATTCAGTGCGGTATCGGTCCCAATTTCGGTATTTCTATGGGTATTGTGGGCGGCCTGCTGGGCGGATTGATTGTGATTGAGATGGGAGTGGCGCAGATACCTGCTCTTGTGGCGATCCATCCGATGTTTGCCATGTGGGTGGCAGTTTTGCTGGCGATCCTCATCGGAATGGTGCTGGCTACGGGAATCGGATATCTGTATGGTCTTCTCCTGAACCGGGTTAAGGGCTCCGAGATGACCGTAACCACCTATGTGGGCTTTTCCATCATTGCGTTTATGAATATGATGTGGATGCTGATGCCCTTTAAGAATGGCGAATTGACCTGGCCTAACCATGGAACAGGCCTGAGAAATACCATTTCCCTGGCCTCCTCCTTCAGCGGCGTTATGAACGATACCCTGGCAATCAAGATCGGATCCTTTGAGATTCCCACCGGCGTGCTGCTGTTTTTGTTTTTCTGCTGCTTTTTGGTGTGGCTGTTTATGCATTCCAAGACAGGCATGGCTATGTCGGCTGCTGGTTCCAACCCTATGTTTGCCAAGGCGGCAGGCTTAAATGTAAACCGTTTGAGGCTGACGGGAACGGTGCTTTCCACCGTTTTGGCGGCAGTTGGAATCCTGGTTTACGCCCAGGGCTTTGGCTTTATGCAGCTGTACAATGGACCGCAGATGATGGGCTTCAATTCTGTGGCGGCGATTCTCATCGGAGGCGCGTCTCCCAGACGCTCCAAGATCGTAAATGTGCTCCTTGGTACCTTCCTGTTCCAGGGAATTATGACCCTGGGGCTTCCGGTTGTTAATATGTTTATTCCGGAGAGCAACCTGTCGGAGGTAATGCGCCAGATCATTGCCAACGGAATTATTCTCTACGCGTTATGTCAGGCAAAGGAGGGAAGCGGACGTGGATAAAAAGAAATTATACCGGATCCTTTTTGATAATAAGGTTGTGATCCTGTTTGTGGTGCTCTGCGTAGGCGCTACCATTGCCTCCAAGCAGCCCCTTACCTTTGTGGCCCCGGAATTATTTACCAGAATCGCCCGAAATTCCGTACTGGTTCTGTCGCTGATTATCCCGGTAATCGCCGGAATGGGCCTGAACTTTGGCATCGTAATCGGCGCGATGGCAGCGCAGATTGCTCTGTTCTGGACCACCTACTGGGGAATTCATGGAATCCTGGGCTTTTTGGCCACGGTGTGCATGGCGACGCCGATTGCGGTTCTCTTCGGCTTTTTGGCAGGCAAGCTGTTTAACAAGATGAAGGGCTCGGAAATGATCGGCGGTCTGGTTCTTTCTTACTTTGCCGAGGGGCTTTACCTGCTGCTGTTTTTGTTTATTTTTGGCGGCGTAATTCCTTTGGACAATCCGACCCTGATGATTGCCACCGGGGTGGGCGTAAAGAATACCATTGACTTAAGCTCTACCATCAAGTACGCTCTGGATACGATCCCGATGCTCAATATCATCGAGGTAGGATTTTATCTTCTGGTACTTGGGAATATCGGAACCCTTATCCTTAAAAAATCCAAGGGCCTTTCAGTAAATATGGCGGCTGTGGTTCTGAGGCTTGCTGCCGGGGCGGTCATTTATGGACTGACCTTTGTGCCGGCCATCGAGCAGCTTTTGGTCCAGGACCGGCTTCTGCTTCTTAGGGCAGTGGAAATCTGCTGCGCCGGAACGGTGGTATGGCAGCTGTGGCGATTTGTCAACGATAAGTATATCTATAAGAGAGAGTTTCAGGTAAAGCGGGCGGCCGCCGCTATCGTAACGGCGGCGGTGGTATACGCCCTAACCTACATTCCAGCGATTTTTAATGTGCTGATCGTAGTGCAGCTTCCGGTTATGACCTACATTTGCATCGCCGGACTGGGAATGTTTAACAACCTGCTGATGAAGACCCGCCTGGGCCAGAATATGCGAACCGTTGGTCAGAGCCGGGTGGTGGCGAATGCGGCGGGCATCAATGTGGACCGCACCAGAATCATTGCCATGATTTTCTCCACGGTTCTGGCTAGTTGGGGACAGCTGATCTTTTTACAGAATGTGGGAACCTTTTCCACCTACGGGGCCCATACCCAGGTGGGCCAGTTTGCCATCGCGGCCCTGCTGGTAGGCGGAGCTTCCGTACAGAAGGCCAATAACCGCCAGGCCATTACGGGAATTATCCTGTTCCACACCCTGTTCATTGTGGCGCCGTTGGCGGGCCGGGAGCTCTTTGGGGATGCGGTAATCGGTGAGTATTTCCGGGTATTTGTATCCTACGGCGTTATCGCTATGGCACTGGCTATGCACGCATGGAAAAAAGTGGTTAAGAAGGATAACAAAAAGCCCGAGTCCGGCCCTAAGGCGGCTGCGGCATAAGGCGGAGAATGAAGGGAACCATTTTTCAGGCTTTGGGCCTGAAGAGTGGTTCTTTTTTCGCGCCGCGGCTCTTGCGCAGCCTGGAAAATTGTACTATAATAGGCAGAACGGCTGAAAAAGGACGGAAAATACGATGACCGGATTTGGTACGATGGTGAATATAGCGGCGATTCTGGCGGGAAGCGGAATCGGCGTGGTCTTAAAGGGCGGTATCCCTAAGGCAATTCAGGAGACAGTGACGAAGGCGGTAGGGCTGTGCGTGCTCTTTATCGGTCTTTCAGGGGCGCTGGGAGGCATGATGGAGGTGCAGGATGGGGTTCTGTCTTCAAAGGACACTATGGTGATGATTTTCTCCATGGTGGCGGGCAGCATCCTGGGGCAGTGGATGGACATTGAAGATCATCTGGAGCGTTTGGGAACCTGGTGCAGGGACCGCATTCCATCGGGTATGGCTTCCGGTTCCTTTGTGGAGGCCTTTGTCAGCAGTTCCCTGTTGTTCTGCGTAGGGGCTATGGCGGTGGTGGGCTCCCTGGAGGATGGCCTGAACCACAACTACAGCACATTATTCGCCAAGGCAGTGATGGACGGAATCCTGGCGGTTGTGTTTGGAGCGTCCCTGGGCATTGGGACGGCCTTTTCCGCCGTTCCGGTGGGTGTTTATCAGGGAAGCATCACCTTTTTGGCGGGGCTTTTAAGGCCTTATATGACGGATCTGATGATTACAAGGATTTCGTTTGTGGGCTCTATTTTGATTTTCGCCCTGGGGATGAATATGATATTGAATTGTAAAATTAAGATCGGCAACATGCTCCCGGCAATTTTTATGCCGGTGTTTGTATGTCTGCTGGGCTTTTAGATGGCTGAGGTACGAGGGAGGATCAGATTTATGAAATTTGCAAAGCGGATGGATCGTTTCGGGGAAGGAATTTTCTCTTCTCTTTTAGAGGTAAAGCGCAGGAAGGAGGCTGCGGGAGAGCAGGTGATCGATTTGAGCGTGGGAACGCCCAATATACCGCCGGCTCCCCATATTCGGGAGGCTCTGTGCCGGGCGGCGGCGGATGAGAAGAATTATGTCTATGCGATTAATGACCAGAAGGCCCTTTTGGAGGCAGTGGCCCTTTGGTATAAGCGGCGCTACGGAGTAGAGCTGGATCCCAGCAGCGAGATCTGTTCCCTTTTGGGATCTCAGGAGGGACTTTCCCATATCGCCTTGTCCATTGTGGACGAGGGGGAGACGGTGCTGGTGCCGGATCCCTGCTACCCGGTATTTGCTGACGGGCCGCTGATCGCGGGGGCAAAGCTTTTTTATATGCCTCAGAAGAAGGAAAATGGCTATATTATCCAGCTTAAGGATATTCCGGAGGATGTGGCCCGGGCGGCGAAGCTGCTGGTGGTATCTTATCCCAATAATCCAACCACAGCCCTGGCCCCGGATTCTTTTTATGAGGAGCTGATCGATTTTGCCAGACGGTATGAGATCATTGTCCTCCATGACAATGCCTACAGCGAGCTGGTATTTGACGGCCGCAAGGCGGGAAGCTTTCTGCGGTTTCCGGGGGCTAAGGAGGTGGGAGTGGAGTTTAATTCCCTCTCCAAGACCTATGGCCTGGCAGGGGCCAGAATCGGATTCTGTGTGGGAAATCCGGAGGTGGTGTCCCATTTGAAGCTGCTAAAGTCCAACATGGACTATGGCATGTTCCTGCCCATCCAGCAGGCGGCCATCGCCGCAGTGACCGGGGATCAGTCCTGTGTGGAAACCACGAGAAAGGCCTACGAGCGCCGCAGAAATGTGCTCTGTGACAGTTTCAGCTCCATTGGATGGCAGATGGACCGCTCCCAGGCTACTATGTTCGTATGGGCGCGGATTCCCCAGGGCTTTGCAGGCTCCCAGGAGTTTGTGATGGAGCTGGTGGAGAAGGCGGGCGTCATGGTGACGCCGGGAAGCGCGTTCGGCCCGTCGGGAGAGGGCTTTGTGCGCTTGGCTCTGGTTCAGGACGAGGATGTAATCCACGAGGCCGTAAAGGCTGTGGAGGAGAGCGGGATTTTGAACCGGTAAAGGGCAGCGAAGGAGAGCGAAATGAATTATAAAATGATCCTTCAATACGATGGAACCCGTTATAACGGCTGGCAGAAGCAGGGGAATACGGAGCACACGATCCAGGGAAAGCTGGAGGCGCTTTTGGCCCGTCTGACCGGCCAGCCGGTGGAGGTTCAGGGCTCCGGGCGTACGGACGCCGGGGTTCATGCCAAGGGGCAGGCGGCTCATTTCCATTTGAAGAAGCCCTGGGAGCCGGAGCGGCTGATGGAGGAGATAAACCGCTATCTGCCGGAGGATATCGGGGTGCTGGAGCTTGCGGCCGCTCCCGAGCGGTTTCACAGCAGATTGAACGCGGTGGGAAAGATCTATCGCTATCAGGTCTGGATGAAGGGAAAGGCGGATGTATTTTCACACCGCTTTTTCTATTCTCTGGGAAAGGATCTGGACCGGGACGCCATGGAGCAGGCGGCGGCGCTGCTGGTTGGGGAGCATGATTTTAGAAGCTTCTGCGGCAATAAAAATATGAAAAAGTCCACGGTGCGCCGGATTGATGCAATTCACATCCGCCCGGTGTGGAGCGGGAAGGCCTTGGAGATGGACTTTGAGGGGAACGGCTTCCTCCAGCAGATGGTGCGGATCATGGCCGGAACCCTGATCGAGGCAGGACTAGGAGAACGGGAGCCCGGCTCCATAGGGGAGATTCTTCAGGCAAAGAATCGTCAGGCCGCCGGCTTTACGGCTCCGGCTCAGGGATTGTGCCTGCTTCAGGTGATGTATAAGGAGCGTGACTTAAAAGTATGACAAATTTTTTGGTGAAGCACTGGATCAAGAATTATGAACAGGTGGAGGACGCCCAGGTGCGCACCGCCTACGGGACATTGTCCAGTATTGTAGGTATTGTCTGCAATGTGATCCTGTTTGGGGCCAAGCTTCTCATTGGCCTGCTGGCGGGAAGTATTTCCGTTATGGCGGACGCCTTTAACAACCTGTCAGACGCGGCCTCTTCCATCGTAGGACTGGTTGGGGTGCGGATGGCGGAGAAGCCTGCAGACAAGGACCACCCCTTCGGCCATGGGAGAATCGAGTATATTTCCGCCTTTATTGTGGCCTTTTTTGTGATACAGGTGGGATTCTCCTTGTTTAAGACCTCGGTTGGGAAGATTTTCAGTCCGGATGATATGACCTTCAGCTGGATTTCCATTTTGATTCTGGGCCTTTCCATCGGGGTAAAGCTGTGGCTTTCCCTTTTTAACCGGAAGCTGGGAAAACGGATTAACTCCAAGGTGCTTCTGGCCACGTCCACCGATGCCTTGGGAGATGTGGTGGCTACCTCGTCTACCATTTTTTCGATGGTGGTTTACGGGGTTTTATCGGTCAATATCGACGGGATTGTGGGAATCGCCGTGTCCGTGGTGGTTATGCTGGCGGGAATCAATATTGCAAAGGATACCTTGGCGCCTCTGATCGGGGAAGCTATTGATCCCAAACTGTACCGGGAAATTAGCGATTTCGTGGAAGGCTTCGATGGAATTGTGGGCACCCACGACCTGATCATTCACAATTACGGCCCGTCCCGGAGCATGGCCTCCATCCACGCTGAGGTGCCGAACGATGTGGATATTGAGGATTCCCACGAGACGATCGACCGCATCGAGCGGGAGGCCGGGAGAAAATTCGGGATTTTGCTGGTGATCCACATGGACCCGGTGGAAACCCATGATAAACGGGTGCAGGAATTTAAGAAAATGGTGGCAGGAGTTTTAGCGGATCTGGACAGCCGCCTGAAGTTCCACGATTTCCGGGTGGTTTACGGAAAGAACCACATTAATTTAATTTTTGATCTTGTGGTACCCAGGGAATATAATGAGGCGGTTCAGGAAACCTTAAAGACAAAGATCAGCGCTATGGTGCGGGAGAAGGATTCCCGATGCGACTGCGTGATAACTGCGGAAAACAGCTTTATGGCGGAGGAGTAAGGCCGCAGCTTACGGCGGCTGATCTTTGGAAGGGAGCCGCTTATGACAGAGGAAGAACAGCTTTTAAAGGAAATTGCCGGAAAGGATGAAGAGGCCTTTCGAAGGTTTTATGGCCGTACGGTGCGGCCGGTACACAGCTATATCCTTTCCCTTACTGGCAGCAGCCAGGAGGCAGAGGATGTGCTTCAGGAAACCTTTTTGAAAATCTGGACCTGTGCCGGGGAGTACCAGCCCAAGGGCAAGCCTTTGGCCTGGGTATTTACCATTGCCCGCAATCAGTGCTATATGCGGTTTCGGGAGCGGAAAAGCCGGGGGGAGATCGGCCTGGAGGAGTTTGAGGGGCGGGAAGAGGGAAGAAACTGCCCTCAGATCGAGCAGGCCCCGGAACGGCAGCAGCTTTTGTGGGCTCTATCCCAGCTAAAGGAGGAGGACCGCCAGGTGGTGCTCCTCTACGCGGCGGCGGGGATGAAGCATCGGGAGATCGCTCAGAGTCTGGGGCTTCCGCTGGCTACGGAGCTGGCAAAATACAGCCGCTCCATGAAGCGGCTGCAGGGGATGCTGGAAGAACAGAAAAATCTTTCAAAAAAATAAAAAAAGTACTTGCAAAGCACGAGATCCTGTTGTATAATATGTTTCGTTGTGCTGATGGGCTATAGCCAAACGGTAAGGCAGCGGACTCTGACTCCGTCATTGTGAAGGTTCGAATCCTTCTAGCCCAGCTTAAAGATAAGAAAGGTGTTCGAGATCGAAGCGGTTTCGAACACTTTTTTGCATTCAGAAAAGAAAAAGGAAGCAAGCTTTCGCCTGCCTCCTTTTTCGGGCTAGAATATATTTTTATAGGAAGGTAATGCATACCGGGCTTCCGGTGTGGATGATGTTCAAGGTGGGCACCAGCTGGCTGGTTACGGCGTCGAACTCAAACTCGATGATGGTGTCGCTGTCCTCGTTGGCTACATAGCATTTTCCGTTGGGGCCGAAGCAGAAGAAGCGGGGAGTCTTGCCCAGGCAGGGGAAGAATCCGGTGTTCTTTAAGTACCCGGTGAAGGGATCGATACGGTATACGGAGATGCTGTCGGTGTAGCGGTTGGAAACCAGCACATGGCCGCCGTCAGGGCTTACCATCACTTCGCTGGCGTCGGAATAGCCGGTGACTGTCTCGGGCACGGTGGAAAGCTCCTGAAGGGCCTTCATTTTCCCCGTATTCTCGTCAAATTGGAAGTAGAGTACCTTATTGCCCTTTTCCTCGCACATATACAGCCAGCGGTTGTTGGGGTGCATGGCGGCGTGGCGTGGCTCATCCCAGGTTCTGGAGAGGAAACGGTCGGTTTCGGTGAAGCTGCCGTCCGCATGATTGTACTTTAAGGCCCGCATCTGGCCGTAGCCGTTGACCCGTCCCTGGGCGCAGGCAAAGAGATAATTTCTGCTGTGATCCCACAGACACTGGTGAATGGTGGAAACCAGACCTTCTTCTTTTCCTTCATATGTAAATTTAGCGCAGATCTCGCCCAAACTTCCGTCAGAATTGCGGTTGATGGTGTAGAGGGTTCCGCCCTGAAGGGTAGCCACGATTACGTGCTTGTTTTCCTTGTCTACGGTGATGTCAACGGGATTCTTTCCGCCGATGTCGATGGTATTTAAGTGCTTTAAGGTTCCGTCCTCATTGATGGCGTAGCTGGATACCAGAGTCAGATCGCCGTGGACACTATAGAGGAATTTCTTTTCCAGATCCAGGCACTGGTAGCTGGGGTTATCCTCCACAAAGAGGCACTGCTTCTCCTCCCATACTCCGTCGGGGCGGATCTCATAGACCATTAGGCCCTTGCCTCTGGCGTTGCGCTTCTTTGTGGTTCTGCAGCCTACGTATGCGTATTTCATAGTGATGTGTGCTCCTTTCCATTTGAACGTTCCGTAATTAAGATGGCTTCATTATAGAATAGGAGAATTGGAATGTAAAATTCATTTTTCCATATGGAGCTATAAGCAGATCCTATTACGAAATCCGCTTGGAAATGCACAATATGCACAAACAAAAGCTGGATGGAACAACAATATGCACAAAATAGTAGCCGAATCCATCAAAAATCCCCAGATGGAACCATACAAAAATATATATTTTACCACTAATGATTCCTTTGCTACAATAAGGTCATCAACGAAAACGATTTGGAGGGATCAAGTATGAACATGGCAATCGCATCACTGATTGCGCTGGCAGCGGCAATTATCCTGGGCTTTGTGCGCAAGTTAAATGTAGGAATCGTGGCAATCGCCCTGGCCTACATCATCGGCATCGCCTACGGCTTAAGCGCCAAGCAGATCACCGGAGGCTTCAGCTCCTCTATGGCTATGACTATGATCGGCGTTATGTATCTGTTTGCTATCGTCAGCAAAAACGGAACTCTGGAACTTCTGGCAAAGAAGATTACCGACCTGGCTCACGGCAACCGGTATCTTCTTTATGTAGCAATCTATGTAATCGGAATCATCCTTTCCGGCGTTGGCCCCGGCGCAATTCCTACCCTGGCCATCGTTCCGGTGCTGGCAATCCCGGTAGCCTTAAAGGCGGGCATGAACCCCATCCTGCTTTCCTTAATCGGACAGATGGGCGCCCAGTGCGTCCGCATGTGCCCCATTACCCCTGAGGCAGTTGTGGTCCGTGACCTGATGGTAGAACAGGGTCTGGACGGAAGTACTCTTCCCGCGATGTGGAGCCTGTGGGCCACTGAGATCGTCATGATCATTGCCTGCTTTATCTTCTTTAAGGGCTGGAAATTTGACAAGCCTTTGGAGAGCGTGGAGCTTGAGAAGGCATCAAGCTTTTCTCCCAAGCAGATTTTGACCCTGATTGGCCTTCTGGCTATGATCGCCAGTGTGGTCGTATTTGGCTTTGACGTAGGTTTAACCAGCCTGGTAGTTGGAACCATCCTTCTGGTATTTGGCTGCGCTGATGAGAAGGCGGTGATCAAGTCTATTCCTTGGAATACCATTCTGATGGTTCTGGGCGTAGGCGTACTGATGAATATCGTATCTCTGTCCGGCGGCGTAGAGCTTCTGGCAGGCTCCATTTCCAGCATAAGCAGCGCCTCCACCATCAGCCCCATGATGGTTCTGGTATCCGGAGTGATGTCCTTCTTCGCTTCCGGTCTGGGCGTGGTATTCCCCACCCTGGTGCCCACTGTTGGCAGCATCGCTGCGGAGCTTGGCGGAGCGGTAAGCCCCATCGAGCTGATGGCAGGCGTGGTAATCGGCGGAACCATTGCCGGATTTACACCCATCTCTACCGCTGGCGCCCTGATCCAGGCAGGCGTGTCCCAGTTCCCGGAGGTGGAGAATAAATACTCTCAGAATAAGATGTTTGTGGAGCTGTTTATCGTTGCCTTTATTTCCCTGGCCGTTGGCGTAGTGATGGCGGCCATCGGTGTGAACCGGATGATTTGCGGTTAAAAGATAGGGATTGAGAAAAGGCCTCCCCGCTGGTATAATATACATATCGGCCGGCGCGGCCGAAAAAAGCGGGGGTGTTGCATACTTTGGATACAAAACAGTTACAGTACATATTAAAAGTAGCGGAATGTCAGAATATCACGCGGGCCGCAGAGCAGCTTTTTGTCTCTCAGCCCGCGCTGAGCCATTTTATCTCCAAGGCGGAGGAAGAGCTGGGAGCCAAGATTTTTAACCGAGGCACCACGCCCCTGACCCTGACCCAGGCAGGGGAGAAATATGTGAAGACAGCCCGCATGATTTTGGGACTTCAGGAGTCCTTAAAACAGGAGATCGAGAATTTAAAGGACTGCCGCAGCGGGGAGATCACCCTGGGGCTGTCGGATATGCGGGCGACGGTCCTTCTTCCTTTTGTGCTGCCGGAGTTCCGCCGCCTGTATCCCAATGTAGCCATCCGCACTGTAGAGTCCTCCAGCAAGGAAGTGGAGAACAATGTGCGAAACGGTGTGGTGGAGATCGGCATTATCCCTCTCTACGACTATGGGCAGGATCTGTCCGCAAGTGTGCTCTACGATGAAGAGCTTCTGCTGGTATCCGCCTCTGAGGTGCCCAGCCACCATGGGGCAACCAGAAACTGGGTTTCCCTGGGGGATATGACGGGAAAGGATTTTATCCTCCTTCACAGGCCAAACCGTATCCGAAGGGCGGTGGACGCTATGTTCATCGAACATGGGGTAAAGCCCAAATCTATCTTTGAGAGCTGCAACAATATGACGGTGTATATGATGGCGGCATCGGGCCTTGGCCTGGCCATTGTGCCGGATTCCGTGGTTCGCATCATGAATCCCATGCCCATTCCCCGGGTTTACTCCATCGGCAAAGGGGGATTTCACTGGAATATAGGAGCCATCTGGCGGGAAGACATGGTGCTCTCCGGCGCCCATACCCAGCTGATCCGGCTTTTGAAAAATAGATATGTATAAAATGAAAAAAGTTCTTGACTATTTCCTTTGTTCCATATATAATAAACTGCGCAGCGGACAAAGGTTCCGGGCAAGAGTTTTTGATGGGCTATAGCCAAACGGTAAGGCAGCGGACTCTGACTCCGTCATTGTGAAGGTTCGAATCCTTCTAGCCCAGCTGGGTAAGGTCTCGCAGAGATGAAGTCTGCGGGACCTTTTTGTTACGAGCACTTAGCGCCTGTCCTTTAGGCGCTTACGTGCGATACATACAGAGCACTTGGCGAGGTCTTATCGA
>CALWQV010000059.1 GCA_944383785.1 uncultured Enterocloster sp. | reverse complement strand
GCTGAAACAGGAAAGGGCTTTGCTCAGTACATTACCGTTGTGGGTCTTTGCGAAACCATCGCTCTGTTCGTGCTGGTGTTCAGCATGGTTGCTTTGGGATAGAAGATATTTCGTTGGATTAGATGCGTACAAAGAAGGGCTGTGCCGAAAGGATTCGGTAGCAGTCCTTCTTTTTATGCTTGAAATTATTATAATTTGAAGTATAATATAGATGAAAGCGAGGTGCGGGCTATGGTAAAATTTGTAGATCGTGAAGCGGAAATCAAAACTCTGCAAAGCGAATACCAACGGGGCGGCAGTGCTCTTGTCATATTGTATGGGCGGCGCAGAGTCGGAAAAACCACCTTGATCACGGAGTTTATCAAGGATAAAAAGGCGCTGTTTTTTTTGGCAAGTGAAGAATCGGAAAACCAAAACAGGATGGCCTTTAAGGATAAGGCTGCGGAGTTTATCAACAGCGATCTGCTGAAAGATGCGGATGTGAAGAGCTGGGATGTGATATTCAAGGCGGTTATGGATACGCATTTTGAAAGCAAACCAGTGATCGTCATAGATGAATTTCAGTATATTGGAAGGTCGAATCCAGCTTTTCCATCCATATTTCAGCGAATATGGGAGGAAAATCTGAAGCAGAAACAGGTGCTGGTAATCTTATGCGGTTCTCTTATCTCTATGATGGAATCCCAGACCCTGGCTTATCATAGCCCGCTGTATGGCCGGCGTACCGCGCAAATCCGCTTGAAGCAGATTCCTTTTCGCTATTATGGAGAGTTCTTCCACCACAAAAACCGCCGCCAGCTGATCGAGATGTACGCAATTACCGGAGGCGTTCCGAAATATATCGAACTGTTTGAGGAGAGCAGCGACATTTACACAGCGATTGAGGACAATGTACTGAACCGGTCCGGCTATCTGTATGACGAGCCCAATTTTCTGCTTCAGCAGGAGGTTTCAGAAATCGGCAGCTATTTTTCCATCATAAAAGCCATTGCCGCCGGAAACAGTAGGTTATCGGCTATTGCATCTGTATTGGAGGTGAAGGCGACAGGACTGACAAAGTACCTGAAAACGCTGATGGATCTGGATATTTTAGAACGGGAGGTTCCTGTCACAGAGGAAAATCCGGAGAAAAGCAAAAAAGGCCTCTACAAGATCAAGGATAATTATATTCGTTTTTGGTTTGCCTTTGTATATCCCAATCGAAGTTTCATCGAAAGCGGTAACAGCGGCATCGTGATGGACAAAATCCGAAAGAGCCTGATCAGCGGTCATACGGCATATGTTTATGAGGACGTATGCCGGGAGCGGATGTGGGAACTGAATGCCGAAGATTGCTGGCCCTTCCATTTTTCTAAAATCGGACGCTGGTGGGATGCCCATGATGAAATTGATCTTGCGGCAGTGGACCCGGACGGAAGAAACCTGATTCTCGGCGAATGTAAATTTTGGCAGGAGCCGGTGGGGGTTAGTGTGCTGCGCGGTTTGGAGGACAAGGCAGTCCGGGTAGAGTGGAAAAAGAATGACCGCCATGTGTGGTATGTGCTGTTTAGCGTTTCTGGATTCACACAGGAATTGAGACAGCTTGCCGAAACGCGGGATGACCTGCTGCTGTGCAACGATCAGGCCGTATGAGCGGAAAATCTATGGGAGGTAAGGAGGCGCTGCATATGGACAGGAAAGAGTTAGAGGGATATATACTGGATACCTATGGGATTGAACCGGACTACCCATGGAAGGATCAACCGGATTACGCCGTGTTCCGGCACCCGGCAAATCGCAAGTGGTTTGCCCTGATCATGAGGATACCCGTAGACAGGATTGGAAGGAAGGGCTCAGATCTTATCGATGTGGTGAACCTGAAATGTGAGACAGTCCTTATCGGCTCCCTGCTCGCAGGTTCAGGCATATACCCGGCCTATCATATGAATAAGGATCATTGGATCACAGCGGCCCTTGATGGGAGCGCTGGGGATGAGAGAATAGGGATGCTACTGGATTTAAGCTTCAGCCTTACGGCTCCGAAAAGAAAATCCTGATCGCGGGAGGGATTCTAGGCCTCCCGCGACCAGACTTCTTTTTAAGCCAGCGCCTCGCCTAACTTGCGGCACGCCGACAGAGCATCCTCGTCAGGGGCATCATTGCAGATTACGCTGTCGCAAACAAGGTTGGCCCCGTCATCGCCGCAGCGGGACTCCCAGGTGCGCATCCATTCGCCGTCGCCCCAGCCATAGGATCCGAAGAGGGCGATGTTCTTTCCCTTTAAGCTGTTTTCGCAGTCCGTGAACATGGGGTCAAATTCGCTTTCTTCAAGCTGCTCCGCCCCCATAGAAGGGCAGCCGAAGGCGATGGCGTCATAGCTGTCCACCTGGTCCGCTGAAAATTCCGCCGCGGTAAACAGGGATACATCCGCCCCCTTGCCGCTTGCGCCTTCCGCCACCGCCGAAGCCATGGCTTCGGTATTGCCGGTACCGCTCCAATAAACAACCGCAATTTTACTCATGAGATAAAAAACCTTCCTTTCCTGTATATTCATTGTAGAAACATCAATCAGCTACCGTAAGCTGCTCGATGGATTTCCCGTGCTTCCACTGCTTAAAATAAATTTCGCTGCAGGTATTGTATTTTTCAAAGAGCCTCTTCGCCTTCTGCTCGTCTCCGTATACCTTCCAGTAGCCCAAACACTTATAATTGCATGCTTTACCCCGAATAAAACCCAGCACATCCTCCGGCGGGTAACTTAAAAACAGACCGATTTCGTGGGGAAATTCCTCACCGGACCGAAGACGGCGGATCAGATGCAGCACACAAGCATTGAGATCTCCGGCTGGGTAGCCGTATTGAAGCAGCAGATCCTTAGCGTACTGATCCGCCAGATCGTTCTTTAGCGCATGGGGGCGGTAGGCGTAAATCAGGGCGCGGTTCCCGCAAACCTTTAGCGGCAGAAATCGGATTCCCTTCGGTACTAATTTTCGGTTTAAGCTGGATAAAGCTTTCGTCAGCTCCCTCCTGCAGGGACAGTCACAGGAAAACAGGTTGCCGGACTTGATCCCGGCCAAAGTGGGAGAGCAGTGACGAATTACCAAATCTTCTGACATGGACATCTTCCTTTACGCAGTGATTAAATAGAGTTATATATAACTAACTTTGTGTCAAAAAAATAATGCAAAGCCATACTTTGCTTGAAGGTTAGCAATAACTAACTGACTAATGTAATTATATACGGGAAATTCTGATTTGTCAAGAAAATTGACTTTTTTATTTAGGACTGCTATAATACACATACCCCTAATGGTATGGAGGCTGACAGATGAAACAATGTATGGATTCCCCGAACCTGCACCGTAGGCTTGCGAAAATTATCGGACAGATTCAGGCCATCGACCGGATGATTGATGAGGATATTCCTTGCGAGGACATCCTTTCTCAGATCAATGCCGCGAAATCCGCTCTCAATAAAGCAGGGCAGGTTGTGCTGGAAGGGCATATCAAGCACTGCGTCCGAGATGGTATTGAACACGGCGATGCGGATGCGACGATCGAGAAATTTACCAAAGCGGTAGAGCGCTTTGCCAATATGCAGTAAAAGCAGCTTTTGCAAAAGGCAGTCTTTGCAGGCTGCTTTTTTGTTACGAGCATTTGGCGAGGCCTTTTCGAGCCTAGTGCGGAGTATTGTTGCGAGCACTTAGCGCCTGTCTTCTAGGCGCTTACGTGCGAAACATACAGAGCACTTGGCGAGGCCTTTTCGAGCCTAGTGCGGAGTATTATTACCTTGACATTCGATACCCCCATGGGTATAATATGGGCATACCCCTATGGGTATAGAAAAGAGGATTGCTATGAACAAGATAATCGAAAAAGCAGAATATTTTATGGAACTGGGAGGGACCAAGAAGGATGTTACATTCCTTATTCTTGGAGGTCTTTCCCTTATTGTCAGCCTTTTTGAGCTGATTCCCCTTCCCTTTGACGCGGCGTGGGTGGCGATTATTCTCTGCGGCGCACCTATTATCATGGAGGCTGTTATTGGGCTGATCACCGTCTTTGATATCAAGGCCGATGTGTTAGTATCTCTGGCGCTGATCGCTTCCGTCTGCATCGGCGAGGATTTTGCCGCAGGCGAGGTCGCGTTTATCATGCAGCTGGGGGCGCTCCTGGAAGATTTGACGGTGGCGAAGGCAAGGGCGGGCATCGAACGGCTGGTACACCTTACGCCCCAGACAGCGAGAAAGATTGTGGACGAGGCGGAGATGGTGATCCCGGCCGAGGATGTCAAGGTAGGAGATGTGATCCGTGTTCTCCCTGGCGAAACCGTCCCCGTTGACGGCAGGATCCTTTCCGGTCAGACCTCCGTAAACCAGGCGGTTATGACGGGCGAGTCCCTTCCGGTTGATAAAACGGTGGGGGATGAGGTGTCCTCCGGTACGGTGAATCAGTTTGGCGCTTTTGAAATGAGCGCTGTAAAAGTTGGCGAGGACAGCTCCATTCAGAGGATGATTAAGCTGGTGCAGTCCGCCGATGCCGGGAAAGCCAAAATTGTGGGCCTGGCGGACAGATGGGCTACCTGGATTGTGGTGAGCGCTCTTTCCGCTGCGGGACTTACCTGGGCAGTTACGGGGGAGATAATCCGGGCGGTTACCATTCTGGTTGTGTTCTGCCCCTGCGCGCTGGTGCTTGCCACACCTACGGCGATTATGGCTGCCATCGGCAATGCAACAAAACATGGCTTCCTGGTTCGGGAAGGGGATGCTCTTGAGCGGCTTTCCGCAGTTACAAAGATTATGTTTGATAAAACGGGTACGCTCACCTACGGCGCGCCTAGAGTTACCGCCGTAAAATCCGTATCGGATTACACAGAAGATGAGGTTTACGCCTTTGCCGCCGCAGCCGAACAGATGAGCGAGCACCCCCTGGGCAAAGCGATCCTTCGCTGCTACGGCAAAAAGCCCGCCGCCTGCCACGGATTTAAAATGAGCCTTGGAGAAGGCGTCAGCGCGTTAGTTGGCGGAAAAGTTGTGAAAGCGGGGAATTTAAAGCTTTTGAAGGGAATGACTATTTCAAACGCGCTTCTAGCCGAGACGGGCGCATATTTGAATGAGGGAAGTACCGTGATTTATGTGGCTGTGGACGACGCGCTTGCGGGATATCTTGTCCTTTCCGATACGGTAAGAGAAGAAAGCCGGGATATGATCGCCGCCCTGGGCCATATCGGCGTTCAGCCGGTTCTTTTAACCGGGGACAATCAAAACGCCGCCGGAGCCATCGCCGGTCAGCTTGGGATCTCCCAGGTCTATGCCAACTGTCTGCCGGAAGATAAACTAAATCAGATCGGTGCTGAGCAGGAAAATGGAAGCGCGGTCTGTATGATCGGCGATGGGATCAACGACGCCCCCGCGCTGAAAAAGGCAAATGTTGGCATTGCTATGGGCGGCGTCGGAAGCGATATTGCGGTGGATGCGGCAGATATTGCGCTGGTGGACGACGAGATCCGGGAGCTTCCCCACCTGCTGTCCCTTTCCAGGAGAATGATGACAACCATCAAGGTGAATCTGACCTTCTCCATGAGTCTCAATTTCCTGGCAATCGCCCTTGCGATTACAGGGCTGCTGGGCCCTGTAATCGGGGCCTTGGTACATAATGCGGGTTCCGTACTGGTGATCATCAATTCGGCTCTGCTGCTGAATTGGAGAAAGAAATAAAAAGAGGTCATACTTACGATTTCCATTTCTTATAAAAACTGTAAGACAGAATTAATAATTGAAGCGCCGCAATATGCTATAGTTGAGTTAAGAAGATGAGCCTGGAAAAGTGATTTAATAGTTATTAAGAAACGGAGGTTAAGATGAAAAGAGGGTTCAAAACAGCGGGATTGGCGCTGATGGCAGGATTCTTAGCCTTTCCCGCCCTTCCTGTTTACGGCGCGGAGGCGGGCTTAAGCGAAGAGGAGTTTGCAAAGGTCTGTGAGGATAATCATGCAGATGAGAGCAGGTACTTTCTCCCGCCTCTTAAAAGCCCCGAAGCCGAGGCGGAACGGCTCAACTATGAGTACCATTACCGGAGGGTTCTCATGATGCCTAACGGAAGTTTCGAGGATAATCCTTATGATACCAGCAGAGTACAGATCCTAAACCAGGGGGACATCTGGATGGATCTAAAGGATGGGTATGAGGTTTCTTATGAGTACCATTTAGAGGCGGTGGACGACCCGCCGGGCGCGGTTACGGTTGTGGAGGGGAAGGAGATTACGCCTTATTACCGGGCGGTTCCCTTAAACGACGGGGTCAGCCTGGAGGAACAAGTCTATGAGTATATTCCAAATCAGCCGGCGGAGGTTCCGATCATCCCGGACTATCCGCAGAATTATGATTGGAAAAGCCATGGGGATCAAACGCTGCGGGTCAGCGCATATGTGACGGTCCGCTCAGCTGTTGATGGAAAAGAGACAAGTTTCGAGTCCAACATCGGCTATGTGACGAATCTGTATAAAGACACGCCGGACTGCTATAGTTTGAGGCCCACTGACCGGGCAGCCTATACGGTTCAGAAGGGGGACTGCCTATATAAAATCGCGGAAAGCTTCTATGGCAGCGGCGACGATTGGATCTATATTCTGGAACGAAACCGGGAGTGGATTCCCAATGCAAGTCTTTTGCGGCCCGAAATGCTTCTGATTCTTCCGAATGTGGAATCCTACTGAGTGAGATGGGGAGGTGAGATATGTATGAGACAGCTGTTAAAAAGAATCAAATCCCTGAATCGCTACCAAAAGGGCGTCCTCCTTGTGATGGCGGCCATGTTTCTTGTATTTACCGCAGCCTACGCCATCATTACTTCCAGGGAAGGCATTGTCTATCATAATGGTGCTTTCTTAGTCGCGGACCAGGAAAAGGGCGTTACCACATATTCCGGTAAGGTCCTGGGAGAGCCAGCCGCCTTTACGGTATGGGAAGATAAAAGGCTAACCTTCCAGTACGGCGATCACATCTATGGCCCCTACACCTTAAAAGAAGACCCTAGCGCCGTGCCAACCAACATCGGGCTGTCGGATTCCCTCACCGGCCTGGAGGTTTGCCGGGGAGAGGAGATCCTTTTTCGCGGGGGGATGTTGGACGGCGATTACCGGCAGTTATACAACGAAGACGGAAGCCTTGCGGATTTTGGGATTTCCATTGTGACAAATACAGGGGTTATGATGGATGAAAATGGAAGGGTCATTGACCCCATGGAGCCCGCTGTCTCCACCATCGTGAATCTTCTGATGGGGCCAAGGCTGACCCATAAGGGGCAGTGGAGCCTCTGGCTGATCGGCGTCATTGCCTGCGCCTTTACAGCGGTCACCATTCTGTACGCAGATGAGTTGTTTCGCAGAAGGCTATCCTTACAGATTCAGAACGCACAGCTGGCGGAGCCTTCTGACTGGGAAATCACAAACCGGTATATTGCCTGGACAGTACTGCCGGTTTTGATATTGATTCTCTTTATTGCGGGGCTGACCGTGACGGAAGTATAGGGTGTATCATTTTTTAGAGCACAGGGGGAGAGATGAAAAATAAATATGTAAAATGGGCTGTTAGAACCTGCCTCCAGATCCTTGTGGTCGTTCTGTTGTTGGTATGCTTTTCAATCTTTTTTAAAGGCATGTATCTCATCGGCGTGCCAGCGCCGGAAGATGTGCAAAAAGCAGTTATTTCATATCCGCAGGCAGCGGATGAGGCCAAAGAAGTGACAGACGCGGAACAGGTAGAGCTGGCGGTAAAGCTGACAGGATTTTTAAGGTATTCCCTGTTTGAAGAAGCGGATGAAAGGGAACAACCCCTTATTACCATAGAATACCATGGGAACGATGGAAGAGTGACGGCAGTCTCCGCCAACCGGAACACGGTATGGTGGAAGGGAAAGGCTCGTGTGATCAAAGATCCGGATCTGTTTATTAATTTGACAGAGGGGATTTTCTTTCTGGATGACCTGGCCGCCGCCAAAACGGCTCCCCCGCAGCCGGAGGCCGGAGTAAGGGCGGCAGCCGGCGGCATAGAATATGAACTGTATCAGCTTATATCGGCTGACTACGGCTATGTAGGAGATGGGAGCTTTGCTTCCGGAAGCGGGCCGAGACTTCATAACCTGCTGTCTGACGGTGAAACAGAAGAATTACCCGTTATTAAGTGGAACGATGATTTTTCGCTGATTGTGCCGGATGAGGTAGAGCTTAATGCCATTGAGGTATTGAACCGGGAGGGAGAAAGGCTGTTTGGCTTTTATCCGGAAACCATCAGCAGATACGGGGAGGAGCTTGCCGCCGATGGGTTTAAGGAGTACCGGAAGTATTTCTCCGAACTTCCGGAGGGAACGTATTACGTTGCGGCGGAGGTATATCGGGAAGGGGATTATATCCAGGAATACGACCAGTACGAGTGCTCCGTTGAGCAGTATGTATTTTGCATGGAAAAATAGGAAATCACAGCCTGGAGCTCTAGCTGCCAGGCTGTTTTGAAATCATCTTAATGGGACTTGACCTCTTTCCACATCTCATTATAGAGGGAATCCGCCTCGTCTCCTAGATACTGGAACACTTCGCTGTTTGCCATCTGATTCACATCGGGGAAAAGGGCCTGATTGTTCTTAAGCTCATCCTCCAGCATCTCATAGGCCCCTTTGTTTGGCGTGGAGTAGGTAATATAGTCAAAGTTCTTCTTGGCGATATCCGGACGACAGAGGAAATTGATCCATTTTTCCGCGTTTTCCTTGTTGCGGGCGTTGGCGGGGATCACCCAGGAGTCGATCCAGATATTGGTGCCCTCCTCAGGAACCACGTATTCCAGGGTAAAGTCGGCCCCGGCGGATTCCTCCTGAATGTAGAGCATCTCACCGGAATAAATGACGCCCACAGCGGCCTCGCCGCCGATCATCTTATCCCGCACCTGATCCACCACGTAAGCCTGCACAAGAGGCTTTTGCTGAATGAGAAGATCCCTGGCCTGGGCAAGCTCCTCAGGATCAGTGGAATTCATGGAATACCCCCGCATTTTTAAGGCGACCATAAAGGCGTCCCGAACGGAATCCTGCATGAGGATTTCGCCCCGATAGCGTTCATCCCACAGGTCGGACCACTTTGTGGGGGCGGGGACGCCTAATTCCTTGATCCGCTCGGTGTTGTAAAGGATTCCCACGGTGCCCCAGGTGTAGGGCACGGAATACTTGTTTTCCGGATCAAAGCTTTTTGAGCGCTCCAGATAGATGGGGTCGATCTGCGAAAGGTTGGGAATATTGTCAAAGTTGATCTCCGCCAGAAGGCCGTTTTCAGCCATTTTCTGAATCATGTAATCCGAGGGGCAGACCACATCGTACCGGACAGCCCCGGCCTCGATGACAGGGTACATCTCTTCATTTGTCTCAAACAAGTCGTAAACCACCTCGATGCCAGTCTCTTCCTCAAATTCCTCAATAACGCTTTCGTCAATATATTCACCCCAGTTGTACACATAAAGCTGATTAGCGCCGGAGCTTACAAAATGGCGGTACGTGGTGAATGAAACAGCGGCCACGATGGCAAAGGCAGCAGCTGCCAAAAGTCCCTTGCGAAAGGCTTCCGGATTTTTCGGCTCCTTCGCGGATCCTTGGCTCCGGGCGCGACCTTCTCCTTTAGGGCTTCGCTTTCCGGAGCGCTCCGGAGAAAAGTTAGTAATGAGCAGGAGAGCCAGCACCGTCGCAAAGATGATAGAGGACAGTGCGTACATGGACGGTTTGATTCCCCGGCGCACCTCGCTGTAGATCAGCGTGGACAGGGTATTGATCCCCGCGCCCCGCGTAAAATGCGTGATGATAAAGTCGTCCAGGGACATGGTAAAGGCCAGGAGGAATCCGGATAGGACGCCCGGCAGAATATCAGGAAATACAACCTTGAAAAAGGCCTGGACCGGTCCCGCTCCAAGATCCATGGCGGCTTCATAGGTACTTTTATCCGTCTGCTTTAACTTAGGCATGACGCTTAAGATGACATAGGGCACGTTGAAGCTGATGTGGGCCAGGAGAATCGTCTGAAATCCCAGAGAAATGCCGAAGGCGATAAAGGCCAGCATCAGGGAAATGCCGGTAACAATATCGGAGTTCAGCATGGGAATGTTGTTAACACCCATAACCAGGGTCTTTGGCAGCCGCTTCATGGAATTGATTCCCAAAGCCGCGGCGGTCCCGATGACAGAAGCGGCCAGGGCCGAGACAAAAGCAATCAGCAGCGTATTATATAAAGCCTCCATGATGGCGGCGTCCTGGAACATCTCCAAATACCAGCGGAGGGTAAATCCGCCCCACTGGGAACGGGATTTGGAGGCATTGAAGGAAAGCCCCATCATAATGAGAATCGGGGCATAGAGGAATATCATGATCAGCACCAGGTAAAAGTTCTGAAAAAAACGTTTCATCAAAATGCGTTTCCCTCCCCGTCTTTGTCATATTTTGCCGTAAGGGCCATATTCACCAGGATAAAGGCCATAAGGATCAAGGAAAGGCCGGACCCCAGATGCCAGTTGCTTCCCTTTGTAAATTCCTGTTCAATGATATTTCCGATCAGAAGGATCTTGCTGCCGCCCAAAAGAGCGGAGATCACGAAGGTGGTCAGGGCAGGCACGAACACCATGTTGATGCCGCTGATGATTCCGGGAACGCTCAATGGTATCAGGATTTTTGTGATCACCTGTAAGCCGTTTGCGCCAAGGTCCCTGGCGGCATTGATTACATTATCATCGATCTTGACCAGGGCGTTGTAAATGGGCAGCACCATAAAGGGCAGGAAATTGTAGACCATGCCCAGAATAATGGCCGCAGGCGTATTGATAATCGAGAGGGCTGGCAGGCGCAGGAGTGAGAGAAGGCCGTTGATGACGCCGTTCTTTTCCAGAAGGGTCTGCCAGGCCATGGTGCGCAGCAGGAAATTCATCCACATGGGAAGGATGAAGATAAATACGACAAAGCTTCCCCTGCTCATGCCTTTTTTCCTTAAAATCAGCGCCAGCGGGTAGGCCAGAAGCAGGCAGATGACGGTGCTGACAAGGGAAAGGACAAGGGAGAGAAGCAGGGCCTTCGCATGCTCCGGCGTGGCGATGGCCGCCACATTGGCCAGGGTGAAATGTCCATTGCGGTCCGTAAAGCCGTAAAAAGCGATCATTGCCAGGGGAATAACCGTAAAGCCGATCATCCACAGAATGTAGGGGGCGGCCAGATATTGTTTCAGCGATCTATTCATTGACTCCCACCGCCTCCTCATCCTCCGAAGCAGGCTTATTCATAATCTGAATGTTAAAGGGATCGACCCGGATCCCAACCTGCTGTCCTACCGGGCACATGGCAGTACTGTGTACCAGCCACTCAAAGCCGTCCGGCATGGTGACCTCCATCTCATAGTGGACGCCTTTAAAAATCAGATGGGTACAGACGCCGGTTAAGGTTCCCTGCTCCGGAGAAACCAGCTCCACGTCCTCCGGGCGGATCACCACATCCACAGGGGTGTTGCGGCCGAAGCCTTTGTCCACGCAGGCGAAGCGGGCACCGAAGATCTCCACCAGTTCGTCCTGGATCATGGTGCCGGGGACAATGTTGCTCTCCCCGATGAAATCGGCCACAAAGGCATTTTCCGGCTCATTATAAATCTGCTCCGGCGTGCCCATCTGCTGGATGTAGCCCTGGTTCATGACCACGATGGTGTCGGACATGGTGAGGGCCTCCTCCTGGTCATGGGTGACGTAGATAAAGGTGATGCCCAGCTCGTTTTTCAGGCGGATCAGCTCATACTGCATGTCCTGGCGCAGCTTTAAATCCAGAGCGCCTAAAGGCTCGTCCAAAAGAAGGAGCCGGGGCTCGTTGACAATGGCACGGGCAATGGCGATGCGCTGCTGCTGGCCGCCGCTTAAGGAGGTGACGGAGCGGTTTTCAAAGCCGTCTAAGTTTACCAGCTTCAGGGCATATTTAATCTTGTCGTCAATATAGGATTTGGACTTATTTTTGATTTTCAGACCGAAAGCGATATTTTCCGCGATGGTCATATGGGTAAAAAGGGCATACTTCTGGAATACGGTGTTTAACTGCCGCTTATTGGGCGGAAGGTTTGTAATATCCTGGCCGTCGAAGACTACGCGGCCCTGGTCCGGCTTCTCAAAACCGCCGATGATCCGCAAGGTTGTGGTTTTACCGCAGCCGCTGGGCCCCAAAAGGGTAACAAAGGTATTTTCCCTTACAGACAGGTTCAGTTCATCTAGAACAACGTCGCCGTCAAAGCTTTTTGAAATATCGATCAGGTCGATTAAGGGCTGTTCCATGCCGTCTTCCTCCTGTGCAGTAGATTTCTTTCTTAAGTAATATCGGTTACTATTGTATCGGAAAAAGCGCCGCTGTCAATAGGGTTTTCGCGGGAGTGCTGGACAGTCTGTAAAATTTGAGGTAAGATAAGCAGTGAATCCAACAGACAGGAGGAACGCAAAGATGAAGGAAGGTCAAAGAGAATTGGAACAGCAGGTAAACCTTCGGATTCGCAGGGAAGAGCCGCAGGACTATGAAGCGGTGGAGCGCATAACCAGGGAGGCATTTTATAATCTGTATATTCCCGGATGTGTGGAACATTATCTGGTGCATATTATGAGAGAGCATCCAGATTTCATCCCCCAGCTGGATTTTGTGCTGGAGTTTAATGGAACGATCATCGGCAATATTATGTATACGAAAGCGAAGCTTAAAAAGGAGAGCGGAGAAGAAAAGGAAATTCTTACCTTCGGCCCCCTATGCGTCGCGCCTGCGTATCAAAGAAGAGGTTACGGAAAAATGCTGATGGAGCATTCCTTTCAGGAGGCCCGAAAGCTGGGATGGGATACGGTAGTGATATTTGGCAGTCCCTCCAACTATGTAAGCAGCGGGTTTAAAAGCTGTAAAAAGTATCAGGTTTCCCTGGAAAATGGAACCTTTCCGGCGGCTATGATGGTAAAGGAGCTGATTCCCGGCGTACTGGAGGGCGGAAAGTGGTCTTATTCTGACAGTCCTGTTATGGCAATCAGTGAGGAAGAAGCGGCTCGATACGATGATACTCTGGAAAGAATGGAGAAAAAGTGGCTTCCAAGCCAGGAGGAATTTTATATTTTAAGCCATTCCACCATGAGTTAGTTGAGAGAAGGTATTTACAATGAATTTGTTTCGTGGAATTTACTGCCGGACCTTTCAGCTGGGACTCAAAATCGCCCTGCCTTTTTGCCTTACCGGACACCGAGGGTAGTGGGAAGCGTGAAAGCCCTTTCTGGGGTGATCCGAAAGAAAAAATGCCGCAGGCCGCTGATTATCACGGATCCGGGGATACGCAAGCTGGGGCTGCTGCGCGGCTTGGAAAAGGCCCTTCGGGAGGCAGGATTATCTTACAGGATCTATGATCAAACCGTCGCCAACCCCACCACGGACAACGTGGCTGAGGCGACATATCTTTATCGGAAGGCGGGCTGCGACTGCCTGATCGGCTTTGGAGGCGGTTCCAGCATGGACTGCGCCAAGGCGGTCGGAGCTTCCATCGCCAATCCCGGCAAGCCCCTGGAAAAAATGAAGGGGATTTTGCGGGTGCGCAGACGGCTGCCTCTGTTGATCGCGGTTCCCACCACCGCCGGAACCGGCAGCGAGACGACCTTGGCGGCGGTGATTACGGACGCCAAGACCCGCCATAAATACGCCATCAACGATTTCCCGCTGATCCCCAGATATGCGGTTTTAGATCCAGGGGTCACTTTGGGGCTGCCTCCCTTTATCACCGCCACTACGGGGATGGACGCCCTGACTCACGCGGTGGAGGCCTACATCGGCAATTCCACCACCTACGGCACCCGCCAGGACGCTTTGATGGCGGTGAAATTGATTTTTGAAAATATTGACCGAGCCTATGAGAACGGCCGCGATGTGAAAGCCCGTCGGAACATGCTTCTTGCTTCCTTTTACGCTGGCTGTGGCTGCAGGTGTGGCGGGGCCGGGTATGCCTCCTGATGAGGCCGCCGCCCTGTTGATCCAGGCGGTAAAGGATATGAAGAAACGATTTGGAATCGGAGATGAGATTCCGGAAATTCAGGAAAGGGACATCCACAAACTGGCCCGCTTTGCGGATCAGGAGGCCAATCCACTGTACCCGGTTCCGGTGCTGATGGACGCCCGGCAGCTTGCGCCATTTTATTACAAATTGATGGGGAGGAGCGATCAAGGATGACAGAACAGGAAATTAAGAATCTGGTAACCAGACAGAGAAGCTATTTTCAGACCGGGGCGACCCTGCCTGTGGAGGCAAGGCTGAAGGCTCTGCGAAAGCTCTATGCTGCAGTTTACGGCCATCAGCGGGAGATTCACGGCGCCCTGCGGGAGGATTTGGGAAAGAGTCAGTTTGAGAGTTATATGTGCGAGACAGGGATGGTGCTGGATGAGATCAGCTGTATGTTAAAGCATCTGCGGCGCTGGGCAAAGGATGAGACGGTACCCACGCCTCTGGCCCAGTTTCATTCCCACAGTTACCGCATGCCCTCGCCTTACGGCGCAGTTCTGATTATGAGCCCCTGGAATTACCCCTTTATGCTGACCCTTTCGCCTCTGGTGGACGCTCTTGCGGCGGGAAATACGGCGGTGGTCAAGCCCAGCGCCTACTCGCCCCACACCAGCCAGGTGATCGGACGCATCCTATCCCAGTGCTTCCCGGCCCATTATGTGGCGGTGGTTACCGGCGGACGGGAGGAAAATACCTGCCTTTTAAAAGAGCATTTCGATTATATCTTTTTCACAGGAAGCCAGGCTGTTGGCAGGGAGGTGATGCGAAACGCTGCCGCCCACCTGACGCCTGTGACCTTAGAGCTAGGTGGAAAGAGCCCCTGTATTGTAGACCAGACCGCCAATATCCGGCTGGCCGCCAGGCGCATCGTCTTCGGAAAATATTTAAACTGCGGGCAGACCTGCGTTGCCCCGGACTACATTTACTGCCACCGTTCCGTGAAGAATGAGCTGGTGGCGGAGATCAAAAAGCAGATCCGAAAGCAGTATGGCAGCGAGCCTCTTAGGAATCCGGATTATGGCAAGATCATCAATGAAAAGCATTTTAACCGCATTCTGGGCCTCATGGAGCTGGAAAAGATCGTCTGGGGCGGGAGGGCGGACCGGGACAGCCTTCGCATTGAACCGACTGTGATGGATCACGTTCGCTTTTCTGATCCTGTGATGCAGGAGGAAATCTTCGGGCCCATCCTGCCGGTTCTCACTTTTGAACATCTGGATGAAGCGATCCAAAAGGTTAATTCCATGGCTCATCCCCTGGCCCTTTATATGTTTACCTCTGACCGCCGGGCGGCAAAGAAGGTGATGGCCCGCTGCGGCTTCGGCGGGGGCTGCGTAAACGACACGATTATCCATCTAGCTACGACGTATATGGGGTTCGGCGGATTTGGAGAAAGCGGCATGGGCGCTTACCACGGGAAGACGGGATTCGATACCTTCACCCATTATAAGAGCATTGTGGACAAGAGAACCTGGCTGGATCTGCCTATGCGCTATCAGCCTTACCGGAAGGTGTGGGAGAGAGCGGTGCGGTTCTTTTTGCGGTAGGGGAGTAAGGCGGGATTGCCAAAAAAGAGGTGCCTGGCAAAGTTGGCGGATTCTTAATATGTTAAAGGAGTGTATTTAGGCAATGGAACCTTCAAAAAAGATTTTATTTATTAACGCCTGCGCAAGGCCGCAGTCAAGAACCTGTAGGCTTGCCTGGGAGGTGTTAAAGAAGCTGGCAGGAGATGTGACGGAGCTTAAGCTGTACGAGGAAGGGATCGAACCGCTGGATTTTTCCGCCATGGAAAAACGGAGCCAGCTGGCTGCCGCCCAGGACTTTGATGATGAAATGTTCAGATATGCGAAGCAGTTTGCCGCCGCAGATGAGATTGTCATCGCCGCTCCCTGTATATTACGGTAAAAATGTACCCCTGTTCCGGAGGAACGGATACCGGAAGCCCGGAGCTATGATACCGTGAGT
>CALWQV010000058.1 GCA_944383785.1 uncultured Enterocloster sp. | reverse complement strand
GCCACATGGAGCTTTTCCGCCGCTTTGGTGATATTGTGCTCCTCCGCAATGGTCTTAATATAAAGAAGTTCCTTATCCGTCATTTCATATTCCTCCCCAGTACAACCGTCCTTCTCTTGTCCGAAACGCCTTTCCCCTGCGCCTTAAAACTCCCTCAGCGCCCCCACCGCTGCCTCCACATCCTCTTCCGTATTAAAATGAGAGAAGGAAAACCGCACCGCCCCCTGACGCTTCGTTCCAAGGGCCTGGTGCATCAGCGGCGCGCAGTGGCCGCCGCTGCGGGTGTAAATTCCATATTCTTGGGACAGATAGTCGCTAACCGCTCCTGAATCTTCCTCTCCCAGATTCAAGGATACAATGGCCGCCCGGTCCGGATCTTCAAAATCCCCGTACAGGCGAACATCCGGAATCCGGCGCACTTCTTCGTAAAAGAGCCTGGCCAGCTGCTGCTCTCTCTGCCTGAGCCGCTCCATTCCCTGCTCTAAAATATACTGAACTCCCGCCTTCAGCCCTGCCAGGCCGTGTCCGTTTAAGGTTCCCGCCTCCAACGCCGTGGGCATCTGGGCCGGGTGTGTTTTGGAAAAGGTCAGAATCCCGCTGCCGCCGGAAAGAAGGGGCCTTAGAGAAATATCCTTTCCCAGACAGATTCCTCCGGTGCCCTGAGGCCCCAAAAGTCCTTTATGTCCGGTAAAGCAGAGGATATCGATGCAGTCTTCTTCCATATGAATGGGAAATACGCCTGCCGTCTGGGAGGCATCCACAATAAAGACCGCCCCCGCCTGGCGGCACCACTGTCCAATCTGGCGGATATCCACCCGATTTCCCGTCAGATTGGAGGCATGGGTGCAGACCACCGCCTTCACCCCCGGGACAATGGCCTGGCGCAAGGCTTCCAAATCCAGAATCCCTTTCCGCCGCTCCCCTTTGCAGCCGATGATGACAAGGCTGGCCCCCGCCGCCTCCATCTCATACAGGGGACGCAGCACGCTGTTATGCTCTAACACCGTAGTAACCACTCGGTCGCCGGGGCGGGTGAGCCCTTTGATCGCCATATTCAGGCTCTCGGTGGAATTAGCGGTAAATGCCACCTGCTCCGGTCCCGGAGCGTGAAAGAGACGTGCCAGAAGCTCCCTGGTTTCATAGATCACTCTCGCGCCGGACAGGGCGGGAGCCCCCGTTCCCCGGGCGGCATTTCCCATGGTGTTGATGGCTTCCGCCACCGCCTGGGCTACTTGGGGCGGACGGTAAAATGAGGTGGCGGCACTGTCCAGATAGATCATAAGGGCTCCTCTTTCGCTTCCAGATATAACAGGGCTTCCAGTACGGAGCCGGCGATGCAGCGGGCCTTGTCGGAGATGGTAAAGCAGTTCTCATACTCGCTTTCTCTGGGGTCAATGTCGGCAATCTTAAAGCCCTTGGTCACCGGGTAGCCGTTGCGGATCAGGCCCCGCAGGATGCCGGTAAGGGTGGCAGGGATCTCCACCTCCCCCTGTCCGGTCACCACTACGCCAATGGGCTGATCCTTCTCAACCCGGTCGCCGATCTGCGTCCTGGCTCGAAAAATCCCCATAGCCGGAGAGTGGATAACCCGTTCCTTCCCATAACCAGCGATCACTCCTGGAATCCCCGTATCCGGCTGAGCGCTTCCGCTGCCAATGATACGGCCCAGGTTGTGGCCCCGGTTGGTTTCGATCACCAGATCCACATCCTTTCCCGCCTCGAATCCAGGCCCCAGGGCAATGGTTTTGGGGGCCATCTGACGGTTCGTCCCCAAGTTTTTCTTTGCCAGGATGGCATCCACCAGAGCCCAGGGCTTTACTTCCTCTAAAATCCGGCACTCCGGGTCCACAAGCAGCGCCACCATCCCCTGCTTTAAAATCGACTGCGCCTCCTGCCACCCGGACGCACGCACACATTCTACCCCTTCCACTTCGCTGATTCCGTCATAAACCGCCTCGGACAGGGCTACCTGGCGGCGAATGGCGGAGGGGGTGCCAGTCTCCAGCACCAGCACCGGGTATCCGCAGCGGTGAAGCTTATGGATCGTGCCGGTGGCGATATCGCCGCCTCCCCGAATGATAATCAGTTGGTTTTCGCGTTCCATATCATCATTTCCTTCGCTCTCTTTATATTTTATGGCTTAACAATCTTTCCCGCCGTCATCAGCCTCTGGGTGATCTCATACATATTGGTCACCTCGCCTACCCCCAGCTGTTCGGTCAGTCCATAGTGGTTCAGGCAGGTCCCGCAGGTCAAAATCTCCACACCCCGCTCCTTTAATTCCTTTAGATCCTCCAGAGAAGCGGAGCCTTCGCAGGAAAGCTTCGCCCCGCCATTGTACAAAAGAACCGTCTTGGGAGGTTCTTCCAGCTGGGCTAGCGCGTAGACAAAGCCCTTCATCAAAAGCCTCCCCAGAGCCTCGTCCCCCTGCCCCATCTGGTCGGAAGACAATACCGCGATCACCGGGCCTGTTGGAGATTCTTTCGGCTGCGGCGGTATGGCGCAGGAAAGGTACTCCGGCTCGGGGCCCTCCCCCTGCTTCCCCGGGTCTCCGGCTTCCCCTGCGGGTCCGGCCGCTTCAATTCCCACAACATATTCCCGGTCGTTCACCTTCTCCCAGGTGGATTTTAATCCCTTGTGATCCGCCATCTTGCGAAGATTCTGAACGGCGATCTCATTGTCCACAATCACCTCCACAATCTCCCCAGCCGGGCATTTCTCCAATGCTTTTTTCGCCTCAATCACGGGCATAGGGCACTGTTTTCCTCTCTCGTCTAATCTCATTGATTGATCATTCCTTTCTATAATCATTTAATGAACCAAAACCGCCTGCTCTCCCCGCTTTGTAATCCTGCCCACAATGGCACAGGGGAGTCCAAGAGTCCGAAGCTCATAAAGCGCCTCTTCCCCATCCGCCGGGTCGATGGCGAACAGCAGCCCGCCGGAGGTCTGGGGATCGTAGAGAATCTCCTCCATGGCAAAGGAAGCTCCTTCAAATTTTACCTTGCCCTGGACGTGGTTCCGATTGCGCTGAGCGGCGGCGGTCAGGTAAAATTCCTCCACATAGGCCGGGCACTCCGGAATATAGGGAATCTGGTCCAGGTATATCTCCGCCCCCAGATGATCCCCCAGCATCTCGCACAGGTGGCCCAAAAATCCGAATCCCGTCACATCGGTGCAGCCGTGGATGCGGTATTTACCCGCAATCTCAGCCGCCCACCGGTTTAAAGTGGTCATAGAGCGGACGGCCAGCTCCATGGCGGAATCCGAGGCCTCCTTCAGCCGGGCAGCGGTACACACAATCCCGACGCCCAAGGGCTTGGTCAAAATCAGGACATCCCCTTCGTGGCTTCCGATATTGGTGCGGATTCGGTCCGGGTGAATGATGCCGGTTACGGAAAGTCCATACTTCACATCTGCATCCGCGATAGAATGGCCGCCGGCCAGCACACCGCCGGCCTCTTTCACCTTCTCGCTGCCTCCCTGGAGAATTTTCCCCAGAATATTGAGGTCCATTGTCTCCGGAAAGCACACGATATTTAAGGCTGTCTTCACCTGGCCTCCCATAGCGTATATATCGCTCAGCGCGTTGGCCGCAGCGATCTGGCCGAAAATATAAGGATCGTCCACCATAGGCGGAAAAAAGTCCAGCGTCTGGACAATGGCAAGGTCATCGCAAAGGCGGTACACTGCCGCGTCATCGGAGGCGTCAAAGCCTACCAACAGGTTGGGATCATAGGTTTTCGGAAGCTTTTCCAACACCCTGGAAAGGACTCCCGGCCCCAGCTTTGCGGTACAGCCGCCGCCTTTACAGAATACGATGGGTTCTTCCTTCATAAATATCTCCTCCTCACAAAATACACAGTATTCATATTATATCACGCATCATTTCCATTCACAATCACCAAAATAGCGGCCCCTTTCTGAGGCCGCTTCTTCCATGCCGATATCCAGTTTCTGCTGTCCTGAATTATTCTTCTAAATTCAGCAGCGTAATCACGATCTGATCCGCTCCTACCTCTGTTTTCCGCTTAACAATATCCTCAATCTGGGCCCTCTGGGGATCGGTGATTGAGGCAGCGTTGACTACCACATCCACCTTATCTCCGGTGATGCTTACCACCGGATCGGAAAATCCTTTCGCCATCAGCAGGGTTTCCGCCGCGTTTTCCTTTTCCGCAATTTCTGTCAGGTCGATCATATCCTGTATGGCCTGCTGCTTGGCAGCTTCGTCGATGGAACTGCTGTTAATCAGCCCCATCAGGGTTTCCCGGTTCTTCGCCCGGATCTGTTCCCTGTTTAACTGCACATTAGCTATGTAATCCGCCACATTCATGCCGCTGGTCAGCACCGCTTCGCCTGGGTTTTCCAATCCGGCCTGCACTTCTTCTCCTTGGTCTGGCTCTGCCGAGGCCAGTGTCTCCTGAGGAACGGCTTCCTCCACCGCATCCGCCGCAGCCTCCTCCCCCTCCATGGGGTCATCCAGGCTTGGAATCTCCTGAAGGATTCCGGCATCCGCTGCAGCCTGATTTTCGGCCAGAATGTCCTCATCGGAAATCTCCATGGCTCCCGCTTCATAGACCTGGTTTTCATTCTCCAACTCTTGATTTCCGGCGTAATTTAAGTACCCTGCGGCCGCGATCATTACCGCCAATGTGGTAATAATGATCTGATTTCTCCGAAACAGCCGTTTCATATTCACATCTTTCATATGCTCTTTCACCTGTCTCATTTTTTTCATATTCCGCGCTCCTTTAATCCACCCGCTTTAATACTTTTATTTTATGTGCCGGCAGGCCAAATAATGCTTCCATTGCGGCGGAAATTTCCGCCTGAACCTTGGCGCTTCCTCCGCCCTGGGCGCTGATAACGATGCCGGACAGCTCTGGCTTTAGTTCTTTTTCCACCAGAGGCCCTCCGTCCCCGCCGGAGGACGCTCCTGTAAGCAGGGTATTTTCCTCCACCTGGCTGCTGGTGGACTTACGCCTGCCGCCCTGGGAATCCTCTTCCTCGGTTTCGCTTAAGGATGTGCTGGTGTCCACCCGGTATACCCGCTCCTTTGAGGATTTTAAAACCACCATCACGTCCACCTCTCCCACCCCTTCTACGTTCTGAAGCAGCTCCTTTACTCGCTCCTCCAGAACCGCTTCATACGCTTCTTCCGTGTTAAGGCTCTCTTCCCCGGCTGTGGCCGCCTGCTTAAGTCTTTGGCCCTCCATATCCCCGCCCTCCTTCTCACCGGTCCCCGGCGGAAAGGACCAGAGCATCAGCAGCACTCCCCCCAGCAACATCAGAATCCACTTCGCCTTTGTCATCTTTCCACTCCACCGTGACTTCTGCTCCTGTAAGTCCATAATATCCCGCCACCTTTCGCGCAAACCCATTAAGCTTGGCCCTAAGATCCGGATCCTGAGGCAGCGCAGCCTCTTGCTCCACCGCAAAATCCTGCCTGTTTTCCTGCTCCTCCGGTTCAATTTGAACCGGGTCAATCCATACCAGCTCCCCCGAAGCATTTTCCGCCAAAGGATCTTCCTCCGGGCCAAGCTCCATGCGAATGGCCTTTACCCGGCCATATTCCACCGTTCCTGTTTCCTGGCCGATCTCCACCCGAATTTCCCCCGGCGCGTATCCTTCCGCCCTCGCCATAGCCGCCACATCCATAGCCACTGCCGTTTCATAGGAACGGATCACCCGGTTCAGCCGCTCCTCTTCCATCCCCCAGAGCCGTTTCTCAAAATCAGCGGATTCCTGCTGAAAGGAAAATGACTCAAATAGGTAAGCCAGCCGTTCCTCCAGCCGCAGACTCCCGGTTAAGGGCTGAATCACCAGAAGGATCAGAACAATCCCCGAAAAGAAACGCAGATATTTTTCATATCTGGAATCCGCCAGCAGATTGACCATAGCGTTTGTAAAAATCAGATAACAGGTCAGATTGCGGACCCACTGGTAGATGTCTTCCATCCCCCTCTCCCCCTTACACGGTAAAATAATTTGCGTTCGTAGCCCCGCAGGTCAGGGCAATGGCGACCGTAAACATCACCAGGGAAGCGGCTACAATCTTCAGCAGAAGTTTATGCCCCCGCGCAATGCCGTTGACGCAGGAAACGATCCGCTTATCGCACACCGGCTGCATCAGGGCTGCCGCAGCCTGATAAAAAAGCATCAGAATCGCCAGCTTGGCCATTGGAACCATCGTCAGCAGCGCCAAAACCACCACCGCAGCAGCCCCAATGGTATTTTTGATCAACACCCCTGACCCCAGGACCACCTGTGTCAGCGCTCCCGCCCCGCTTCCCACGCCCGGAATCATTTCCACCAGTCTGCGAAGGCCCGCCTGGCCGGCGCTGTCAGCGTAAGGAAGAACCATTCCCTGGATTAGATGAAATCCCAGCACCAGCCCGGTCATTGTTTTGAGCGCCCATCCCACCGCCTGCTCCAAAAGTTCCGTAAGGCGAGTCAGCATTTCTTCTTTTGCCCCATGGCCTGCCAGGACAAGCAGCGCGTAGATCCGCACCATCGGCAGGAGAAGAGCGCCGCTTACCCACTGAACCGCCGTCACCGCCGCCATCATAATCTCATAGAGAGCCGCCGCCGACATACTCCCGCCGGAAAAAGCTACCGCCATAAAATAAGCGGGCATCAGAAACCGCAGGAAGGTAAAAATCTGTTCCAATACTTGAGAGGCGATGGTCAGACTGGCGAAAAAACTGGCCGCCAGACAGGTAAACAGTAGCAGATAGGTCACAAAAAAACCGGTTTCCGCCACCTGTCCGCTTCGGAAGATGGAGGAAAAATTGGAAAATACCGCTCCGGCGATTCCGATTAACGCCACCTGGACCAGAAGGCTGCCGCCGCTTCTAATCTCCCCGAAAAGGCTGTTCTCCAGTCCTTTTCCCGCTTCCAGCGCCGCCCTGGAAAGCTCTCCTTCCATCAATGCCTTCATCAGAGTCAGAAATGAAAAATCCCCTCCCTCGCCCCCAAGACTTTGTCCCAGATAATCCTCGATTGTCCCCAGGTCTTCCCCTATGCCCAGAGCATCGATTCCCTCCAACTCCGACTGTGCCCACGCCACCGGACCCCAGACGGCGGAAGCCAGAAAAACAGCAAAAAGGAGGGCCAGCAAGCGGAACAGATCTTTTCTCTTCATGAGAGGAACACCTGAAGGGTTTCCATCAGGGCCAGGAGAATGGGCATGCTGACCGCTAGGATGGACAGCTTCCCAAAAATCTCGATCTGACCTCCCAATGCCCCAAATCCGGCGTCCTTACAAATGCCGGAAGCAAATTCCGCCACATAGGTGATGCCCACCATTTTCATCAGCGTGGTCAGATAAATGGGATTCAGCTTGATATAGGACTGGAGCTGGCGGACTGTTTCCAAAATGGATTCCAGCTTTGAGACGCCGTAAAAAAAGATAAAAAAACCAGCGGCAGCCGCCAGATAGGAAGCGTATTCCCCTTTCAATCCCTTTAGCTGCAAGGCCATCAAAACCGCCGCCACCCCCACCGCGCTGATGGTAATAATCGTCATACCGTTCCTCCTTCCTGTTCCGGATCCCTCTACTACAGGGCAAAGAGATTCCGGATCGTTTCAAACAGCTCATATATGTAGGGCACCAGCCAGAACAGCACCAGCACCAGACCGGCCAGGCTGGTGAGAAACGCCTGCTCATCTCTTCCACTGTGCTTCAGTACCTGGCACACAATGGAGACTAAAATCCCCACCGCGGCAATCCGAAATATCAGGTTTACACCCATGGCTTCCTCCTTTTTCCGGCATTTCCTGCCGCCAGGGGCGCAGGCCGCCTACGTCAATACAATTACCAGGAAAATGCCCCCCATCACTCCCATGCTGGCGTAAAGCCGGCATTTCTCCCTCTGCTGCTCTCGCAGCCCGGCAATGGTCAGATCCAGCTGCTCCAGATACAAAATCAGCAGCCGCTCCTGCATGTCCACGTCCAGATATCCAAGGTTCCGTCCCAGGCCCTTTAATTGAAGAAGATCTTCTCCTGTAAGAGCCGTTTCTCTCTCCCCTTTTTCCAGCGCTTCCATTGCTTCGGACCAGATTTCATAGAGGCTTTCTCCGTCATTTCGTCGGATGCCCTCCGCCGTCTTTTCAAAAAAACGCCCCAATTCCCCTCCAGACCTTTTTCCCGCCTGTTCCAATGCCTCTGCCAGAGGCGCACGGCTGTAAACAATCTCTCCCTTAAGGAAATAGACCATCTGCCGCAGCTGCTCCAGCTCCCTTACGCGCTGCCTCCATCTTGCGGCCATCCGGAATCCCAGGCCAGCGGCGGAAATCAGGATCAGAAGGGCTCCGGCCAGCTTCAGCATATTGCCCCTCTTTCAGATACAATGCGGATCAGCTGTCCTTTCCCGTCGAGAATCCGCACCGCACGTTCTCCCCTTTTTCCTCTGGCCAGCACCAGAAAGCGGTTAAAACAGCCGTCCGCTACCAGTCTCCCTAGATCCTTTCTTCCTTGTATATCCTCCAAAGAAAATCCGTGGGCCGTAGCCGCGATCGCGCATCCGCAGTTGCGCACATAATCCAGCGCCTGAGCGTCCTGGCCGCTTCCGATTTCATCTACCGCCACCACCTGGGGGGACATGCTGCGCACCAGCATCATCATTCCCTGGGCCTTAGGACAGCAGTCCATCACATCGGTTCTGGGGCCCAAGTCATTTTGCGGAACCCCCTGGTAACAGGCTCCCAGCTCCGACCGCTCATCCACTACTCCCACCGTCATGCCTGGGATTCCATTTTCGCCTCTGGAAATCTGACGGATCATATCCCGAAGCAAGGTGGTTTTCCCCATTCTAGGCGGCGAAATCAGCAGTGTATTAAGAAATGAGACTCGTCCTTCTTCCCTTCCATAAAGCTCCCCCATCACCCCGTCGGCGCAGCCGATCACCTCATGAGCTACACGCACATTTAAAAAGGAAATGAATTTAATCCGCCTAATCTCCTGTCCCTCCGCCACCGCCCGTCCCGCCAGGCCGATGCGGTGGCCGCCTCGGATGGTAAAAAAGCCCTGTCGGATCTCGTCCTCAGCGGCGTACAGCGAATAACTGCTCATGTATTCTGTCGTCTGGGTCAGCTGCAGCGGAGAAATGATATAGGCAGAGCGCACTCCTGCAGCCTCACGTTCCGGTTCCAGCAGCTGTCCCTTTTCTCCCACCAGGTATTCCCGCCCTTTGCAGACCATCATAAGAGGCTGTCCCGCCCGCAGCCGAATCTCCTGAATCTCGGAAAATTCCGCCTGGATCTGGCTCAAAATCTGGCGCAGCTCCTTTGGGAAAATCTTCAGTATCTCTTCTTTCCGATCCATCGCTCTCACTCCTTTATCTCAATATATGAGACGAGCCGGGTTTTATGACATATGATTAAAGGGCAGGTGTACTTTCGCTCAAGCACACCTGCCCCTGCCATATTAAATGATTTTATACTCCTTTAGCTTCTCCTGAAATTCCTCCACCGACATCTTGCAGATTCCCGCCGCTTGCTGCAGCGTGATCACCTGGTTCTCGATCGCCTGCCAAAGGTTGCCGTATCCCTTTCTCTGTTCTTTCTCTCTGCCTTGGCGTCTGCCAAGTTTCAATCCTTTCTTCTCCCCTTTTTTCTCCCCCTGCTTCTCCGCATAATCCATCACAACGCACATACTGATTTTTCCTCCTTCCTGCGCCTGCTTTGCCAGTATCGGCTTACATTCCGAAAAACGCTTATCCTTTCCAAATATCGCGAAGAAGTCCAGCATTTCCTCCACATGCCGGATCTCCTGCTGATTGAAACGGATCTCTTCCATCCGCTTCTCCCTTACCGCGCAGAAATATTCCGCTACAATCCGAAAGTCGGATGTGAATTGCTCCCGCACTTTCCGGGGCAGGAAGGCCACATCCACCACCTTAATCCTGGGATTCATCATGTTCTCTTTCAGGTACTTCCCGTAGGGCAGATCCTTTTGCACTGCGGAAAGCACATCCTTCGGCCCTTTCCACCGGGTCATGCCAAAATGAAGCACCAGCGTAATCACCGGACTGAGCCGCTTCATCTCCCGGTCCAGCTGGTACCGGTAGGAACTGTAATCATAACCCATCACCCGGAATACCATATGGGCATCCTCGCTAGTCTGATTTTCCAGGCCCAGCACCGACAGCACCGTTTTTCCCTGGTCAAATTTGACCACATCCCGAAGCTGCTCCCGCAGGCTTCCCTGGGCATCCTTGTAGCGGGAGACCGTAGGTCCAGCCGCCAGCCGCTCCGGCTTTAACAGCCGTTCCCCATGGAAGGCCAGTACATTGATAATATCCGCAAATACTTCCTCATAATCCTCCAATAACTTTTCCCCTATGTCTTTCTCTGCCATTTCTCCTCCTGTAGCTGTGGCACACTTCCATTATACCCATACCTTTTTCGGCGTGCAAGTGTAGTGTTGTCTTCGGGTTTCCATTCTGAATGATTGAATGTGTGATCAAACTCACGTAGAAAGCAAATCCGCTTAATAGATTTTGTGTAGAAATCATTCGAAATGTGAATTTATAGTAGCATATCCTGGCAGAAAAAACAAGGAAATATTTCCCCCTGCGCCGTATAATATATTATGCAGGACTTTCAGCCTCCAAAAAGCGAGGGAGCCGCCGCATCCATGATGCGCAGCTCCTTCTCGCTAACTACGATTAAATTTCCTTCCCGCATGCCGTACAATTCCTCGGCACCGCAGCCTTGGCCTCCTGATCCTTCTTCATAGCCTCATAGAAGCGATAGCCTCCCGCCAGATTCTCGGTGTCAGCCGCTCCGTGCTGAACCAGAATCCTCTGGGCCAGGTAGCCCCGCAGGCCGATCTGACAGGTAATATAAATCTTCTTTGTCAGATCCAGCTCGCCCAAGCGATCACGCAGGCTGTCCAGAGGGATATTCACAAATCCAGGGATGGTTCCGCCTGCGTACTCCGCCTCTGTGCGCACGTCCACCTTCTGGGCATCCTCAGGCAGGCTGGCCAGATCCTCCACATAGAAGGGATTCATCATTCCCTCCATCATATTTTCAATTACATAACCGGCCATATTCACCGGGTCCTTAGCCGATGAGAAGGGCGGCGCGTAGGCCAGCTCCATCTCCTGCAGGTCCAGGCCGGTAAACTTAAACCGAACCGCATTTGCCAGATCGTCGATCCGCTTGTCCACACCCTGGCCGCCTACAATCTGAGCTCCCAGGATCACGCCGGTTCTGGG
This sequence comes from uncultured Enterocloster sp., assembly GCA_944383785.1. Classification (GTDB taxonomy): domain Bacteria; phylum Bacillota; class Clostridia; order Lachnospirales; family Lachnospiraceae; genus Enterocloster. The sequence continues at coordinate 4,917 of CALWQV010000058.1, read as the reverse complement.
GTCAAACAGGGTTTTCACCGTCATCATATCCCCGCCGGGATAGTAGCCCGCATGGCAGGCGGAGGTGGTGATGGCCTTCCGGTAAAGCCGCCCCTTAGCCAAGAGGGATTCCTCCTTCTCCCCGGTTACCGCTACCGTCATGTCAAAGAACTTCATGATGGAAGTTCCCTGGCTGCCCTTGTAGGCGCTGCGGCGTCCGCAGAGATTGTCTCCTACGATCCTTCCCTGCTTGTTGGCCGGACCCGCAAGGGGAATCAGTGTCCGCTCGCCGCTGACAATATTCACCACAGAAGCCGCATCGCCCAGGGCATAGACATCAGGAACGTTTGTCTCCATATATTCGTTGACCAGAATCTCCCCTCTGGCCCCCAGTTCAATACCGCTGTCCTTTAAGAACGCCGTATCCGGCCTTACACCGATGGAAAGCAGCACCATATCCGCCTGAATCTTGGTGCCATCGCTTAAGATTACGCCCTCCTTGTCCATGGCTGTTACGGTCTGTCCCAAATAGAGGCCCAAGCCCTTGGCTCGGATATAATTGTGAACCTGATGGGCCATATCCATGTCGATGGGCGGCATCACATGGGGCGCGCCCTCTACTACCGTTACCTTTAAGCCCCGCTCCGACAGATTCTCCGCCATCTCCAGGCCGATGAAGCCGGCTCCCACTACGGCGCAGGTTTTCGGATGGTTTTCTTCTATATAATCATAGATCCGATAGGTGTCAGGAATATTGCGTAAAGTGAACACATGGTTCTCCTCCATGCCGGAAATCTTCGGCCGAACCGGGCCGGCTCCGGGAGACAGAACCAGTTTATCATAGCTCTCCACATAAGTTTCCTCTCCCCGCTTAACCGTAACGGTTTTCTTCTCCGGATCAACGGAAACCACTTCATTTTCCGTGCGCACGTCTACCTGGAACCGCTTGGAAAAGCCCTCCACTGTCTGCACCTGCAAAGCCTTCCGGTCCGTAATCACTCCGCCCACATAATAAGGAAGGCCGCAGTTGGCATAGGAAATATACTCCCCTCTCTCCATCATAATGATCTGGGCAGTTTCATCCAGGCGGCGAAGCCTGGCCGCTGTGCCGGCGCCTCCCGCCACACCGCCTACAATTACTACTTTCATGGCAAGTTCTCCTTTCTACGATTCAAATAATGCTCGGCAAGATCTTGCCAAGCGCTCTGCATGTTTCGCACGTAAGCGCCTAAAGGACAGGCGCCAAGTGCTCGTAACAATGCTCCGCACTAGGCTCGACAAGACCTCGCCAAGTGCTCTGCATGTTTCGCACGTAAGCGCCTAAAGGACAGGCGCCAAGTGCTCGTAACAATAATGAGGGGCCCGCGATGCAGACCCCTCAAGCAAAACGCGCTGTGAAACACGTCTCATCCAATTACTACTATACCCCGGATCTCCGGTTTTGTCATCCGCTTTCTATAGGTAATGCGGCGTATTGGGCGTCAGAACCTCGCAGCCGTCCTCTGTAATCAGCACCATGTCCTCAATATTAAAGCCGTTTACGCCGTCAATGTAGCAGGGAACCTCCATGGCCAGCACCATGCCCGCCTCCAGAGGTCTTGTCTCGGTAGCGTTGATATAGGGCGCTTCCGCTGTGGCCGGTCCCATGCTGATGGAGTGGCCCTGATGACCTCTGCGGTAGCAGGGGAACATCTCCTTCACATAGTCGTAGGCAATATGGTACAGTTCATTAATGGGAAGACCCGGCTTAGCTGCCGCGATCATCCTTCTCTGGCCCTCGTACAGGCGGTCCTTTAACTTCATCAGCGCCGGATCTCCGTTGCCAATAATCCATGCTCTGGATGTATCGGTGGTGTAGAAGTCAAACTCCGCGTTGACGCCGGCGTCAAACTTCACCACGTCTCCGTCCTTCACCACACCGTCTCCCGGCAGCGTCAGCCTTGCTCCGGAAGGTCCGGTAGAAAACATGGACCAGGAGCTGGGCGCGCAGAATCCGGACTTGATCACGTCCTCCCGAAAGCACTGCACCAGTTCCTTCTCCGATACGCCGATACCGGCGATCTTGCTGACCTCAGTAAAGCCGTGGTCAGCCACCCGGCACAGATCCCGGAACATCTGAATTTCCTCGGGAGTCTTTACGCTTCTGGCAAATACAAAGAGGTCGGAGATATTGACAAATTCCGCCTCCGGGAATTTTTCCCGCAGCATCTGATAATAGTTCATGGGCAGATAATCCATCTCGATTCCGATCTTCTGATCCGCCAGGTCGCAGGCCTTTACGAAAGCTTCCAGCTTGTCGTTTGAGCTTTCCATTCTGGCCTTGTCCACCGTAGGAGCGCCCTGGGCGATCTCCGCCCAGGTCTTAAGGCCAACCCAGGTGTCATAGGGATCCACCACAAAGCCGGTTCCCGCCGCTTTCAGACGGAAGGTCGCCGCCTCGAAATCCATAGTGGTAATGTGGGTGGGTACCTTGTCATCCGCCCGCATAACCGCCAGGGTAAAGCCCGGCTGGCGGGATACCGTATGCTGGTGTCCGCCGAAGCCAGTTACATAATGGAAATTCTCGGGGGAGGATACAATAGCTCCAGCCAGCCCTTTTTCCTGAAGAAGTTTCTTGATTTTATTTTCCTTTGGCAGCATAACATCCATCCTTTCCTTGTACATTGCGTTAATTCAGGACGGCATATCTTCTTGCCCGGCTATAGCAGGACATTTCCTCGCCGTCCTGAATATTTACGTTACATCATTGTATAAGTAACCGGTGAGCCAGGTCCTAAGGGCAGGCCGAACAAATACCAAACTACAAAGAGCAGGATCCAGCCGATGAGGAATGCCAGGGAGTAGGGAAGCATGGTGGAGATAACGCTTCCGATTCCCGCCTTCTTATCATACTTCTGGAAGAAGGCCACAGTCAGCGGGAAGAAGGGCATCATAGGAGCGATAATGTTGGATGTGGAATCGCCGATGCGATAAGCTGCCTGAGTTGCCTCAGGGGACAGTCCCAGCTGCATGAACATAGGCACAAAGATTGGAGCCATGATGGCCCATTTTGCAGAGTCCACGGAGATGAAAATATCCACAACAGCAGTCAATACAACGAATGCGATCAGCAGAGGCAGGCCCTTAAATCCAACAGACTCCAGAGCGTTTGCGCCTACTACTGAGATAATGGTTCCCAGCTTGGAATAGTCAAACAGGGCGGTAAACTGAGCGGCAAAGAAGCACAGTACCAGGAATCCAGAAAGACCGTTGATGGTCTTGGTCATCAGGGCAACCATGTCCTTGTCGTTCTTAATGGTTCCAGCACCCAGTCCATAAGCAAGTCCGGGAAGGAGGAACAATAACATCATGAAGAAGATGATTCCGCTCATGAAGGGGGAGCTTAAAAATCCATGAGTCTCAGGATCTCTTAACAGTCCGTTGGTGGGAGCTACCAGGATTACCATGATCACTACATAAATCAGAGCGGTGATTCCGGCCCAGCGCATGCCGCGTTTCTCATTCAGGGCAATATCCTGTACCTGCTCAGCGGCATCCGGCACATAAGGAGTCAGTCTGGGCTCAATCAGGCGGTCGGTAATAATCGTTCCGACGATGGTTACCAGGAAGGTAGACGCTACCATGAAATACCAGTTTCCTACCGGAAGCACGTTATAGTTGGGATCCAGCATCTGAGCCGCCTGGGTGGACATTCCGGCAAACATAGGGTCATTGGTTCCGATTAACAGGTTTGCGCTCCATCCTCCGGACACACCCGCGAAGGCAGCTGCCAGTCCGGCAATGGGGTGACGGCCAAATGCCATAAATACAACGGCGCCCAGGGGAACCAGAACAACGTATCCGGTAGAAGAGGCGATATTGGACATAACGCCCAGGAATACAACCACCAGAGTCACGAGAGCCTTAGGGGTAACGGCAACTACCTTACGCAGCAGTGCAGACATGAATCCGCTTCCGTCCGCAACGCCAACACCGATCATGATGGTGAACACGGTACCTAAGGGGAAGAAACTGGTAAAGTTGCTTACTACAGTGGTTACCATATGGCGGATGCCATCAGGAGAAAGCAGGTTTACCGCGCTTACGGTTACGTCCTGAAGCTGGCCGCTGGCAGTGTCAATTGACTGATAGGTAACAGACATTCCCATGCCGGCGCAGATGGCGGATGCCACAATTACGATCGCTACCAGGATAATAAAAAGAGTAACCGGATCCGGCATGCCGTTTCCTACGCGCTCTACCGTATCCAAGGCCCGCATAATAAAGCCTTCTTTTTTCTTATTGTTTGTCATACTTATTTTCCTCCAAATGTTAATCCTGTTTTAAATGCAAACACAGATTACAGGGCTGCTACCGCAGCCTCCAGCTGTTTCAGCGCTTTTTCAATCACGCTGCGGGGACAGGCCGCGTTCAGCCGCATATAGCCGGACAGGCTCCGTCCAAAGGACCATCCCTCGTTTAAGCCAAGATGCGCTTTGTGGATCATGAAATTGCGAAGATCCTCGTTGCTCATGCCCAGATCCCGGCAGTCCAGCCACACCAGATAGGTGGCGTCCGGAAGATTCGGCTTGATCTGGGGAATGTGCTCTTTGCAGTAGTCGCGAATGAAATCAAAGTTTCCGGAGATATACTCCAGAAGCTGCTCCAGCCACTCCTCGCCTTCATTGAAGGCAGTCTCCATAATCACGGAGCTAAATGCGTTATTCCGGTGAATATCAAGATTCACCCAGAACTTGTCGTAGGCCGCCTTTAATTCCTGGTTGGGGAACACGATCGCCGCAGCCTGGATTCCCGCCAGATTAAAGGTTTTGGTCCCGGATGTACAGGTGATCACATGGGAAGCGATCTCCGGCGACAGGGTCACGGTAGGGATGTGCTTCTTCCCGTGGAAAATCAGATCCGAAGGAATCTCGTCGGACAAGATCAACACCTGATGAC
>CALWQV010000057.1 GCA_944383785.1 uncultured Enterocloster sp. | reverse complement strand
GGTTTCGGCGGGAGCGGGCTCAGCTGGGGCAGGGACTGCGGCGGGAGCGGCTTCAGCTGGGGCAGGAGCCTCGGCAGGGGCGGCGGCAGCTTCAGCAGGCGGCGCGTCCTCGGCAGGAGCGGGCACCGTGATAAAAGCGGGAGCGGCTGCAGCAAAGATGGGGCTGGGAGTGCAGATCGCCGCTGTGGGCATAGCGGCGGCTGCGGTTACAGGAGGCGCAGCTACGGCAGCCCTGGTCAGCGGACATTCGCCTGCCTGGGTGGAGAATCAGAACAGAGACGAAGAAAGAGAAGCGGACCGGCAGGAAGAGCGGTTGGAGATAGAAGAGATTGGGGCAGATGAGCCTACTGGATCGTATACGTTTACTCCGCCCGTGCGTTACAGCACCGGGGGAGGCACGGGGGCAGGAGCGGATGCCGATGATGGCTTGGACATGGAAGAAGCTGGGGCGGCGGAAGAATTTGGCCAGAGGGCCAGGCGGGGAGCTGAGGGGTTTCCAGGGCTTCCGGACAGTGCCTATGATAATGAGATGAACCGGCAGGCGGTTGAGGCATACCGGGGGGCACTGGAAACATTGCCAGAATTGCCGGAATTTACAGATTCTTATCCGATGAAGTCCGGGCTGTGGCTGTGGGATGTAAACCAGGACGGCATCCTGGAGATGCTGGTGGGAGTGAATCGATATGGCGGTGATGGGGAATACTTTTACGCCTTTTCTTATGACGGAACCCTTAAGATGGATACATTTGAAGCTCCTGGCGCTTCCGCATGGTATGTGGCGGTAATTCCAGAGGAAAGGCGCATTATCACTAACTGTCCTGGTTATGACTGTTATGTTTATTCTTTTGATGGGGATGAATTTGTCCGGGAAGAGGAACTTTCTTTCAGCTGGCACATTGATTTTGATTCAGAAGAGGCTGAGCGGGCCATGGAATGGTTTGAGAAGGCAACCTTTATTACCGCGATCGGCAGGACTGAAATTGATTCTGCCCTCTCCGGTATCGGACAGAGAGGAACCGAATTGCAGTTTACTGGCTATGATATAGAAACGAATAGCATGAAGGCAGAATACTTCTATGGGTATGATTTTGATGAAGGGAGTGTACGTCCGGCGTTTGATGATGAAGCTTTACAAGCAGTTTCGGGGAGGGAGCTTTCTTTGGAAGAGGTGGTTGATTTGGTAGACAAAATTGTATCTTATAGTTTAGTCATTGGGAACGGCTATGAAAAGGAATCCCTTAAAGACGAATCCGGCATACAATCCATAACAAAAAACAAGGATGGGCGGACAGCCGTTATTACAATTAACTCAGACGGCGAAGATGAGCTGGCAGAGACTTTTGACAGTATGTTTGCCCCATACGCCCAGAGGTGGAGCTATGTTACGTATTATTATGATTACCCGGCTATGACGGTTCTGATCGATGGCGGACGGATGCCGATTAAGGTGGATTTTTCAATGGACGGTGACAGATATAGCTATTATGCGTACCAGGGGCAGCTGGTACCAGGAGGCGATGATTCAACCAGTAGTGCGCTTGCCTATCCTGAGCTGAAGGATCTTTTGACGGAGATGTATCAGCTTGGAAATCTGGATTTGTATGAAGCGAGGTAAGGATACTGGCCGCCAAAGTCTATTAAGCTTGAATCGATACATTTAACTTTATTATTGACATTTAACTTTTTGAAAGTTAAAATATTAATAATAAAGTTAAAAAAGAGATGATAAAAATGAAGACAGATATATTTGGTATACCAATTAAATATGAAGCATGGAATAAGCAGCAATCCTTGCCGCTTTATATTGCCGACAATTATACTTTCCATTCAACATTTATTGGGGAATTCCAATGTGTGGTAATTACTCCGCTTCATACACTTGCTACAATCCCTGCGTTAAAGAAACAAATCAAGAAAATACAAGGAATCGATCCTGTCCCTGTCATTTTAAACCTCTCTTCTTTATCTGGGTACAGAAGAAAAAGCTTAATACAAAACAGAATACCATTTATTACACCTAAACAGATATTTCTTCCATTTATGGGAACATATTTGACTGATGAGAAGGAAGCGGAACCTGCTGCAGAAAAATTTATGGTTTCGACCCAGATGCTATTCCTGTATTTTTTGTACAGCAAAAAATCTCGGTTATATATCTCAGAGGCAACAAAAGAGTTGCCTTTTACAGCAATGACTATGAGCCGGGCAGTAAAACAATTAGAAATGGCAAGGATATGCACTGTTAAAAAAGATGGTGTTAATAAGGTGATCGAATCAAATGAAGACAAGTTGGAATTATTAAAAAATGCCAAGGGATATTTATCTTCGCCAGTTCGCAGATCTGGATATATAAAAAAGGAGCAGTTTACTCCCGACCTGGTCATAGCAGGTGAATCAATGTTGTCAGAGAAAACCATGCTGAATCCAGGAAAAATCGCTAACTATGCGGTATACGAACGGTTGTTTGATAAAACTCTCCTGATGGATGAGTTAATTGATCCGAACGAGCAGATTTATCTAGAATTATGGACTTATGACCCAAGACAATTCTCAATGGACGGTATGGCAGATACAATTTCGGTTGCATTGTCATTTGCTGATCATAAGGATGAACGAATAGAAGAAGCGGTAGAAGAACTGCTGCAAATAGAATTAGGTGATCAATAGTGGTTAGAGGAATAGCGAATTTTAGGAAATACTTTCGTGGATTTGAAGAACAATATGTAATAATTGGTGGAACAGCATGTGATTTGATTATGGAAAATGAAGAAATGTCATTTCGAGCTACAAAAGATATAGATCTTGTTTTAATTGTTGAAGCACTGACTGCAGATTTTGGCAGGAAGTTCTGGGAGTTCGTAAAAGATGCCGGTTATGAACATTGCAATAACAGTACGGGGGAAGTGCAGTTCTATCGGTTTACCATGCCCAAAAGCAAGGATTATCCTTATATGATTGAGCTGTTTTCTAAGAAACCGAACAATCTTTTCCTGGACGATCATGCCAGGATCACGCCACTTCATATAGATGAAGAAATATCCAGCCTTTCTGCAATCCTTTTAAATGAAGCATATTATGGATTGCTGCAAAGCGGTAAAACGATGGTTGACGGAGTATCAGTGCTGGATGCTGTATGCTTGATTCCATTTAAGGCAAAGGCTTGGTTAGACCTTAGTTCACGGAAGGACAATGGAGAGAGGATAGACAGCAAAAACATAAGAAAACATAAAAATGATATCTTCCGGCTTACTCAACTGATTAGTGAGGAAAGAAAAACACTCGATATTGATATCAAACAGGATATGGAAATATTCCTGGAACGTATGGAAAAAGAAAGTGTGGATTTGGATTCGATTGGCGTGTTAGGAAGCAGCAAAGAACAGCTATTAAATCGATTAAGACAGTGCTTCGAGATTAAACAATCTAGCCCCCGCTCGCCTGCCCTAAAATAGAAAAAAATATTTTTATCTTCTTAAAACCTTTTCAAAACTTACGGTATCTATATAAGTGAAAGGCAGGAAAACAGCCTGTCTGACGATGAAAAAAGATTTTAGGAGGAAATGAAGATGAAGAAGACACTGAAAATTTTAGCGGCTGCAGGTATTATGACGGTGGCAATGGGGATGACCGCCTTTGCGGGACAATGGAAGCAGGATACAACCGGCTGGTGGTACGACTATGGGAACGGAACCTGGCCGGCCAGTTCCTGGCAGTGGGTCGACGGCAACAGCGATGGGATTGCCGAGTGCTACTATTTTGACCAGTATGGCTATTGCCTGATGAATACCACCACCCCTGACGGCTATCAGGTAGACGGAAACGGAGCCTGGGTCGTAAACGGAGCCGTTCAGACAAGAAATACGGCAGGTACGCCGGTTAATGGCTCCCAGGAAAATGCAACCGCACAGGATGAGGTGGATTATTCTGCGCCAAAAGCAAGACTGGATGACATGACGCCAGATGTTTATGACAATGTTACCTTTAATCTGCAGGATGAATTTACTTCCGGTGGAGAAAGCTGGAATGGTTCGGCTGTATATCAGGTGGCCTGGGCGACAAACTGGAATGCTTATGCGGATTATTATCTGGGAGGCCAGTATAGTCTTTTAACGATGAAAGTGGTTCCGTATGCGGAAACATTCTGGAACGGCAAAGATGCGGGCATCGTGATGACCGTCTATGATGAACAGACAGGGGATGTGCTGGCCAGAAAAAGAGGGATTGAAGTTGATACAAAGAAATTTACGATCGAGGCAGATGTAAGCGGAGTAGAGTATGTAAGGATTGAATTTAACGCTAATAATCCGGGATTCGGCGGAAAAATGCTGGTAAAAGACGCATGCCTCTATTAATGAAAGATACGAAGCGTGGTAATGGCAAAATGATGGCAGCCGGGGAGAAAATCCCCGGCTGTTATGTTTTGGGGCTGGAAATACGTGCTCTATTTCCCCATCCCAGTATTCTTTGATCTTACGACCTGGGAGGCGGCTCTGCGCCTTGTCTGCACCGTGGGGCTGGGGGAGTGGGACTGCTGCTTTGCTTCCGATTCCTGGGCCTGAAGATTTGCCAGGTTGGTTCTGCTGCGCTGGGAAGCGCTGGCTTCCTGCCGGAAGGGCTGCTGATCCAGTTCCTTTTGCCGCAGATCGATCCGGTGATTCCGCCATCTGTTAAACTGGTTTCGGATCGCCCGGTTGTCGCAGTCCACATATCCGTCCCGGTACATGACCGCGTTGACGCAAAGGGCGGTATAGGAACGGAGAAGATCTATTTTGTCCATGGATATGCCATCCACATCCAGAGGCGCTCTGAGATCCCGCTTCTGGTTGGTACGAACCCAGGTCAATGCATCCTTAAGATCCGTTTTAACTTCCTGGGGCGCTATTTCCAGATACCGGTTCAGATCCTCCGGGGTCAGATTCATGTCGGACAGCATGTGATCCAGGCTTTTCAGGCACAGACGGGTCTGTTTCGGCGGAAAGTCCTGCTGGCTGTAAACAGTTATTTTGTTCACCATTTCCTGAGTCATGGCTTCCAGCTTATCCCTTTTCAGGGCTCTAGCCTGAGCGTATACATTTACTGTGTTGAGATAACGCTCTTCGCGTACTTCCCCTTCTGCAAAGCCAAGGTATTTGCGGTCCAGTTCATCAAGCCTGCTCCGATCTTGTTTCGTAAGGACAGACGCTGTTTCCATCTCCTCAAAATACTGGAGATAGGCGTGAATGCCACGGACCCGGTTTTCCGTTGTATCATTCAAGGCGTCTTTATGGCCGGAAAACTCACGGAACAGCCGGTGAAATTCAGCGGCCCAATCCTTCTTATCCATGGAGGCCAGCGTTTGGATTGCTTCGTGGAAATAGAGCGCATTTTGGCCGGATGGAGCCATAATACTTATCTCTTCTTTCCAAATATTTTCATAAAGGTTTAAGGTGTCCAGGGCTGAGGAAAATGCTTCCGGATTTTTCTCAGGGCCAATCCGAAACGCGGTGACTGCATCGGCAAGCTCCTTCATCATATGATGCTGTTCTTGCTTCATTTTCAGCTGTACCCATTCCCTGGTTTCGTTGGGATTTTCCGCCATGATCTGCTGGGCCAGCTCAAGGGTTCTGTACTGGTTAGCGTAGGGTTCCTTGCCGCGCAGCGCCTTTTCGGCCTCTGCCGCTATGGTGGTATATAGGGTATGCGACTCACGGACTTCCGCCTCATATGCTTTTTGCTGGGCAATGGCGGCCGCGGCGATTTTTTTTATGGCGCTTTTTTTTGTGCGGATCATTCTGCCATAACTGCTTATAGGCGTTTACTGCCTCTTGTGTAGCTGGAGTTCCGGTGAAATCTACATGTATGGGAAGAATTACCGGTTTGATCTTGCTGCTGTTTTCTGAGACGCCCTCCAGCCGGACCAGCTCCGCCCGCTTTTCCCCAAGGGTGATCTCTCCCATGATCGTTCGGATTAGATCTGGCATGGAAACGAGATCGTTGCGATCCCCACGATGGTATTTGTCATAGGCATTCTCACCGTTTATGTAAATCCGATTCAGAATCTCCTCGGTCCCCTGCTCCATAGGATTTTTGGATAACATCTGGGAGAGCGAATCATAAACCGCTGCCATAGTCACGTTCCCTTGGGCGTCCCGGCAATCGTTCAGCTTCAAGCGTATCTCCTGTATGTCCTCTGAAGGCTTCAAGCGTATCTCCTGTATGTCCTCTGAAGGGGTCTTGTAGATATTTCCATCCTCATCTAGGGTAAATCCAAAGCTTTGTCCGTCTTTCGTAAGGGGGTCGGCGGCAAAGGCAATGGCATCCGGATCCTGCACGGACATAATGTTGTTTATCACATTTCTGCTTAGGTTTTCGATTTTAGCCATAGAAATCTTCTGGGACGCCTCCCTGAGGGTATTATGGGCTAACCGGCTTCCAAAGTATTCAAGGTAAAATCTCGGTCTAATATAAGTTACAGGACTGAAAGAACTGGTTTGGGGTGTCTTCAGGCTCTTCTGGAAGGCTCCGAGCCTGCTTACGGAATCGCAGTAGGCGGTAGCTACCTGCAGCGATTCGTTGAGGGCCTGATGGGTTTCCGAATGGTCGCATTGTTTGATATAATCCTTGAAGCTCTGGGGCTGGAATTGGAGATAATCCTGGAGTAAGGTAGCCATCACGGCGGCGCGGGCTACATTTTGTTCCGTTTTCCGGTTGGACTGGTCTGCCTCCAATTGGGCCTGCTCATCCATATCATCGGTGATTTCCTTCTCAGCGATTTCAAGGCCTGGGAGCTTTTCCTCCATCAGGTTTTCCCCGGCCTTTCTAAAAATTTCTTCCAGCTCCGCGTTTTCCGAGCCCTGTGACAGGAGATCATAAGCCTTTTTTCCGTAATAAGCACGGGTTTTCGCCATGAGCGGATCGGTGGAAAAGAGGGAATCAAAGGGATAACCCTCCGAAAGCATCAGGAGGTTTACAAAGCTATTTCTGCTGTAGGAGCGTCCCAGAGTTTTAATGCCGCGGTTTTTCGCAAATTGCTCCCACATTGAGTTTGTAACCTGGCTGGTCTGGGAGAAGGCATCCTGTATCATCTGCTCCTGATGAGCAAGGCTGTAATCCTGGCCGGTGAGCAGTGCAGCCTCCTGGGCTTGTATGCGCTCATCTTCCGGCTGAATGGTTCCTGTTCCGGTTAAAATCTCTCTTGGCATAGGTTTCTCCTTCCTGCCATTGAGTTTTTTCGTTTGGAAAATTTGCTGCTTCCGAAATCTTTACCAATATTATAATGAAAAATGTTTTTTTTTCTACATTTTGGCAAAACTAGCATTTTTTTGACAAATGCGAAAACCTTTTTCCAACTCCATGTATCTACATAATTGACGGAGGATTTTGTAGGAAGTATAATTGCAATAAATAGATTGCAAAATTGAAACAAAGGAGAGGAGATTACTCAATGGCACTGGATATTTTGAAAATTATTAAGTACGAAGGCGGACCGGACCAAATCGTGTGGAAACACCCGGCGGAGGATTTTAACACCGGCTCTCAGCTGATCGTCCACGAGTCCCAGGAGGCGCTTTTCTTTAAGAACGGGCAGGCCTTAGACCTGTTCGGTCCCGGGCGCTATACCTTAAGCACCCAGAATATCCCGCTTTTAAGCAAGCTGATCAATCTTCCGACGGGAGGGGAATCCCCCTTCCACTGCGAGGTGTATTTCATCAATAAGGCGGATATCCTGGAGGTATTCTGGGGGACTCCCAATACCCTTCCGGTTCAGGACCCGGTGTACCAGGTGATTTTCCCCATCCGGGCCAGGGGGCAGATGGCCCTGCGGATTTTTGACAGCGCCAGTCTGGTGACCAAGATGGTGGGAACCACAGACGGGCTGAATAAGGAGCAGGCGGCGGGTAAACTGAGAGCGTACCTCATCGGCCATGTAAAGCAGATGATTTCCGAGTACATGAATGGGAATAAGATTACTATTTTCGATATCAATACCAGGCTGGTGGAGATTTCGGAGCAGCTGTGGGTGAAGGCGAGGCAGCTGTACCAGGAGTACGGCATGGATGTGGTGAATTTTATTGTGGAGGACATATCCGTGCCGGAGGACGATCCCAACTACCGGGAGCTGCAGAAGGCCTTAAGCCAGGCTAACTCGGAGGCGGTGAAGATGCAGCGTTTAGGCTACAGCTACCAGGAGAAGCGCACCTATGACATCCTTCAGGATGCGGCCCAGAACGAGGGGACGTCCTCGGAGCTGATGGGAGCCGGAATGGGGATGGGAATGGGGCTGAATATAGGAGGAATTTTCGGAGGGGCTATGGGAGGAGCCATGCAGCAGATGAATCCAGGGATGTGGCAGGGAGGCTACGGTTATCCGGGATATGGGGCTATGGGATATGGCCAGGCGGGATACGGCCAGCCAGGATACGGCCAGCCGGGAATGGCAGGAAATCAGGGCCAGCCGGGAGCAGGGCCTGGGATGTACGGTCAGCCGGGAGCCATGGCCGGAGCAGGTTTTGGCCAGCAGCCCATGGGAAATGGCGGGGCGGCAGGAAATCAGGGGGGCCAGTCTCAGGAAGTTCAGCCCCAGGGAGTCCAGTCTCAGGCAGCCCAGCCGGAAGCTTCCGCGGGAAGCGCTTTCTGCCCGGAGTGCGGAGGGAAAATCCAGCCGGGAGCAAAATTCTGTATGAACTGCGGGGCGAAGCTGGAGGTCCAGGAGCAGCCGGTATGCCCGTCCTGCCACGCGCCGGTTCAGCCGGGGGCCAAGTTCTGCATGAACTGCGGGACAAAGTTGGGATAAGTATGTACGATCAGAAAAAGTTGGAGGAATAAGATTATGGCATCGATTATTCGCTGTAAAGCCTGCGGCGCTCCGCTGGAGTTCGCCCAGGGAGAAAAAGTGTGTACCTGTAAATACTGCCAGTCAGTGAATACCCTGGCGATCCCGGAAAACAGCCAGCTCTACAACCGGGCAAATGAGCTGCGCAATCTCTGCGAGTTTGACCGGGCCATCCAGATCTATGAGCAGATGATCGAGCAGGATCCCCAGGATGCGGAAAGCTATTTCGGCCTGGTGCTGTGCAAATACGGCATCGAGTACGTCCAGGATCCATCCTCGGGGAAGCGGATTCCCACCTGCCGCCGCCTGCAGATGATCCCCATGGCTCAGGACGAGGATTTCAAGAAGGCCCTGCAGTATGCGGACGATGAGATCCGGCGGGTTTACCAGGGGGAGTGCGCCAAGATTGACAAGATTCTTTCCAGGGCCAGGATCCTGGCTTCCAGCGGGGAGAAGTTTGACGTGTTTATTTCCTATAAAGAAACGGACGACTTCGGAAACCGGACCGAGGCCAGCGTCATTGCCCAGGATCTCTATGAGCGGTTGACCAGACAGGGCTACCGTGTGTTTTTCGCCAGGAAAACTCTGGAATCTATGGCAGGGGTAGAGTATGAGCCGGTGATCTACTCCGCTCTTCACTCCGCCAAGGTGATGCTGCTTTTAGGAACAAATCCTGACCAGTTCCAGGCGGTGTGGGTGAAGAATGAGTGGAGCCGCTACCTGGCGCGGATGAACGGCGATCCTACTTGCCGCTTGATTCCTTTGTATAAGGACATGAAGCCGGAGGAACTGCCCAGGGAGGTAAAGAGCTTCCAGGCGATTGATATGAACCATATCGGGTTTGAGCAGGATATTACGGATGCGGTTTCACGGCTGGTGAAGCGCAGGGGAAGCTCCGGCGGCGGACAAAACGTTACTATGGAAAATATCCGCCATCTGGGGTATCTGGAACTGGAAAAGAAGGATTTCAATAAAGCAAGAGAGCTGTTTGGACAGGCTCTTCTCCATGAGCCGGAGGATTGGCAGAGCTATATGGGAAGAGTGCTCTGCGCTTACCGGGCCAGAAATATGGAGGAAATTTTAAACACGGTGCCGCCCATTGATTACCGGGAGAACGGGGATTACCAGATGATGAAGCGTTTTGCACCTCAGGAGCAGTTGGATCAGGTAAAGCAGTGGGAACAGCAGACGAAGGCGGCTTTGGTGTACTACTCCGACGGGCTTTGCAAGAAGGGGGAGGATGAGCTGAGAGCAGGGCGTTTTAAAGAGGCAAAGGAGCGTTTTACGGAAGCACTGAAGTATAATCCGGGGAATTATAGGGGGTATTTGGGAAAGTTTTGCTGTACCAACTGCTATCATTCCTGGAAGGATATGACAGACCCGAACTACATACGGCTGCCGGATGAAGGAGGGGATTTCTATAAAGCGATGGAGCTTGCGGGGCCGCAGCAGAGAGCAGAGCTGGAAAATAGCCTGGAGCAGGTGCGGAAGAAGCTGAAAGAGATAGAGAGGAAGGATATAACTTCCTCTTGGATGAAAGTTATTTTGGTTCCGTTGATTTTTGTGCCTATTTATTGGATGAGTGTTCAGTTGGAAAATGTTAATGCGATACTCCTATATGTGGAATCAGATACTTTTCGTTCCCTTCTGCTCTTAGCATGGTGGTTTTTAGGGCCTATTTTGGCAATTATTTTCAGTGGATCCGCAAAATATGAACAGAAACGTCAATTTGTACGGGAGGATGGAACCATAGGTACAACAGAGAAGAAAAGAAAGAAACTGAGAGGGGGAGAAATCCGAACATTTCTTCATATGGCAATCAGTATAGGGCTGATTATTGTATGCTATAGCGGGCTTTACGCAATACTTTATCCCGCTCTATCTTAAAGGGAGGAAACAACTATGCAAAAACTCACCAACCTAATCATTTACATCATCCTATCCGCCGCTTTCCTGGCCAGCGCATTCTTGATTTCCCCGCTGCGGGGGCTTTCCTTCTGGTGCTTTGTGCTTACCATAGAAGGCGGGATAACACTGATGTTTCTTTTAAGTCTCTTGGGGGATTTCGGCCATTTTCCGGTGAGCATCTGCTACGCTATGGTTCTGCCGCCGGTTCTGCTGATGGTCATTGAGCTTATTTTATTTTTGAAATTGGGACTGTGGGCGGAGCTGTTTCCCAGGATCTACGGAGCGCTTCACATTATCATTTGGGCGCTCTTGATTGCGGCAGAGCTGGTGCTGGGAAAAGGCGGGGGATATATCAGCGCCCAGGACCGGGCAGACCGGGAACACCGGGCGGGGCTTAGGAATCCCGCGCCCAGATGTCACGGTACAAAGTCAGTGCTTACCAAGCATGATGTGAAGGATTAAGAGCAAGAGACATAAATGAAGCTGACACATATAGCGCAGACAGAATCGGAAAAATGCGATTTTGCTTGCGCTTTTAAAGCTGCCGTGGTAAGATAGCTCTATCAAAAAGGAGTCGGAAATTCTAAGCCGCAGGCGTCTATGATTCATCTGATATTCTATTGGCAGTTCTTCCATTTCGGAACGATCTCGGACACCAATTTACAGAGGAATGAAAGTCGTGTAAAATAAAAGCAGAACACATATTTTTAAGAATGTCTCGCCTTGGGCGGAAGATCTGGGTCTTGTCACAAAGTAACCGCATAAGAAAGAGGGGAGGAGCCAATTTTGTCAGGCCAGACCGTAAAGCATAAGGCGAAGGACAGCGTGTTTACCGATCTATTCAGCAAGCCAAAATATCTGCTCCAGTTATACCGGGCCCTCCATCCGGAGGACCGGGATGTGACGGAGAGAAGCATCAAAAACGTAACCATCAAAAATATCCTTCTGAACCAGGGGTATAACGATCTTGGCTTCCAGGTGGGAGACCGTCTGGTGGTGCTGGTGGAGGCCCAGTCCACCTGGACGGTGAATATCATTGTCCGGGGGCTGCTGTACCTGACCCGCAGTTACCAGGACTACTTGAAGCGGACCGGGCAGAACCTTCATGGGAGCCGGAGGGTGGAGCTGCCCAGGCCGGAGATCTACGTGATCTATACTGGGGAGAGAAAGAGCCGCCCGGAGAAGCTGCTGCTGTCGCAGGAGTTTTTCGGAGGGGAGGAAGGGGCTGTGGAGGTTCGGGTGCAGGTGATCTATGACGGAGAGGAAGGGGATATCATCAGCCAGTATGTCAGTTTCACAAAGATGCTGAAGGAGCAGGTAAGACGCTGTGGGAGAACCAAGGAAGCAGTGAAGGAAACCATCCGGATCTGCAAAGCCCAGGAGATTCTAGAGGAATACCTGGCGGAACGGGAAGAGGAGGTAATCAGCATTATGGAAGATTTATTTGACGATGACGAGACGATCTTTAACATGTTTGTGGAGAGTGAGAAGCGGCAGGCTGCCAAGAAGGCGGAGAAACGGGCGGAGAGACGGACACAGAGACGTATGGAAAGACAGGCGGCGGCGAAAGACCGCCGGACTGCCCAGAGAATGTATGGTCTGGGAACTTCTGTGGATAATATCGCTATGGTTTTAGATGTACCAGTAAAGATCGTAGAGAAGTGGCTGGGTTTAGCGGTAAAATAGCTCTGCAGTCCAAGGACATTGCTTCATGTAAGGGATTAAAAGCAATAGGAAGAACAGCCATAAAGGTGAGGGCTATTTTTCCTGTCGCAGGAGTTTTTCGGAGGAGAGGAAGGGGCTGTGGAGGTTCGTGTACAGGTGATCTATGACGGAGAGGAAGGGGATATCATCAGCCAGTATGTCAGCTTTACAAAGGTGCTGAAGGAGCAGGTAAGACGCTGTGGGAGAACCAAGGAAGCAGTGAAGGAAACCATCCGGATTTGCAAAGACCAGGAGATTCTAGAGGAATACCTGGCGGAACGGGAAGAGGAGGTAATCAGCATTATGGAAGATTTATTTGACGATGACGAGACGATCTTTAACATGTTTGTGGAGAGTGAGAAGCGGCAGGCAGTAAAGAAAACAGAAAAACGCATGAAAAAGCGGGCGGCAGCGAAAGACCGCCGGACTGCCCAGAGACTGTACGGGATGGGAAATTCTGTGGAGAATATTGCCGCAGCTTTCGGTGTTCCGGTAAAGATCGTGGAAAAGTGGCTGGGCTTAGGGGCAAAATAACCTTACGGCTAAAGCGCCGGAGAACATATCGACTCCCCGGCGCTTTAGCCGTACATACAATCACACTATATTTACACAAATAGAAGGAAAAAGCAAATGTTACGCCTCATCTACCGGCTCGAATACATCCAGCTGCTCTAAAATCGGCAGCAGCTTGGTGACGCCGCAGGTGAAGAAGATAATACGGATGACCTCAAAAATTTCGTCCAGTGTAGCGCCGTTTTCCATGGCGATTTTGGAGTGAACCTTCATGGTAGTAGCGGTGCCGGTGGCCATCCCGACGGCCATGACGATCAGCTCGCGGTACTTCTTGGGGATGGAGGTATCCATCTTGTTGCAGTTGATATACTGCTGTAAAAAGGCGTTGACCAGGTTGGGGTCATTGGCCATTATTTTGTGGGACTCCAGAAGAGAACCGCCTCTGGCTTCTTTTAATTCCCTTAAAATTTTCCGGGCCCGGATAAGCTTTTCCGGATCAGTCTGTTTCATTTTGTAAACCTCCCAATGGATTTTATGATAGTTGATATTTTGCCTTTAAAAAGTCAACGGCATAGTTGGGGAAGAGGGCGTAAGTCAGTACATCTTCCTCGGTGCGGGCAAGATTTCCCGCTTCAGCCTTGGCCTTCTCCCAGCCAGGCTCCAAAAGATCTCCCGGCCTGGGGAAAGAGGGCTTTTCATCCCCCAAAGCCTTCTCTAAAAGCTCCTGGGAGATGGGCCCCGGCGGCTTTCCGTACATGCCCTTGCAGTAGCCCTTCAATTCTTTGCTGACCATAGAGTAGCGGCTGCCCGTGAGGACATTTGTGGTGGCCTGAGCGCCGCACATCTGGCTGGATGGGGTTGCAAGAGGCGGATAGCCCATGTCGGCCCGGACTCTGGCCACCTCCTCCAATACCTGGGGCAGCAAGTGATAGACGTTCATGGCCTTTAGCTGGCCTTCCAGGTTGGAGAGCATGCCTCCGGGAATCTGATGCTTTAAGCATCCCACATCCACGCCTACCAGCTTTGTCTCGAAATCCGCGTACTTCTGCCGGATTTTCAGAAAATAGTCGCTGATTTCTTTAAAAACGGCCAGGTCAATGCCAGGATCTCTCGGAGTTCCCCGTACAGCGGCCAGAATGCTTTCAATAGGGGGCTGGGCTGGGCCCATAGACATAGATGAAACGCATACGTCCACGCCGTCCACCCCGGCCCGGATGGCTTCCCAGTAGGCCATCTCTGCCATACCGCCGGTGCAGTGGCAGTGGAGATGAACCGGGATATGCAGCGCCTTTTTCAGAGCCGAGATCAGCTCGTAGGCAGCCTGAGGCGTCATTAGACCTGCCATATCCTCCACATGCATGAGAGAAACACCCATCTTTTCCTGCTCCAGGGCGTTCTGCACGAACTGCTCTGTGGTGTGGAAGGGGCTGATGTTGTACTGAATGGAGCCTTCGATCTTTTTACCGGCCTTTTTCACCGCCCGGAAGGCGGACTCACAGTTGCGCAGATCCTGAAGGGCATCAAAAATCAGGAAAATGTCGATGCCGGCCTCAGCTGCCTTCTCCACAAACTTTTCTACAATATCATCGGGGTAAGCCCGGTAGCCTACCAGGTTCTGGGCTCTTAAAACCATCTTCAAGGGAGTCTTTTTCATGTGGCGCTTAAAGGCCCGGACCCGCTCCCAGGGATCCTCTTTCAGAAATCGGACCGCCACATCGAAGGTAGCGCCCCCCCACATCTCCATGCTGTCATAGCCGACCTCGTCCATCAAAGGGAGAATGGGAAGCATGTCCTCAGTGGTCATGCGGGTGGCAAAAAGGGACTGCTGACCATCGCGAAATTCTACACTATTGAATTTGAGCGGAGCGCCGGTAAGAGCAGGGAGGGCCGCTCCAGCGGGAGCCGCTGTTGATGCTTCCTTACGTTTCCAGAACAAATCCTCACATCCTTTTTATAATTATTTTCAGGACAGGACTAATATAAGTAAAACGTTAAACTAAATCGTTAATCCAATTATAAAAAATAAATTCCCTCTTGTCAAGAGGGAAAATTATTTTTCACAGCAGAAGCATGAACTTGGAAGGTGGACCGCAGGCATACCTGGAAGGGAATTTCGATCTGCCTAGGCTCTTTTGGCCCGCCTGAGATGGCATCCATCAGCAAATCCACGGCCCGTTCCATCACTTCCCGGTTGTCCATTTGGATGGTGCTCAGGGAAGGCGAGGAGTATTCGGTCATTTCCGGGTCCATCATGCCGATGCATAGAAGCTCCCGATCTTCAGGAAGGCGGATGCCCTGACGGTTCAGTTCCCAAATAGCGCCCAGAGCCATCTGGTCGGATTCGCAGAAAATCACTTTGGAAGGCTGGGAAGCTGAGCAGTAGGCCCTAGCGGCCTGCACGCCGCCGGAGATGGAGTTGGTAGTAGCGAAAATTTCCTCCGGGTCCACGGTGATGCCGATCTGAGCGCAGGCATTTAGAAAGGCCTGGGTACGCAGCCCTGTGGCCATGTAAGGACGTTTGGAGGTAAAGACAGCAGCATCCGTATACCCTTTCTGACGAAACAGGCTGGCGGCCTGAAAGCCGATGGCTTTATAGTCAGTATAGACGGTGGAGTACTTTTCCGAACGGCGGTTGATCAGCACCACAGGAACCTGGAGGTTCAGCTTTTCCAGAGTCTCCATATCCTTCTGGGAGGTCGCGCCGATTAAAGCGCCGGTGTAGCTGTTCTTAATTAAAGGATCAATACTTTTTTCAATCTGGTCATTTTCATAAGTACGGATCAGCAGGTCGCACTCAATCCCACGATTTTTAAACGCTGTCTGGAAGCTGTTCAGAAAGGAGGCCAGAATGTTGGAGCGGTAATCGATGGGCCAGTAGAATGCCAGAGTGGGAACCGTCTTTGTCTGAACTCTGAGACGTCTGGCGCTTAAGTTGGGCTGATAGCCCAGCTCCGCCATGGCGGATAAGACCCGTTCCCGAGTGCTTTCTGAGATGCGCCGTTCGTCGGCTTTGCCGTTTAATATAATGGAAACCGTAGTACCGGAAACACCGGCCTTGCGGGCAACGTCTTTAATCGTAATCATATGGAAACCCCTTCGAAATGAATCGTTGTAGCTGTTTCTTCTATCATAATAAAGGTTCTGGTAGTTTGTCAAGCTTAGCCGCAGGCCGAAAATAGGAAATGAGGCAGAATAGACAAAAAGAACCACAAAAAATCGTGGAAATTCACAAAAAGTAAAAATACTCTTGATTTTAGTTTTACGATAAACTATAATAAGTGCCATCAGGACAAACGTTAAACTAATACGATAAACTAAAACGTAAAACTATGTTATAGGTCGATTGCAGCGCAATCGGGAAAGGAATCAAGAACGATGGCAATGATCAAAAAGACAATGGACGGCAATGAAGCCGCCGCATACGCGGCCTATGCCTTTACAGAAGTAGCGGCCATTTACCCCATCACCCCCTCATCTCCCATGGCGGAGCTGACGGACAAGTGGGCGGCCAATGGAAAGAAGAACATCTTCGGACAGCCGGTTAAACTGGTGGAAATGCAGTCTGAGTGCGGAGCAGTTTCCGCAGTCCATGGAGCTCTGGATGCCGGAAGCCTGGCAACTTCCTACACCGCCTCCCAGGGACTGATGCTGATGATTCCCACCATGTA
>CALWQV010000056.1 GCA_944383785.1 uncultured Enterocloster sp. | reverse complement strand
GAAGAGAGCGGTAAGATTACTGATATCAAGATTACAAAGCTGGATGTTGAAGATCTGATGGCTGAGAGTACAGAGGTTACCGAGGCTGATAAAGACGATGAAAAGCTTGGTGATTACTACGATGCAGATGCCGAGGTTTACGTAGTTAATGGTGCTAAAGATGATAATACCCACTATTATCTTGTAAACACCTCTGGAAGCATGGTGAAGAATAAGTCTGGCGCGAAGAACGGCGAAGACTACAAGTTCACCGTTGAGGATCAGGAGATCATCAGCTTCAAGCTGGAGGATTAATTTTTTCGATGGGAATTTTTAGCTAATTACAGCTGAATCATGGGCGGTGCTATCTCTCATTTTTAGGGGTAGTACCGCTTGCTGTTTTTGCCAAAATATACCTAAAAAAGTAATGGGGAGTGGTAGTAGCCTTTGTCGGCTGGCGAAAAAACAAGGCTTCCCAGGCGATGTGAAAGTTTTTCTGTAAATATGTAACTGAAAGGTTCTGCTATGATAAAATCTAATTCATAGGAGGGCCTTTTATTATGGCAAAACAGAAGAAACCCGTACATCAGGTACAAATGACAGAAGGAAAACGTAACATTATCCATCAGCTTTTGGAAGAATACGATATTCAGATAGCCGAAGATATTCAGGAGGCTCTGAAGGATCTTCTGGGTGGAACCATCAAAGAAATGATGGAAGCAGAAATGGATGATCACCTCGGATATGAAAAGTCTGAACGACCCGATAACGATGATTACCGCAATGGTTACAAACGCAAATGTGTAAACAGCAGCTATGGTTCCATGGAAATCGAGGTCCCTTAGGATCGGAAATCCACATTCCAGGCCCGAGTCGTAAAAAAGCGCCAGAAAGATATTTCTGATATCGACAAGAAGATTATTTCCATGTATGCCAAGGGGATGACCACCAGACAGATTTCTGAAACGATCGAGGATATTTACGGTTTTGAAACTTCGGAAGGATTTATTTCTGATGTGACAGACAAGATTCTTCCTCAGATTGAAGACTGGCAAAACCGCCCTTTAGATGCAGTATATCCGATTCTTTTTATTGCTGCCATACACTATTCTGTTCGGGATAATGGAGTAACCCGGAAACTGGCAGCCTATGTGATTCTGAGAATCAATACGGAAGGCAGGAAAGAAGTTCTTACCATTCAGGTTGGTGATAACGAAAGCTCTAAATACTGGCTGTCCGTCCTCAACGAGCTGAAAAACCGTGGTGTAAAAGATATCCTGATCCTTTGTGCGGATGGTCTGTCCGGGATTAAAGAAGCCATCTCGGCAGCCTTTCCAAAGACAGAATATCAACGCTGTATTGTCCATCAGGTAAGAAAGCCTTTGCAGCGGATCTGAAAACCATCTATCAGGCACCAGATGAAAAGAAAGCCCTGGCAGCCCTTGAGAGGGTAACTGAAAAATGGGCTTCCAAATATCCGAATTCTATGAAACGCTGGAGGGATAACAGGGATGCAATTTCTTCGATTTTCAAATTTTCAGCGACCGTTCGGAAGGTCATATACACGACCAATGCCATAGAATACTTGAATTCCACGTATCGGAGATTAAATCAGCAAAGAAGTGCATTTCCAAGCGGTACAGCGCTGCTGAAAGCCTTGTATCTGGCTACTTTTGAAGCGACCAAAAGATGGACTATAACCATCCGAAACTGGGCACAGGTCTACGGTAAACTGAGTATTATGTATGAGGGTCGACTTCCGAAATAAAAGAACAGCCTGGTTAAAACGGGCGGGGAAACCGCCTGTTATTGACATGCCATCCTTTAGATGGTATATATAAAACAAAGGTGGAATGCCAGATTTCCAAGCATTCCACCACGTCTTATCATAGAAGAACCCTATTTACAGACTTTTCTTCATACCCTCTAAAAGGCACGGCCTTCAGCTATCGCCGTCGGCCGTGCTTTTTATCTTAATGCATTTTAAAATTAGTTCTCAATCGCAATCTCAGTAATCAGGTAATCCTTAACGGTGAATTTGTAATCCTCGCCGTCCTTAGCGTTGGTCTTACTCTTAACCATAGAACCTGAAGTATTTACTAAGTAGTAAAGAACCTGATTGTCATTTTCCTTATCATCTACATTGTCCAGAACCCAGGTAGTCTCATCCTCATCATAAGCATCTTCACCCTTAACAGCCTCATGAGGTTTAACTTCCTTAAGGAATTTGTCTACATCCATCTTGGTAGATACCCCTGTAGCCTCATCATAAGCAACGATCTTATACTTATCATCGGAATCAGCCTCTACCAGTTTACCAGCATTGTAGAGCTTGTGATCATCTTCTCCAACAATACCAGATCCCTTGGTGCTGCTGCTGGTCTTAAACTTGAAGCTGTACTTCTCTCCGTCGATCTCAACAGTCTGTTTGCCAGTCTTCATTGCGCCGTCATCGGAATCGCCGAAGTAGTAGCAACGAAGCGTTCCGGCCTTAATATCGTCATCATGATTCTCAACAAAAATGTCGAAATCATCACCGGTGTTATACTCATCGCCTTCCTCATCGTCTGCATGTACAGTTACGATTTCTTTAGAACCATCCATGGTCAGGAATACCAGTCCATCAATCATGCGGCCATTTGCGTTGAATGCGTACTTCTTGCCCTTGATGGTTTCAATGGTATTTGCATACAGCTCACCGTCACCATCTGCATAGTACCAGTAATCGGATCCATCCTCATACTCATCCTGCTCCAGATAATAGCCAGGAACAACCTTGAACCAACCCTTGGTATAACGAGCGCCATCCTCAGGATCGCTGAAGTACATGAAGGAACTGGACCAATCACCGATCTGCTGTGCAGTAGCATTGGAAGCAAGCGTAGCTCCAGTAGCAACCTCAGAAGAGTACCAGGAAGATACCATACGTCCGGTATCATCAAAGCCATACTTCTTACCGTTGATAGTCTTGGTCTTTAACTCATTGTCATCAGCAACTACTTTCTTACCGGAGGTCTGGAAGTAGAACCATCTGTCCTGCTCCTCATCCCAGTATTCA
Source organism: uncultured Enterocloster sp. (assembly GCA_944383785.1). Classification (GTDB taxonomy): domain Bacteria; phylum Bacillota; class Clostridia; order Lachnospirales; family Lachnospiraceae; genus Enterocloster. The sequence goes on along the minus strand of CALWQV010000056.1, from coordinate 13,630 downwards.
TCACCAGGCTGTGCTTCCTCGTACTCTGTATCAGTAATATTAATCTGTCTCCAGCCAAGGCTCATAGCGCCGTCGTTCTCATCGCCGAAGTAGTAATCAGCTGTTTTCCAGGCCTCATCGTCGGTCTGACGCTCACCGTCTTCTACCCAGCCATACAGCATACGGCCTTCTTCATCGAAGGCGTACTTCTTGCCGTTGATGGTCTTTGCTCCGATAGAGGTCGGAGAAGCATTGTCAGATCTCTGATAAGCCTTACCATTTGACTGGAAGTAGTACCAGTAGTAATCCGGCTCGTCATCATCGCCAGCATCTTCATTCTCAATGGCAACCCACTGATTGGATACCATAGCGCCGGCCTCGTTTACATAGTAGTAATCGTCATCATCCTCAACCAGCTGATCAACAGCCATCTCGCCGTTGTCATCCAGCCAGAACCAGTTGTCTCCGGACTTCTTCCACTCCTCGGTGGCTCTCTCTTCGTCGCGGTTGTAGTAAACCCAGGTTCCATCTTCCTCAACCCAGCCAGTAGCCGCAAAGGAAGTCATGGATGCACCGATGGCCAGCAGCGCTGCTGTTGAAAGTACAGCAACTAACTTTGTCTGCTTTCTCATAATTAATGCACTCTCCTTTTTTCTTTTTGAAATACTTTTTGAAATTCCTAACTGCATTACGAGTTGATTATACTTCCAATAAGGGAAATTATTGCCAGTTGGGGAAATGAACAAGTGAAAGGAATAAAATGATGAATATTAAGACAATATGATGGCATAATAGAAATTTACAGATAAAAGATTGGCGGGATTTGCTGGCCGCCAGGGGCTACATTTATCATAGCAGATATTAAGAAAATCGTATAGTAGAAAATATGCTGGTTCTATGTTATGCTTGTGGGGACAGGAATTGTCGTATTCAATGCAAATCTTAAATTTGGGAGGGCGAGGAATTATGAAGGCAAAACAGGAATTTGACAAGATGTTTCAGGAGAGTTTGGAGAAGAATCGGGAGAGCTGGATTGAGGATTGGGTGAGACTGGTAAGACAGCCCAGCGTCAGCGCTACGGGCGAAGGGGTGATTGACTGCTGTTGCCTGATTGCGGGAAAAATGAAGGAACTGGGAATTGAGACGGAGATTCATCCGGTGGAGCCTTACCCGGTGATTGTTGGACGCTTTGGGAAAGACCCGGAAAAGAAGACCGTGTTGATCTATGCCCATTACGATGTAATGCCCACAGGAGATTTGAGCCTCTGGCAGAGTCCGCCTTTTGAGCCTTCGGTGCGGGACGGAAAACTTTATGGACGTGGAAGCGCGGATAATAAGTCGCCGCTGATGGCCCACCTGGAGGCATTTGATTTCCTGAACAGCGAGCTGGGAGAGGTGCCGGTGAATATTATTTTCGTTTTTGAGGGCTGCGAGGAATCGGGGAGCGTGGGGCTGCCGGAATTTTTGCAGGCACACAAGGATGAATGGAAGGCGGATCTGGTATTTTTCAGCGATGGACCGAAAAATGAGAAAAATGTGCCGATTATTGCCCTCGGAGCCAAAGGGGTGGTGTCCATTGACCTGATTTTAAAGACGATGAAAAAAGACGCCCATTCCAGATTTGCTCCGGTGCTGCCCAGTGCCGCCTGGGAGATGGTGGAGCTTCTGGGAAAGCTGAAAACGGGAGATCATGTAAATGTGGACGGCTTTTATGATGGGATTGTTCCGCCGTCAGCGCAGGAGATCGAGATTTTAAAGAGCCTTCCGCCTGTAGAAAAGGAGATGGAAGAGATCTACGGCGCGGTTCCATGCGTTAACGAGAATGAGGACTATTATGTAAAGCTGAATACAACGCCTACCTTCAACATCCGGCAGCTCCATTCCGGAGAGGGCGCCGGAGTTGTGACCAGCCAGGCCTATGCCAGCCTTGATATCCGTCTGGTAGAGGGACAGGAGCCGGAGGCTATTTACCGCAAGGTGGCGGCTTACATCCGCAAGCTGGGGTATGAGAATGTAGAGGTACAGATGAAGGGCGGCGTTCTTCCGTCTAAAACGCCGGTGGATCATGAATATGTGCCGGTGATTTCTCAAGTGACAAAAGAGGTTTATGGGGATTATGTGGTTTATCCCTGCCGTCCGTCCACGGCCCCGGATTTTCTGTGGACCAAGGTAATGGGGCTTCCGGCGATTCAGGTCCGTTGGTCAGATCCGGATTCCGACAACCACGCGCCAAATGAACATTTATCGATTGAAGAATATTTAAAGGGAATTGAGCTGACGGCCCGGGTGCTGTGGACATTAGGAAAAAATTGATTTGGCGTTGTGCTTGCGGCCTGAGACATGATATAATGTGATGCAAAATACAAAATGAGGAGCGAATGAAATCATGATGCAATATGACGGTCAGGCCATTGCCTGGGGGAAGCGGCTGGTCCATATATTCTGCGACCTGTTTCTGATCGCGGTGCTGTTTGTGTTCCCCCTGTATTATAAAGAGTTTTATTTCGATATTTTACCGGCCAAATATCAGTTTTATTATCTTGGCGTGCTGGCTCTGGCCCTTGGCGTGCTGGCAGTGGGGATTGCCTTGATGATTTTCGATTTGTCCCGGTCCGGCGGCATTTATACGAAAGAATTTTTCAGCTGTTTTAAGCTTTCGAGGCTGAAGGAGACGCTGACGCTTCCGGAAAAGTGCCTGATCGTTTTTTTGATCGTGGCCTTGATCTCGACTGTGGCTTCCGATTATGTGTATGAGTCATTCTGGGGAAATGAAGGAAGATTTACAGGTCTGTTCCTGCTGCTGATTTATGGGATTTCCTTTTGGCTGGTTTTCCGCCTCAGCAGCCTGAAGGAGGCGGTTCTGGAATTTTTTCTGGTCTCCTCCCTGTTTGTGTGTATTTTTGGTATTACGGATTATTTTGATCTGAACCTGCTTCATTTTAAGGACTATATTGCAAAAGAGCAGTACACAATTTTCACTTCCACTTTTGGAAATATTAATACCTATACTGCTTTTGTGAGCTTATCACTGGGGCTTTCCAGCCTGCTCTTTGCCCTGGAGAAGCCGGGTGTAAAATGTCTGTGGCATTATGTCTGCATGTTTGTTTCCATGGCCGCGCTGGTAACAGGACAGAGTGATAACGCCTACCTGGCGCTGGCGGCTATGTTTGGCCTTCTCCCGCTGTATCTTTTTAAGGAATGGAAGGGAGTAAAACGGTACGGGGTAATTGTGGCCACCTTTTTTTCCGTCGTGCTGATCGTGGACTGGCTGAGCCTGAATATGCAGGATCGGGTGCTGGAGTTGGACGGCATTTTCCGGGTGCTGGTGCAGTTCCCAGGACTGACATATATTGTTATTGCCTTTTGGCTGCTGGCAGTTGTATTATATGTTGGTGAGCGGTTTGTGAGAAACAGCGCCCTGGAGCAGAAAGGGAAGCTTCAGAAGGCGTGGGGTATTTTTCTGCTGGTGCTGATTCTGGCGGTGGTCTTCATTTTGCTGGACGCCAATGTATTTGGGAACGGAGAGCGTTACGGGGCGTTGAAGAATTATGTGATTTTCAGCGACGACTGGGGAACCCACAGAGGCTATATTTGGCGCGTGGGCCTCAAAAATTATCTGAGTCAGTCCCCGCTGCATATTTTGTTTGGCTTTGGACCGGATACCTTTGGAATCCTGACAAAGCCGGACGTGATCGAGAGTACCCGCAGATACGGGGAGATTTTTGACAGCGCTCACAATGAATACCTGCAGTACCTGGTGACCATCGGTCCGGTGGGACTGGCGGCGTACCTGGGATTTCTCGGCACTTCTGTCCGGACTATGCTAAGGAAGGGCAGAAAAAATCCTTATGCGGCGGGCTGCGCTTTTGCCGCACTGTGCTATGGGGCTCAGGCTTTTGTGAATATTAATCTTCCCATTGCTACGCCGGTGATGTGGACGCTGGTTATGGCGGGGCTGGCGGTTTGCAGGAAAATGGACTAAGGAACGATTGATGTGAAGAATTACGAAGATTACAAACGAATTATTAAGTTTATATTCTCTTTTAACGCTGTGTTTTTTGTGGCGGCGATCTTCTGGTTTATGTGGAACGGCTACTATAACCGGATTATTGAAGCGCCCTTCTGGCGCAGGGGAAACTGGTTGATGGTAGCGCTGTATGCGCTGCTCTTGATTTTCTTTTTCCGAACCTACGGCGGTTTTAAAATTGCCTATTTGAAAAAGGGAAATTTGATCTGGTCCCAGGTGCTTTCCATTATATTTGTGAATGCCATTACCTATATTCAGATTTCCCTTTTGGATAAGAAGTTTCATCCCCTTTATCCCATGGCGGCTATGGCATTGGTGCAGTTCGCGGTTGTGGCGATTTGGGCCAATGTTTTCCAGCTGATTTACCGTAGACTGTTTCCGCCCAAGAAAATGCTTCTGGTTTATGGGGACCGGTCGGCATTTCATTTGATGGACAAAATTAACTCCCGTGAGGATAAATATTTCCTGGCGGGGGCCGTACATATCAGGCAGGGGGTGGAGGAAATTCTGGGCCAGGTAAAGGATTATGACGCGGTGATTATCGGGGATATTCCGTCTCATGAACGGAATTTGCTGATGAAACAGTGCTTTGACTGGTCGATTCGTACTTACACGGTTCCTAAAATATCCGATATTTTAATGCAGACTTCCACGGCCCTGGATATTTTTGATTCGCCGCTGTTTCTTTCCAGAAACGATGGATTACAGATTGAGCAGCGCTTTATGAAGCGGGCTATGGATATTGTGCTGTCATTGGTTGGTTTAGTGATTTCCAGTCCATTTTTCCTGCTGATTAGCTTGTCCATTCGTTTTACGGATCCGGGACCGGTATTTTACCGTCAGGACCGTCTTACAAAGGACGGAAAGGTGTTTCGCATTTGCAAATTTAGGACCATGGTGCAGGATGCGGAAAAGATTTCCGGGGCCCGGCTGGCCTCTGAGGACGATGATCGGATTCTTCCGGTGGGCAGGCTGCTGCGCCGCACTAGATTGGACGAGCTGCCGCAGTTGTGGAATATTTTGAAAGGGGAAATGTCCCTAGTAGGCCCCAGACCGGAGCGGCCGGAGCTGGCGGCACAGATTGAGGAGGAGATCCCTGAGTTTTCTTACCGGTTGAAGGTAAAGGCGGGGCTGACGGGCTATGCCCAGATTTATGGGAAATATAATACCACAGCGTATGATAAGCTGAAGCTGGATTTGACGTATATCCGCAATTATTCTCTGCTGCTGGATTTAAAGATGATTCTTATGACGCCTAAGATTATGTTTATGAAGGAAAGTACAGAGGGGGTGAAGGAAGAGGGAGGGGTGATGTAAGATTCGCGCAGGTTGGTCTGGGCGCTGGAGCGTTCAGTGAACGAAGATGGAAGGGGGATTTTTATGGGGAAGATTTTAATTACCATTGGAAGGCAGTACGGCAGCGGCGGACATGAGATTGGGGAGCGCATGGCGAAAATTTTAGGAATTCCCTTTTATGACCGGGAATTGATCGAACTGGCTTCGAAGAAGAGCGGTATTGACCGGGGACTTTTGGCGATCCATGATGAGAGGCCCATTCCCGCAGCCCTTTTAAAGACAAAAGGCGGGGCGGGAACCCTGGACGGCAAGCCCATTGGGGAGCTTCTGTTTCAGGCTCAGTCGGGAATCATCATCGATGCGGCGGGAAAAGGCTCCTGCGTGGTGATCGGGCGCTGCGCTAATTATGTGCTGCGGGAAGAGCCGGAATTATTTTCCATTTATGTGACAGCACCGTTGGAGCAGAGGATTCAGCGGATTATGGAGCGCAACCGGATGAGCAGAGAGGATGCGGCTGCTGCGGTGGAAAAGGTGGACCGGCAGAGGAGCGATTATTACAATCACCATACGGGCAGGAACTGGGGAGAGGGCTGTGAGTATGAATTGATGATTGACAGCAGCGTGCTGGGAGTTGCAGAGACTGCGCAGAGGCTGGCCCAGATGGCGCAGGAGCGGATGGGGCGAAATTAGTATAAGAAATTACATAGTGTTTTGAGAAAACCTGTTTTTCTAAATGGCTGAGGCTGTTTGGAAGGACAGGTTTTTTGTTGACATAAAGTTTGCGGAAGCGGGGAGGGGAGGGCGGGAGAGGAGAGAGATGCGATGAAGGGAGGGACTGAGGAGGTGCATAAGTAAAATCTATGTGCGAAGTTTGAGTTACAAACTTTTCACTCTCAAGCATGTATAACAGGATTTACATAAATCACCATCCATGCTATATTAGTCCCAGGCACAAATTTATCATCTCTACCCAAAGGACGGCTCAAAAACGAAACCATGACCACCCACCAAGCCTACCGCCTCCTGGGCCTCGCCCCAGGAGCCAGCCAAGAAGAATTAAAGAAGCGATACCGCCAGCTGATGCACCAGGTTCACCCTGACGCTATGCCGGGTTCGGCAGCGGCGTTTGAAAACAGTTCCGGCAGCAGCTCAGAAATGGCTCCCGAAAAACTCCGTCTCCTGCGGGCTCAGGAGATTAACCTGGCCTACGGCCTATTAAAAAAAGAGATTAACCACTGCAAGCCCCAAAGCGCTTCTGTCAAGCCATCCGCCCCCGCCTGGAACGCTCCGCTAAACCCTCAGGCTTATCGCTCCCGCGAAATCCTTCATTATGCGGAGGATTCAGAGGGCGGGATTTTAGGAAGCTTTTGTATCACAAAAGGGAAATACCTATGGCAGATGGAGGAGGATTTTCCTTTATTTTTGCTGAGTCTTTACCGCCTCAGCAAAGAACTGCTGGACGAGGCGGAAGCTTCCTGCAGCGGCGGCCGAACCAGGCGTGATTTACAGAAGCTTCGGCAGCAGATTCAGCCGGAACTGACCTATCTTCTGGCGCAGCAGTTTCTGGACTGCAGCGCTATACTGAAGGAGCTGGCAGTGAAGGAAGGGAGTGTCTGTGAAGGAGAATCTGTTTACAGCATGGCCGCTATGCTGGAAGCGAAAAGCAGCCGACGCCCTGTGCTCCTAAAAGAAGGGGAGTTTCTTCTGCCCTCTGCCCTCCGGAATCACCGGTTATTCGTCCGAAACCGGCAGGGACAGGAGCTGGGATACCTTTCCTTTCAGGATGACCGGCTTTACTATATTGTGGTGCCGCTGTTTGAAAAAAAGAAGGTGCAGGTTCGGATTCAGGTGCTGAGGCCTGGCGCTTCAGGAGGCTACTATCATCTGAAACTGTGGATCAAGCTCCTGTCCCAGACTAAGCAGGAAATGCCAGAAAATTTGAATATGGAAATTAAGGCTCTGCTGGGACAGTACCGTAAGGCTTGTTGGACATGAATAAAAGAAAAATCCGTAGCCCGTGCCCTCCTTCCTATGGAGATCGCCGAGGGAACCAAACTGAAATATGAGATGATGGAGTACAGCATCCTAGAGCGGCTTATCTCAATCTGGACGCCCGCTTTCTTCTTGTCCCTTCTGAATTTCCTTCACGCACACCCAATAATTCTTCTCCCTTATATTCTCCGCCTGCCGGATACGCTCCGCCACCTCTTCTTCCGGAAGCAGCCAATCGGACCGGATCAGCCCTTCCAAAAGACAGCGCCGCATCTCCCTCATCTGTCTTTCGTCCAGTCTGCGGTCTTTCGCGAGATCAAGAACCCTGGCTGCCAACCTTTCATAAGCAGGGTGGCAGAAAGAATGATTAAACATCTCATAGGAAAGGCTGCACACCGGGAAATCGTCCTCCGTGTCCGGCAGAAAAGCGCTTTCTTCTGATGATTCCTTGACATAAAGATAATACATGCAGGCAGTACGCTTTCCTTCGCTGATCCGCAAGATCCGCCCCAGCCGCTGGGTGCGCTGGCGTCCGGTGGAAGTGCCGGAAAGGATGATGCCCACTGCGGCTGCGGGAACATCTACGCCCTCGTCCAGAGAGCGGCAGGTCACCAGGATGCGCAGTTCTCCGGTTTGGAAACGTTCCAGCACATTGCGGCGGGCCTGGGGCGGCAGAGCGGAATGGTAACGGCCCGTGCGGCTGGGATACTGGCGGCATAGAATCTGATAAATATCATCCGCCTGGTCGATTCGCTCCCCAAAGACAAGAATCTGCCGCGACAGCCCTAGTTCGGCGATGAGATCCAGCACGCAGGCATTCCGGGCCTGGGCTGTGTAGGTGATCTGGCTGCGCTGACGGGTCAATTCCAGGAACTTTGCCGGGAGGGATTCCGGGTCGTCTGCTGCTAGATGACGAAGGTAAGGGAAAAAATAAAGCTGGTCTAATGCGGTCAGCTGCGGATATTCTTTCAAAAGACATTTCAGGAGAACCGCCAGCTGATAACTTACGGAATCGTACTGCTGCAGTTCATCAGCAGTAAAGGACAGGGCGATCTGGAAAACGCTGAAGCGGCAGACATTCCTGGCCGCCGTCGCCTCGCTGAAACTGTAGCGGAAGATTTCCCTGCCCAGGGAGGGGACCAGGACAGACTCATAACCTTCAACATAAGGCGTGGCGGAAAGTCCCAGAGAAAAGCAGCGCTCCCGGGGCAGATTCGGGGCGCTCAAATAAGAAAAAATTCGGCGGTTTTCAGGGCTAGCGTAGTGGTGGCATTCATCGGTGATCAGCAGCACTCCCATCCCCTGGTTCAGCCCCTCAAGAATATGCCGCGAGATCACGTCCCGGGCGGAATTAACCACATAAACCATATACCGGCGGTCAGGGGAATCCTTTCTAACTCCTCCGTACTGGCCGGGTATTTCGCCGCCTGAACCACCGCCCGAACCGCTGCAGTCCGGCAGAAACCGCCTCATGGCGGTGATCCACTGGCGGGCCAGGGAAGCGGTAGGCACCACTACCCGCACCTGGATGGGAAAGGGCTGGGATTCCTGGAGCAGGCGGATGGCAGCCATCGCCATCACCGTCTTTCCCGCGCCAGTGACCACATGGACAATGCCGCGAAAATCATTGTCCCGCCATGTTTTTAAGCAGTCTTGCTGCCAGGGATAGAGCTCCATGAAACGCCTCCAGTCCGTTATAAAAAGTGCATTCAACAGCCCTATCTTACCACAGCTGTGACGCAGATACAATGAAATTGGCGTTTTTCATCGATTCCATATTGAAACATTTCCACGACTCGAGTATACTGGATAAGGATATTGTTTAAGGCGCAGCCCTCATGCAAAGGGGCGTAAAAGAAAGGACAAAAGATGAATTACGAAGAGCTTTACGGAGCATTGGCTCCCTTAGAAAAACGGATAAAGGATCTGGCGGCTTCTCTCCAGAAGAATGTGAAATCCATTGGGAAAAATACGGAAAACGGCGATTTGAAAGCCCTGGCTAAGGACCTGGCTGCCTGTCAGGAGCTTTTAAAGGCCCAGGAATCCCTGCGCGGACAGATCCAGGAGCTGGTGGAGGGCTTTGATGGAAAAGAATATATGGAAAGCGGCGATTATGCCGGCCAACTGATGGAACTGTGCCAGGAGAAAGGCGTCGATATTACAGGAACTTATCCCGTATTTGAGATGTTCCCCTATCGGGTACGGTTTGACGCGGAAAACCAGGATATTTATATGAACCGCAAGAAGGTGCAGTGTATGCGTCCGGCCAGCTTGGTGCAGACGGTGCGTGTCAGTCAGGAACGGTTAAAGAAAGCATCTTTTAACGAGCAGACTTTCTTAAATGAGCTGTCGGAAGCCTATGACCTGGCGGTTTTAAAGTTTGGAAAGACTACAGGGAACGACCTTTATCTGCTGAATCTGTACAAGTTTTTAACTCCCATGGGAAGGTTCCGTCGGGATTACGACCAGCAGAGCTTTGCTTATGATCTGGCCCGGCTTTACGAATTTCGGGACAGCGATCTGACCACAAAGGATGGACGGCGTTTCCAGTTCGGGCCGTGCCGCAAGCAGGCAAAGGCCATCCGAATTCTGGACGGCGAGGGCAAGGAGCAGTTTTTGTCTACCATTCGGTTTTTCCAGTGATAAACGTAGGGTAGGAATCCGGCTTTAGGAAGGGTACACAGGAGGAGCGTATATGGATGTTTTAACGGAATTTTGGACCGAAAAATATCTGAAGGAGTACATAAAAGAAGGCGGGAGCAAGATCAAATTTGTCACTGGCCGTCCGGGCAGCGGCAAAACCTACTTGCTGGGGGAGCTGGCGGATTGCGCCAGGAAGCTTAACTATAAGGTAGTTACATTTTCCGCCCAGCAGATCTGGCTCCACGACTTTAAGGAGATCTATCTGGAAATCCTGCGCCAGTGCGATCTGATAGAGGCCCTTGGGCGCTGCGCAGGAAAGGTGGCGGAGCACATGGGCTATGTCAGCGACGCCATTCCGGAGGGAATGAATTTCATGGATTACCTTTCCTCCCAGGATTTGGGGGACGCCATTACCAGACGGGAGCTGCGCCTTCAGCTTAAGGAAATGTTCCTGGATAATCCCCTTTTTGACAATAATTTCGCCTTAGCATGCAGTCTGCTGACCGGCGGGATTCTGGGCCATCCGGTGCTGGAAAGCCAGAATCAGGAGCTGCTTTTGGCCTGGCTTCACGGGGATAAGACGGTGAAGCTCTCCCTCCTTCGAAGCTTGGGCCTGTCTCCCAGCCGCATTACCCGCTACAACGCCCGCCATATGCTCCGCTCCCTGGTGGAGGTGCTCCATCTGGGCGGCTACTCCGGAGTGGTGGTACTGGTGGACGATATGGAGGTGCTGCTGGGCCATTCTGGAAATTCGGAGCTGCGCTATACGAAAATGCGCCGGGAGGACACCTACGAGAGCATTCGACAGCTGATCGATGAGATCGACAGTCTGCGCAACATCATGTTTGTATTTGGCTTTGACCGGGAGCTGTTTGACGATGACCGGGCGGGGATCAAGTCCTATCAGGCCCTCTGGATGCGGATTCAGAATGAGATTATCAGTCCCCGCTTTAACTGTTTTACCGACGTAGCGGATCTGGACCGGCTGGCAGGCCAGTTTTCCACGCCGGAAAGCCTGGTTGCCATGTCCGGGGAAATGCTTGCTCAGCTTGAACGGCAGCGAGCGGCCAGATTTGGAGGCGGGCCCGGAAGCGATGCGGCGGAACGGGGCGCGGCGGCTGGCCCAGCCGCCATTACCCGAGGGCAGGCAGAGGAGATTTTGAAAAATGCCGCCCTGGGAGGCATCGGAATCCCTGGGCAGGTGGCCCAGGCTACGTTGGGAGGTGAGCAGCATGTTTGATATGGATGCAAGGCGGGTGATCGAGGCCCTGCGCTCCGGCATCCCATCCCGAGCGGTGGGCCAATATTTTTCCGAAGCAAGGCCTCAGATCATGAAGGAGATTTCCGGGCGTCTGGAACAGGTGTCGGAGACGGGAAAATCCGACGGCATGGTGATTTCCGGCAAGTACGGCGAGGGCAAGACTCATCTGCTGAATACGGTGTTCAATATGGCCCATTCCGCCAACATGGTGGTGTCCTATTTGTCTCTCAGCAAAGAAACGCCCTTGGACAAGCTGTATCTCACCTACCAGAAAATCGTGAACAATACCTACCTGCCAGGGCGGGTTCAGCCGGGATTTATGCAGGTTTTTGACAAGATGTCCTCGGGAAGTCCGGTGGTCAGCGATCTTTTGGTTTATGCCGCCAAGGAGTTGGAAACGGATAAGCTCTACTACCTTTTGCGGGCGTATTTAAGCACTGAGGATCAGGAAGAGAAATTCCTTCTTCAGTCGGATTTGGAGGGGGATTTTATCGCCAACGGGGCCTTGAAGAAAATTTACAAGAGGATTTTCAACCAGACGGCAAAGTATTCCGTCCCCTTTAGCAAGACGAAGCACTGTATGGATTATATGGCCTTTATGAGCAGGCTGTTCACCCGCTTGGGATACGGGGGCTGGGTGATTCTGATTGATGAGACAGAGCTCATTGGCCGGTTCAGCAAGAAGGCACGGCTAAATGCCTACCGAAACATGGGGCGTTTCCTGCTTCCGGATGGGGAGCTGAATTCCGTGTTTACCATGTTTGCCATAACCGCTTCCTACGGCGAGGACGTGATCGAGGGCAAGCACGAGTATGAGAACCTGGCGGCCATTTACCCGGAGGAGCAGGAGCCAATGAAGTCCGTGCTGAACCTTCTGGTAAAAGCACCTCAGCTGGCGCCTCTGACGAAGGATGAGATCCGCCAGGTGCTGGAGCGTGTTCAGGAATTTCACGGCCGGGCCTACGGCTGGAATCCACAGGTTTCCACGGACCGCCTGTTAAAAGCCACCCAGTCCGGCGGTTATCTGCTGCGCACCAAGATTCGGGCTGCCATCGAATTCCTGGACCAGCTCTACCAGTATGGCGAGGCCGGGGACACGAGAATCGGCCAGCTGGGGCGGGAAAATTTTGATGAGGACGTGCCGGATTTGGCGGAGGTGTTGGGGGAGTAGGAACAGAAATGCCGCAGGAAAGGAAGTGAGGCGAAAATGGGTGTATATCTGAACGGAACCAGTGCGTATGGCTTGTTTCAGGAAGATTATTCCATGACCTATTATATAGACAAGACGAAAATCCTTTCAGAGCTGATACCGATGAAAGGCCTTAAGTATGTGGCGATTACCAGGCCGCGTCGGTTTGGCAAAACCGTTATGGCCAATATGATTGCCTCGTACTTCGGCAAAGGCGTGGACAGCCATAAGGAGTTTGATTCTTTAGCGGTATCAAAATATCCGTGGTACACAGAACATCTGAATCAGCACAATGTGATTCATATAACATTTAATAAAGCGCCCGCAAACTGCCATTCTTATGACCAGTACATTAGCCGGTTCGAGAAGGGACTGCTGACAGATTTGCAAAAAACTTATCCGGAAGCGGAAATCGAGAAAGATGACGCACTGTGGGATGCGCTGACAAAGGTTTATGAGTACTGCGGCGGAGAAAAGTTTATCTTTGTATTGGACGAGTGGGATTATATCTATCATCAGAATTTTGCCGATGACAGAGAGAAAGCCCAGTTCACAAAATTTTTGAGTAATCTTCTTAAGGATAATGCTTACGTTGAGCTGGCTTATATGACCGGTATTCTGCCGATTGCCAAGTACTCCAGCGGCTCCGAGCTGAATATGTTCTGCGAATATACTATGGTGACGGAAGAAAAATACAGCGAATACTTTGGTTTTACGGACAGGGAAGTGGATGAACTCTATGACCGGTATTTGAAGCGGAATATTACAGACCGGAAGATTACGCGGGAGCAGCTGCGCACCTGGTACGACGGGTACCATACCAAGGGAGGAGAGCGGGTCTATAACCCCCGTTCCGTTGTATTGGCTCTGGAGAATAATAATCTGGGTAACTACTGGACAAGTTCCGGACCCTACGATGAACTGTTCTACTATATCGGTGCCAATGTGGACAGCGTGAAGGATGACGTTGGCCTTCTGCTCTCCAATCTTGCCGTGCCGGCCAAAGTTCGGGAGTATGCCGCTACATCCATGGAGCTAAAGACAAGGGATGAAATATTTTCCGCAATGGTCGTATATGGATTTCTCAATTATGAAGACGGCTGCGTATCGGTTCCCAATAGGGAGCTGATGGAGACACTTGCAGAAATGGCACCACGTTTCCCATGAAAACAACACCCCAGAAAGGACCCACACCCATGCCCCTTTTCACCCGCATCCCCCACCGCTTTTTCACCATTCTCAC
>CALWQV010000055.1 GCA_944383785.1 uncultured Enterocloster sp. | reverse complement strand
GCCCGTCGTGGCCGCAGAGAATATTTCCGATGATCCGGCCGTTCTGTACCGCCACCACGCTGGTGGTGGGATTGCGTCTGAGGAACCGCTCCACACCCTCTCTGGAATCATCCACTGTGCGGATTCCAAAGCCTTTAATCTCCGTCCAGAGGGCATACACCTGATCGTAGTCCTCCATTTTCATCTCCCGGATGATCACATCCATGGTTCCTGACATGGCCGTTTCCTTCCTTTCACCCTGTGTTCCCCGCCGGGTCATTCTTTACCTATATTTAAGGGAACATCGGAATCTGCTTTAATCCCGTCTCTTCTGGCAGTCCGAACATCAGATTCATATTTTGAACAGCCTGGCCCGCCGCTCCCTTAACCATATTGTCGATGACTCCCATCATCACGACTCGCCCTGTCCTTGGGTCAATTTTAAAATTCACGTCCGCGAAATTGCTCCCCTCTACCCAGCGGGTCTGGGGCACGGCTCCCGGCTCCAGAAGACGGACAAAGTACTCGTCCCTGTAGTATTTCTCATAAGCGGCCCTGGCTTCCTCCTCCGTCACCTTTCCATTTAAAGATGCATAGGCCGTCACCAGTATCCCTCGGTTCATGGGAACAAGATGGGGAGTGAAGCTGATGGTTACCGACTTTCCTGCGGCATAGGAAAGCTGCTCCTCGATCTCCGGCGTGTGGCGGTGGGTTCCCACCCCGTAAGCCTTGATGCTCTCATTGACCTCGCAGTAAAGATTATCCATCTTGGCCCCTCTGCCTGCCCCGGAGGTGCCGGACTTGGCGTCAATAATCAAGGTATTGGGATCGACCAGCCCCTCCTTCACCAGGGGATACACCGCCAGAAAGGAGCAAGTAGGGAAACACCCCGGATTGGCAATCAGCCTGGCCTCCCGGATCTTTTCCCGGTTCACCTCGGGAAGGCCGTAAACTGCTTCCTCAAGAAACTGGGGCGACTTATGCTCCAGCTTATACCATTTCTCATAAACCTCCTGATCCTTGATTCGAAAATCGGCGCTTAAATCAATAACCTTTACCTTAGATAAAATCTCTTCCTCTATAATAGAAGCGCAAAATCCCTGGGGCGTAGCGGTAAAGACCACATCCGCCCGGTCCGCCAGTTCTTTCAGCGAATCGTCCTGGCAGCTGTCCTCCACGATTTGGAACAGGTTCGGATAAACGCTCGCGTATTTCTGTCCTACATAGCTTCTGGAGCCGTACCAGAGGATCTGCACGTCCTCCCTCTGCAAAAGAAGTCTTGCCAACTCTCCCCCCGCGTATCCGGTGGCCCCGATGATTCCGGCTTTTATCATAGATCTTCGTCTCCTCTCTGATTATGTCTCATAATTATACATCGCGTTTGCATAATATGCAATATCTTTCGAAAATTTTATTTTACTATTGCATTTTCTTTCATATTGGTGTATATTTATGAAAGTCAATCAAAAAGCAGCGCGAACAAGCCCTTGGCTTTCGCGAAAAATAATCGTTTCAGGAGGACTTAATTATGAAAGAAAAAGTCGTATTAGCTTATTCCGGCGGTTTGGATACCACCACCATTATCCCCTGGTTAAAGGAGAACTTCGGCTACGACGTCGTCTGCTGCTGCGTGGACTGCGGCCAAGGCAGCGAGCTGGACGGCCTGGATGAGCGGGCAAAGCTCTCCGGCGCTTCCAAATTATATATTGAAGATGTGATCGACGATTTCTGCGACAACTACATTATGCCCTGCGTCCAGGCGGGAGCAGTTTACGAGAATAAGTACCTGCTGGGAACCTCCATGGCCCGCCCTGTGATCGCCAAAAAGCTGGTGGAAATCGCCCGTAAGGAAGGCGCTGTGGCCATCTGCCACGGAGCCACCGGAAAGGGCAATGACCAGATCCGTTTCGAACTATCCATCAAGGCCCTGGCCCCGGATCTGAAGGTGATCGCCCCCTGGCGTATGACGGATGTGTGGACTCTGCAGTCCCGCCAGGATGAGATCGATTACTGCAAAGCTCACGGCATCGACCTGCCCTTTTCCACTGACAGCAGCTACAGCCGCGACCGGAACCTGTGGCATTTAAGCCATGAGGGCCTAGAACTGGAGGATCCTTCTCAGGAACCCAACTATGAGCACATCCTGATGATGAGCGTTCCGCCCCAGAAGGCCCCTGATGAGACGGAAACCGTTACCATGACCTTTGAGGCCGGCGTTCCTACCAGCGTCAACGGCCAGAAGATGAAGGTTTCCGATATTGTCCGCAAGTTAAATGAGCTTGGCGGAAAGCATGGCATCGGCATCGTGGACATCGTGGAAAACCGGGTGGTTGGCATGAAGTCCCGGGGAATCTACGAGACTCCCGGAGGCACCATCCTTATGGAGGCTCACAAGCAGCTGGAGGAGCTGACCTTAGACCGGGCCACCATGGAGATGAAAAAGGACATCGGCAATAAGCTGGCTCAGGTAGTCTACGAGGGCAAGTGGTACACCCCCCTCTGCGAGGCCCTGATCGCTTTCACGAAATCCACTCAGCAGTACGTAACCGGAACCGTGAAATTCAAGCTGTATAAGGGCAATATCATCAAAGCGGGAACTACCTCCCCCTACTCCCTCTACAGCGAGTCCCTGGCTTCCTTCACCACCGGCGATCTTTACAACCATCACGACGCCGATGGCTTCATCACCCTCTTCGGACTGCCCTTAAAGGTACGGGCCATGAAGATGATGGAAGCCCAGAAGGCTAAGACCGACGGAAAGATATAATAATTCATCCTTTTGCCCTCCGCAGAATATCGTATTTTGCGGAGGGTTTTCCTATGCTTTCCATTTCTTCGGAAAACCTTCGGAAAAACGTAATGTTTCAAACACAGTTCTTTCACATTTCCCCGATAAAACTATAACTATACGTAACAGTAAATTTCCGGAGGATTCAGTTTATGAAAAAAAGAACAGCCGCCCGTTTGGGCCTGATCATCATTTTCGCCGCCGCCTGCATGTTTAGCTTTTTTTCGTCCATGCACGGGGCTGCGTCTGGAAGTCCCCAGGAATCCCACCTGCTGCCGGTCTATGTAACCGACCTTGGGGATGTTTCCGGCTTTTCCATCATTGAAAATGGCTCTCGCTTTACCTTGATCCAGGAAGGCGACGTCTGGCAGCTGGCCCAGGCTCCTGACCAGGAAATAGATCAGGAAATGATCCGGGAGCTGGCGGAGCTGCTCTCCAAGCTTCCGGCTCAGTCCATGATCCGGGAACCGGAGGATTTGGATTTCTATGGCCTGGCGGACCCCGCTCTTTCCTTTGAAATTACAACCGCCGAGTCCACTGCCGCCCTACTGGTTGGAGACGAGGTGTCACACTCCGGCCTTGCCAGCTCCAGCTCTTCTGAGCTTCCTCAGTATTATGCCAGCCTCTCCGGCGGAACCCTGGTCTATACCATCGGGCCCAAGCTGCTTCAATTAACCGACCAGGTTCTTCAGGGAATTAGCGCTTTACATAAGTAAATATTCTATGCTAAAATGGGGATATGCGTCTGTCCCCTTTGCGGGCAGTCCTTTTTCACAAACAATTTTTATCTGAAAGGAGAACTGCCCTTGAATACTCTGCTCCTGCTCTGCGCCGTTATTCTGGTGGCCTGTATCATCGGAAGCAAAATTTCCAGCCGCATCGGCGTCCCAACCCTCCTAATCTTTATTGCCCTGGGCATGCTTTTTGGCTCCGATGGCATTTTAAAAATCGAATTTGAAGATTACGCCATGGCGGAAAAGGTATGCTCCGCCGCCCTGATCATCATCATGTTCTACGGCGGTTTCGGCACCAACTGGAGCATGGCCCGGCCCACTGCGGTTAAGTCCGTCCTTTTAAGCACTCTTGGTGTTATTCTCACCGCCGGCCTTACGGGCCTTTTCTGCCATTTTGTATTGAAAACAGACCTTCTCACCGGCCTGCTGATCGGCTCTGTTCTCGGTTCTACCGATGCAGCCTCCGTTTTCTCCATCCTGCGCTCCAAGAGGCTGAACCTGAAATACGGCACCGCCTCCATGCTGGAAATCGAAAGCGGAAGTAATGATCCCTGCGCCTATATGCTGACCATCATCGTTCTTTCCGCTATGAGCGGCCAGCTGTCCGCCGGCGGGATTCTCTACTCCATCTTTGCCCAGATCGCCTATGGAATTGGAGCAGGCGTCCTCTTTGCTCTTTTAGGCGGCTGGGTACTGCGGCGCATCCACCTGGGAGAAGAAGGGTTTCAGTCCATCTTTCTGGTGGCTCTGGCTCTGGCCTCTTACGCCCTCCCCTCTCTCCTTGGCGGGAACGGCTATCTCAGTACATACATCACCGGTATTATCCTTGGGAATCAGGAAATCCACCGCAAACGGGAGCTTGTTAATTTTTTTGACGCCTTTAACAGTATGATGCAGATGGTTATTTTCTTTTTGCTGGGCCTTCTGGTATTTCCCTCCCAGCTTCCGGAATTTTTCCTACCAGCCCTGGCAACCGCCCTCTTTCTCACCCTGATCGCCCGTCCGGCGGCGGTCGCCCTGCTGCTTACGCCCTTTCGCGCCCCCCTTCATCAGCAGCTTTTAGTTTCCTGGGCCGGACTGCGGGGCGCGGCCTCCATCGTGTTCTCCATCATGGCGGCGGTTTCTCCCTCGTACGGGGACGATTATGTATTCCATATCGTATTCTGCGTGGTTCTGCTGTCCCTTTTATGCCAGGGAACCCTGCTTCCCCTCTTTTCCAGAAAGCTGGATATGATTGACAACCGGGAAAATGTATTAAAAACCTTCAATAATTATTCCGAAGAGACCAGCATCCGCTTCATCCGCCTGGAGATCGGAGCAAATCATCCTTGGGTCAACCAGAATCTGCGGGAAATCGCCACCATTCCCGGCACCCTCATCGCCGCAGTTCTGCGGGGCGATGAAAATAAAGCCGTCATTCCCAAAGGGGATACGGTTCTGCGGGAAGGCGATTCTGTTATCATCGGGGCAAAGGAATATCAGGATCAGGACGGAATTGAACTGACAGAAAAAGAAATTGAGCCGGGAAACCGGCTCATTGGAAAACCATTAAAAGCAGCGGATCTGCCCAAAGACTCCCTGGTAGTTCTGATCCGAAGGGATCATGGGGAAGTGATTCCTGACGGGGGGACTGTGATCCGCCAGGGAGATGTGCTGGTTATTTATTCGGCGGGGTGAAGGCTTATTTCCTTAGCCCGAACCAACTCCTCCGATAATCTAGCACGCCCTCCGCCCTCAGCTTCCCCAGCTCACTGGACATAGCGCTGCGGTCTACCCCCAGGTAATCCGCCAGCTCCTGGCGGTTATAGGGAATTTCAAACTCCCTGCTGCCCCGCAGCAGGGCCTGCTGGGAGAGGTAGGACAGAAGCTTCTCCCGGGTGGTCTTTCGCGACATATGGCGACTCCGGTTCTCAAGCTTCACATTTGCCTCCGACAAAAGCCGCAGCAGATTCTGGATCAGCCGCGTGTGAAACTCGCAGGCCAGGGAGCAAAAGGTGATCATCCGCTGATAATCCAGAAAGACCGCCCTGCATGGCCCCGTCGTCTCCACCGAAACCGGCAGGGCCGGCGTGCGGGCACAGGAATAGGACTGACCAAATATATCCCCTTCCTTCAGCTGATACAGCTCCTCCTTCTGTCCCCAGAAATCCTCCTGGCACACCTGAGCCGTCCCCTCCACCATGATCAAAATGCTGTTCATGGCCTCCCCCATGCGAAGCACAAGCTCCCCCGCCTCATAGCGTTCTTCCTGAGCAGCGCAGCATTTCAGCAGGGTATACAGCTCGTCCTCCTTAATTCCATAAAACAGCGGACATCTCTTTAACAGATCGACCAGTTCCTCCATTCTGCCTCTCTCCTGATCTATTTTTGTTGTATTTACAACATATTCGCTGGTTTTCTCACATTTATTCCAGCCGTTTCCGGTAAATTTCAATTACCTGCTCCATGGCTTTTCTTCCCGGCGCACCGATGGTCGTCCGCTTCTCTACGCAGGTCCTCATGCTGATGGCCTCGTAAATATCCGGCTCAAATACCGGGCTGATTTTCCGGTACTCCTCTAAGGGCAGCTCATCCAGGCTGATTCCCCGGTCAATACAGGCCAGCACCAGCTGCCCCACAATCCCATGGGCGTCACGGAAGGGGACTCCATGGTTCACCAGATAATCCGCCGCATCGGTGGCATTGGTAAAGCCTCTCTTGGCGCTGGCTTCCATCACATCCTTGCAGAAGGTCATAGTAGAAATCATCCCCGTAAAAAGAGCCAGACAGCCCTTTACCGTGTCGATGGCGTCAAAGACCAGCTCCTTATCCTCCTGCATATCCTTATTATAGGCAAGAGGAAGTCCCTTCATGGTGGTAAGCAGAGACACTAACGCCCCGTACACCCGTCCGCTCTTGCCCCGGATCAGCTCCGCAATATCCGGATTCTTTTTCTGAGGCATAATACTACTGCCGGTGCTGTAGGAATCATCGATCTCCACAAAGCGATATTCATTGGTATTCCAGATAATAATCTCCTCGCAGAACCGGCTTAAATGCATGGAAACCGTGGACAAAGCCGCCAAAAGCTCGATGAGATAATCCCGGTCGGAGACGGAATCCATGGAATTTAAGGTGGGGCCCTCAAACTCAAGGAGCTGCGCCGTATACTCCCGGTCTAAGGGATAAGTGGTTCCCGCCAGAGCACCGGAGCCCAAGGGGCAGTAATTCATCCTCTTCTTAATATCCGCCAGGCGGGAACGGTCCCTGGAAAACATCTCAAAATAAGCTCCCATATGGTGGGCCAGGGTAATGGGTTGGGCCTTCTGCAGATGGGTAAAGCCCGGCATAAAGGTGTCCAGATTTTCCTCCATAATTGCCAGAAGTTCCTTCAAAAGCCCCTTTAAAAGCCCGTCCAGCTCCCCGATCTCATCCCTGGTATAAAGCTTCATGTCCAGAGCTACCTGGTCGTTGCGGCTGCGGCCGGTGTGAAGCCGCTTTCCCGCCTCCCTGATGCGCTCCGTCAAGGTTCCCTCCACAAAGGAATGGATA
This sequence comes from uncultured Enterocloster sp., assembly GCA_944383785.1. GTDB lineage: Bacteria > Bacillota > Clostridia > Lachnospirales > Lachnospiraceae > Enterocloster. Next base: position 9,980 of record CALWQV010000055.1, on the reverse strand, counting down.
TCCTCGTACTCCGAATTCTCCGGAATCACCAGCTTGCCGCTGTCCAGATCCTCCAAAATCCCGGTCAGGCCCTTCACAATAGCCTCCCCATCCTCCTGGCTGATAATTCCCTGCTTTGCCAGCATCCTCACATGGGCAAGGCTGCCCCGGATATCCTGCCGGTAAAATTTTTGGTCAAAGGAAAGGGATTCATTAAAATTCTGCACCAACTGATTGGTTTCCTTGGTAAAACGTCCTCCCCACAGTTTCATATTCAATCATCCTCCTGATATTCTTCATACTTTATTTCCATCCGGCGTCTGTCCAGGTAGATCCCCGCAGCGGCGCAGACCGCCACAAAAACAGCGCTGCAAGCTGTAATCACCGCCCCGGGCCGAAGCCCCATAGGCTCGTACTCCAGCACAATACTATGGCTCCCCGCCTCCAGGTCAATCGCCAGAAACGTATCAAAAATCTCTCGTGTTTCCCAAGCATTCCCATCTACCGTCAGCCTCCAGCCCTCGTCAAAGGGAATACTGGTAAACATGGTTCCCGCCTGCTCCATGTTAATCATCCCCTCCAGGCGAACATCGGTCCACCTGGTCACTGTCAAAGGATTTTGGTTCAGCTTCTCATAAAGCGTTTCCAGGGCATCCATATTAAACCGCCAGACCTGGGCCTCCAGCGCCCTACCGCTTCCGTCCGCCGTCTCCAGGGTAATCGTCTGCCCGTCCGGACAGCGCCCCAGCTCCAGAAAATATCCCCGATCCACATTGTCAAAGGTTCTGCTCTGCTCCCCGAACCGGACTGTCACCGTCTGGATCTGCCGGTCCGTCACATAAACATAATAATCTCCCGTTTCCCGAGGCGTAAAGGACATTCTCTCCCCCTCCGTCTCAGTGGATTCCTCAATCAGCACCGGCTCCGCCCCCAGTATGCTGCACAAATCATTCTGCACATAAGCGGGATTGCCGTAATCTAAAATCCAGTTGGTCTCCACATCCTGTGGAAGCATAAAGGCCACCGGCAGCGTATACGCATTTTCGTAAAGCCAGGTGCCCCCCTGGTTTCCCAAAAGCGTCAGCCCATCCCCTGTGGCCTGCTCTTTTCCATAAAGAGCGTAGCGGATCGATAGCAAACTGTCCACAAAAGGCGTGCTCCCGGTAATACTGTAGGCATTGGTGGAAGTTTCACAGCCAAGATAGCGCAAAAAGGTCGTCAGCGAAGCGTCCGCCACCGATGAAAAAAGAGAAACCGAAGGGAAATTCATCCAAGCCCCATCGTTTTTCGTCTTGCGGTTCACCTTTTCCACCCGGTAAAAGGTAGTGGGTTCCAGCTCCGCCAGAAGGTCGATTACATCCTGATTATCTTCCGTATAAGCAGTGCGGCTGGTTGTGGGCACGCTGGTCACCGTGGTATTCACCGCCGCCTCCACCGACACCAGCCCCAGGGCGGCTAAAAGCACCAGATCCCCTCCCCTGCCGCCTTTGGCCAGCTTCATCAGTCCCGCATAAGCCGCCAGCAGCACAAGGGAAACATAGAATACGGAAAAATGGAACTGCTCCGTATTATCCACCAGCTTCTGGGCCAGAATCACAAAGGAAGAAGCACCCAAAAAGGCCAGCCCTACATATTTTAAGGGCATTTCCTCCAAATACATATACGCCCGGTAGCAGACCAGAAGCATCAGGGCGATGTAGATGAAAGACTGACGGCAGGGGAGGCTGTTGGGATAATGGAACCCATGCCAGGTAAAATTCAACACATTAATGGCAAAGCTGGCGAAAAAGAGGAAAAGCAATGTGCCGTACACCGCTTTCTCCCGCAGCCGGATCTTTTGGCAAACCAGAAACAGCAGAAAAAAGATCAGAACCGCCGTACCACAGTAGAGATTAGGCCAATGGTCCAGTCCCTGTTCCGTCTGCACATTCACCAGATGTCTGGCCAGCATATCGAAGATCGAAAAGTAGGAGGTCACCGTGGTCGGAAAATTAAAATTCCCCGATGCGGTAGCCTTCAAAGCATAAATTTCCGGCAGCAGCACCACCGCCGCCAATCCGCCGGCCGCCAGGGAGAAGGCCGCGAACTTAAAGCAGACCTTCAGGAACGCTTCCGCGCCCTTGGGCGGCTCTAAAACCAGCAGGGCAGCCATATACACCACCAGAAATAAGCAGATCATGATGGAAATATAATAGTTGGAAAGGATGGATGCCCCCAGCGCCAGGCAGTACAGGTAAGGTTTCCCCCCTTTCACCAGCCGTTCCAGCCCCAAAAGGATCAAAGGCAGCAATACGATGCAGTCCAGCCACATAATATTCCAGCTGTAAGCCGCCATGTACCCGGACAAGGCATAAAAAATCCCGAAAAAGCAAACGCCGAAATCCTTCGTGCGGCAGTGCCTGCGCAAATACCAGGTAAAGCTTAAGCCCGCCAGCCCAATCTTTAACACAATGCCGTAGCTCATGAACTCAATGATATAAGCTTTGGGACAGAAAAATAACAGCCAGTTAAAGGGACTTGCCAGGTAATAGGCATAGAGGGCGGAAAAATTCACACCCATTCCCACGTCCCAGGAGTATAGGAGGCTGCCGCCATGGGTCAGCTTGTACTGAAATTCTGAGAAAAAGGGCGCGTACTGATGGTACATGTCCGTCCTCAGAAAGCTCTCTTCTCCGAAGGGGAAAATGCCCCTTTGGGCAAAGACGATGATCATCACAATAACCGGCACAAAAAAGGCAGCCAAATAGGCGTCCGAGGCTCTGAGAATCCGAAACGGCTCCCGATCCCGCTTTCCGCAGTGCAGCTCTTCCCACTCAGCTTCTTCTTTCCACTCGGTTTTCTCTTCCTCCACAGATTCCTCTTCCCATACAGATTTCTCTTCCCTCAGGGACTTCTCCTGCCTTTCGGTCATTTTCTCCTGCTCAACGCCTCTTCTGGGCGGCCTTCCGCCCCTCCCGTCCACGTCTGTATCTTTCGCTTTCCCTTCTTCGCTGGCTGCGGCCAGCTTCTCATTCGTCTCTTCCATCTGTTTTCCCGTCAGCTCCCAAGCCGTGCTGCCCTGTAAAGAGGAAGCAGGCTCCAAAAGCTCCAGAATTTCATCCAGCTCCTGCTCCACCTGCTTGGCATCTTTTCGCTCCATGGCAGTTTCACCCTTCTTGATCTACTTTCTGTTTAAAAATCCACATCTTGCTGAAAATATAATTCAATACCAGATTTACAGCTGAAACCATGGCCTTGCAAAACATCTCGTACCAAAAGCCTCTCTGGCCTCCCAGCCACACAAGCCCTACCATCATCACCCAGGTAAGGACGCCGGAAAAAGCCCGGGCCGCAAAGAAAGCCCCAAACTCCTTCGCCAAATATCCGGGAGCCAGATGAAAATTGCGGAATACGATCAGCTTGTTTACCACATACGCAAACAGCACCGCGCTCAGCCAGGAAAGAGCCTGGGCGATCTCCACCGCCGCCCCTGTCTCCCGCAGCAATCCGTACACCACAAAATCCACAACCGTTGTCAGCACCCCGCAGATGAAATAGCTGACTGTCTCATAGTTAAAGCATTTTTCCCAAATTTTGTGAATCATTCCCTCACTGCTCCTATATTTTAGTATACCCCGTTTAAAATGTAAAGAAAAACACCCCTGAAAACGCTTTTCACGGCCCATCCTGTGACGCCGGCTCCAGAAAGGCTTCCGCTCCCTGCGAGAAATGCAGCTGCCCATCCTCTGTCATAAAGATTCCGCAAACTCCGTTCATAGAATCCAGAAGCTTCACCCCATCCTCCAGGCCCAGTCCAAAGCAGGCGGTGCTGAGTCCGTCGCCGTCTACCGATTCTTCCGAAATAATTGTCACCTGAATCAGTCCGTTTTGCCAGGGATATCCCGTCTGCGGGTCCAACAGATGATGGTAATTCACCCCATCTTCCTCAAAGCAGCGCTCGTAGACGCCGGAGGATACCACCGAAAGCCCCTCCACATCTACAACCCCCACCGTCTCCTCATAATCCCCGAAGGGGCGGCGCAGGCCAATGCGGAAGGGCTCCCCATCCGGCATTTTGCCGATGCAGAGCACATTGCCTCCAAGATTAATCACCGCGCTGGTAACACCTTCCTCCACCAGATACTCCTTCATCTGATCCGCGATAAAGCCCTTGGCAATGGCCCCCAGATCCAGGCGGGTATCATCGTTTTCGAAAATAATCTCATTTCCCTTCACCTGAACCTTCCGGTAATCCACCATGGGCAGCCGCTCTTCAATCTCCTGCCGCTCCGGCACATGAGGGTCTTCCCTGGTAAAATTCCAAAGAGTGCTCAAGGGTTCAATGGTAATATCCATCTTCCCACCGGAACGCTCCCCGTATTCCAGGCCCTTTTGAATCACTTCAGCAGTTTTCGGATCTACCTTTACCCGCCGTTCTCCCTCTTTTCGGTGGTTCAGACGGTAGATATCGCTCCCCTCTATGGTTTTGCTCAAAAGCTGCTCATACTGACTGCAAAGCTCCAGACTCCCTTCCAGAGCCTTTCTGGCATCGGCCGCCCAGAAATTGTCGCTGTCGTACACCGTCACGCTGACAAAGGTATTCAGAAGGAAAGAGGACTGGCTCAAGGGATAGCCGCCTTTCTGGCGGCAGCCCCCAAGGCAGAGAGCCGCTCCAAAAGCTCCCAGCACAAGAAGCGCCCACACTCCCCGCCACCGGCTCATCATCCTTCCGTCTCCCTCAAAAACTCTTCCTCCAGCGCGGACTGAAGCCGCTCCAAAAGCCCGGCTGCCTTTCCTCCTACCGGAATACCGTCAATCTGACCGGCGGACAGGCAGAATTTACTGGATGAAGTTACCAGTACCTCGTCCGCTCCCATCATTTCCGCCACCGTAAAGGGCCGCTCATCGACCGGGATCTCCAGCTTTTCGCACATGCGGATCAAGTGGGCTCTGGCAATTCCCGGCAGGATCAGGTGATCCGCAGGCGCGGTAATCAGCCTTCCGCCCTTCAAAATATGGCAATTGCTGTGGGCGCACTCCGTCACCCGGTCCCCCCGGTGAAATACCGCCTCCCCGCAGCCCTCCTCCTTTGCCCGCTGAGCCGCCATCACATTGGGAATCAGGTTCAGTGTCTTAATATTGCAGTGGAAAAAGCGGGTGTCCTCAACGGTAATCAGATTAATCTTCTCCCAAATGCTGGGCACTGGCGCAGGCTTTAAGGTCACCCAGAGATTACCCGGCCCATCGGTAAATTCGTGGTTCCGAATTCCCGTTCCGCGGGTCACCTGGTAGTAGACAAACAGATCGCCTGTATCCATCTTCTTCACCAGATCCTTTAACAGAGTTTTCAGTTCTTCCTTTGTGCAAGGCATCTGGATTCTCAGCATCGCGGCGCTGTTAAAAAAACGTTCCACATGCTCATCCAACGCAAAAATCCGGTAGTTATGGCTTGGGCCGGCGTCATAAACTCCATCGCCAAAAAAGCAGACTCTGTCATTCATGGGAATTTTCATATTTTCCAGTTCATCATAAGTTCCATTGTAATATCCAAGGGTTTTCATTTTTTCTCCGTCCTTTTCCAACTAAAACGCTCATAACATGAACCAGTTTACCACATTTTGGCTGGAAGTTGTAGGGGGAAAGTGAAATTTGACTTATTGATAATAACAGTTCAGGACGGCGGGAAAACAGGGGCAAAAACAGGCGTTAAGCTTGCTTATAAGCAAAGTGCCCCTTGTGGGTATGCTTTTGCCCCTCTCACACACTCCAAAAACCTCTCCCCATACTTCCCATACTTAAACTTCCCCACTCCGGACACCGCCAGCATCTCCTCCCTCGTCCGAGGCTTTTTCATGCACATATCCACCAGCGTCTTGTCAGAAAAGACGATGTAGGGCGGAACCTTCTCTTCCCTTGCGATCTGGGTCCGCAGCGCCCTCAGCCGCTCAAAAAGAGACTGCTCGCCCTCTCCCATTTCGCCGGCTGCGGCTCCCGCCCTGCCCTTTCTCATCTTCTGGGCTTTTGCCGCCGGCTCCTGCTCCTTAGCCATTTTCATGAGGACGGTTTCCTCCCCGTCCAAAAGCCCTTTGGACTTTTCCGTCAGCTTCACAATGGCAAATTCGTCATTTGTCAGGCTCAGATACCCTTCCATCAGCAGATGGTTAAATACCTGCCGCAGCTTATAGGTGGGAACCTTGGCCAGCTCCCCGTAGTGGGGATTCTCATCCATCCGGTAGCCCCGGATTTTCGCCGTATTGGCCCCGTGGATCGTATCAATGATGACATTAATTCCATACCGCTGGCGGCTGCTTTCCACACAGCCCGCAATCCCTTTGGCAAGCTCCGTCACATCCACTGTCTCAAACTGGGTCAGGCAGTTGGAGCAGTTCCCGCAGTAGTTGCTCCCATATTCCCCGAAATAGCGCAGGATATAATCCCGCAGACAATCGTTTGTAAAGCAGTAATAGGTCATTTTCTTTAACCGCTCCCGATCCTGCTCCATGACAATGGCCCTGGTTTCCGGATCAAGGGCGTCGTTTTCCTGGTTGTGCTCGATAAACATCTGATTGGTCACCACATCCTGGCCGCCGTAGATCAGGATACATTCCGCGGGCTCTCCGTCCCGCCCGGCCCTGCCCGCCTCCTGGTAGTAGCTCTCCATGTCCTTGGGCATATTGTAATGGATCACATAGCGGACATTGGACTTATCAATCCCCATGCCAAAGGCGTTGGTGGCCACCATGATGGGGCTGCGGTCGTAGATAAAATCATCCTGGTTCCGCCGCCGTTCCTCATCGGAAAGCCCCGCGTGATAGCGGGTGGCGGGGAAACCGTCCTGAATCAGCTTCCCGCAGACCTCCTCCACCGTCTTCCGGGTCAGACAGTAAATGATGCCGCTCTCTCCCCTGTGGCGCTCTAAGTCGTTTACCATCGAGGCGTAGCGGTCCTTTGGAGATTTCACGGCGAAATACAAATTGGACCGGTCAAAGCCCGTGGTCAGCACCGTGGGCTCCCGAAGCTTTAAGATACGGACAATATCCTCCCGCACCTGGCTGGTGGCGGTAGCCGTAAAGGCGCTGACCACTGGACGGGTTTTCAGCTGGTCAATAAATTCCACAATCTTTAAATAGCTTGGCCTGAAATCCTGTCCCCACTGGGACACACAGTGGGCCTCATCCACCGCCACCATGGAAATCCGGGCATTCAGGGCAAAATCCAAAAAAGCGTCGGTCATCAGCCGCTCCGGAGCCACATAGATGATGGGATAACGCCCCTGCCTGGCAAAATTCAGGGCTTTCATATACTGTCCCGGCGTCAAGGAACTGTTTAAATAGGCGGCGTGAATCCCCGCCGCGTTTAAAGCTCCCACCTGGTCTTTCATCAGGGAAATCAGCGGGGAAATCACCAGGGTAATACCATCCATCATCAGGGCCGGAACCTGGTAGCAGATGGATTTTCCCGCCCCGGTGGGCATGATTCCCAGGGTATCCTTCCCCGCCAGAATACTGTCGATCAGCGTCTCCTGTCCCTGGCGGAACTGGCTGTAGCCAAAATATTGGCGTAAAATTTCTTCTTTTGTCATGGTCTTCTGCTCCTTTACAAATCCAGCCTCATCTGCCCCTGCTTAAGGGAAACCGCCTTCCGCTCGCGCACCACATCCTCCACCCCGATTTCCCGTCCCAGAATGGGGCTTTTATCGCTCCACCCTCTCATCCCTTCCTTCCGGAAAGGGCCTGCATAGCAGTAACGGCAGCCTCCGGGACAGGTTTGATAGCTGCCGATTTCGATGCTTTCCATGCAGCCGCACTCCGGCCGCTGTCCCCCGTCCTTTTTTCCTGAAATCTCACAGCCCAGAATCCGGCTGATCCGCTCCCGGTCAATGCAGGCTCCTTTGTGTACGCCATAGGCCGACAAATCAAAGCCTTCCGCGCAGGACACCGTCTCCATGCCCGCCCCGGCAGCTATCCGGCTCATCTCCCCAGCCAGCTCCTCCATCTCTGCCTTTCCCGGCGGCGCCGCTTTAAGCTCCCTCATGGACTTTTCCATACCACGGTAAAAGTCCAGGAAGCTGATCACCACCTGGTCCGTGCAGCCTTCCAAAGCCCTCGCGATTTCTCCAAAGGCCTTCAGATGATAGGAAACCGTATACCTGCCGTTTATCAAAATTGGGTCATAGCGCCATACCATCCGTTCCGGTCCCAGCTTCCCAGCCAGCTTCTGAAAAGCGGGAATCAGCACCTTCCGCTTATCCGGAAGGCGTGGCTCCACATCCCGTCCGTATCCGGTGAGGGTAAACTGAAAATAGTAAGGATAAGGCTCCAAAGCCTCCAGCCCGTCCATCATAGGTATAGGGTTCTTGGTCCAAAACACCACGCAGTCCACCGCATCGGGACGGATGACAACCCGGCTGACCTGATGGGCGTTAAAGGGATTTCGCACCAGCACATATCCGTCCCTTACCCGTTCATAAAACCACTGGCTATAAAACCAGGGAATATCCGTCCTTCTGCTGACGCTTAAAATCATGCTTCCTCCTCATGCCCTGGAAAAATCCCATCTTGCGCAAATGCCCTCCCGGCGATATACTTAAAAGCAAGGAGGATTTTCCATATGATACCAGACTACGAGCACCATACCCAATATTACGAAACCGACCAGATGGGCTGCGTCCACCATTCCAACTATATCCGCTGGATGGAGGAGGCCCGTGTCTTTCTCATGGAGCAGATGGGCTGCAGCTACAAATCCATGGAGGACGCCGGTATCCTCTGCCCCGTGCTGGAGGTTTCCTGCAAATATGAGAAAATGGTCCATTTCGGCGAAACCGTCCGAATCCGCACCTTCATCCGGGAATACAGCGGCGTCCGCTTAAAGCTGGAATACGAAATCCGCCTTGCCTCCACCGGAGATCTTTGCACCACCGGCCACAGCGCTCACTGCTTTTTAACCCGGTCAGGAAAGCCCCTATCCTTAAAACGCAGCTTCCCTGAGTGGGATGAAACCTTCCGAAAGGTTATGGCAGAACAGGCCGATTCCGTTTCTTTCTCTTAATCCAGCTTCAGCCCCGCCAGGGCCTGGGCCAAGGCGTTGTTGAGGGGCTCCTCGGCCTCCTTTTTCTGCTGGTTTAAGTAGCGGGCCACGTCCCGTTTGGACACTCCCGCCCCTTCCTTTGCCCTGCGGTCCTTAAATGCCTTCAGCTTCTCCTTATAGCCGCAGGAGCAGACGAAGATCTGCCCGTCCCCCTTGCCCCGAAGCTCCATTTTCTTGTGGCATACCGGACAGCGGGCGTTGGAGGTACGGGAAATGGTTTCCCGATGGCCGCATTCCCGGTCCTGGCACACCAGCATCTGGCTGTTCTTCCCCTTCACTAAAAGCATCCGCTTCCCGCACACCGGGCATTTGCTATTGGTCAGATTATCATGGCGGAACTGTCCCGTTCCCCCTTTAATCTCCCCGGTCAGCTCTTCCGCGTAGGAACGGATTTCCTTCATAAATGCCTTCCGCTTCAGCTCGCCCCTGGCAATCCGGGAGAGCTTCATCTCCCAGTCCGCCGTCAGCTCCGGCTTCTTTAAATCCTCCGGCACCAGAGAGAGCAGCTGTTTTGCCTTGGAGGTCAGGAAAATGTCTTTCCCCTTCTTCTCCAACAGAAAACTGGAAAAGAGCTTCTCAATGATATCCGCCCGGGTGGCAACGGTGCCCAGTCCCCCGGTTTCATGGAGGGTTTTCGCCATTTCCTTGTCCTGGGACTGCATGTAGGCCACGGGATTTTCCATGGCGGAAAGAAGGGTCGCTTCATTAAAATGGGCCGGCGGCTTCGTCTTTCCTTCTGTCAGCCCAAACCGCAGCCCCGAAAGGCGGTCGCCCTTTTTCAGGGGCGGAAGCTGTCCGGCAGAAGGGCCGATTTTTGCGGCATTTCCCGCCTCATCCCCCTCATCCTCCTCCAAAAGCTCCTGGCCCAGTCCGGACTCCAGGTAAACCGCCTGCCAGCCCTCGCTCTTCATCACCTTTCCCCGGGCCGTAAA
>CALWQV010000054.1 GCA_944383785.1 uncultured Enterocloster sp. | reverse complement strand
CATTTTCCCGCCGCCTTTTTCACCCGGTCGCGGCAGGCTGAGACATAGGATTTCTTTTCCTGATCCACATCCTTGCTGCGGATCGCCTTCAGGCGGTCGAAGGCCAGAGAAGAAAGGCTTTTATAAACCTGCTCATAGCTTCCCGCTGCAGCCGCTTCCCGGATGTGCAGGATCTGGCGGAAGTCATTTTCCAGGGCCGGCTCATAAGCCTCGGGGCCGTTTTCCTCCCGGCAGATTTCCAGGGCTTCCTCCAGCTGCTCCTTCAGCTCCTCCATCTGAAGCCTCAGGTCATAGAAGATGAACTGAAACCAGGGGGAATGTTCCATATCCTCCAGCCGCTCCTGGGAAAGCTCCTGCCTGCACGCCTTTACCCACTCCAGCGGCCATGGGTGGCTCTGGGCAAAATCCCAGGCCTTAAGGATCAGCTCCTCAATCCGCTCATCGGACTTTCCCCGGCCAAACTGCTCCACAAAATTCAGGAAATCCTGCTCCCCTTCCTGGTACCGCATCTCTAAAAGCTCCTGGATCACATCCCCCTGCAGCAGGGACAGCTCCCCTTCATCTCCGATTCGAAAGCCGGGATCAATGTCCAGCACATGGTAATGATTGCGGATCAGGTTCAGGCAAAAGCTGTCGATAGTGGTGATCTGAGCCTGTGGAATCAGCGCCGCCTGGAGCCACAGATGCTCGTCCTCAGGATGGCGGGCAATCATCTCATCCACCGCCGCCCCTACCCGCTCCCGCATCTCAGCCGCAGCGGCGTTGGTAAAGGTCATCACCAGCAGCTGGTCGATGTTCAGCGGATTCTCCCCCTCGCTGATCATGCGGATGATCCGCTCCACCAGCACCGCTGTTTTTCCGGAACCGGCGGCGGCGGATACCAGCAGGTTCCCTCCTCTGCTGTCGATCACCGCCTGCTGATCTCTGGTCCATGTTACTGCCATGTTCCGCCTCCTTCTCTTTCATCCTCCGGCTTCTGGTCCTTTAAGACCTCATCCCATATTTCCTGGGGCTTTAATGCCTTCAGCCTCCGGTAGCCGTACCCGGCGGTTTTGGTGTCAAAGCCGCAAACCGCGTGATAGGGGCAATAATCGCAGGCTGTGCGGTTCGCCTCCCGGTAAGGGGCAAGCCGTGTATCCCCGTCCAGAATTTCCCGGCCCGCCCGGCGAAGCTTCTTTAGCACATAAGCTTTAAGTCCCTCAAAGCCCTTGGTGTCCGTGACGCTGGAACGGCTTTCCTGAACCTCTCCGCCTTTCAGCGTTACCGGGATCACATCCGACTGGCTTTCTGCCTCACGGTCCAGATGGCGGATCACCTCCGGCCTGCGGTTTACCAGGCCGTTCATCCGCAGCTGCCTTAAAATCTCCACGGCAATCTCATCATCGGTCATGGGGCCTTTTTTCTCGATCAGGGGATCCTGGATGTTGTAATAAAAGATGCCCGCCGGAATCACCTCTTCCCCGGGATTCTGCCGTTCTACCATCTCCATGGCCGCATCCATGTAAACCACCAGCTGCAGCTGCAGCCCATAGTAGAGGGCGGAAAGGTCAAATTGGGTGCTTCCCGACTTATAGTCGATGATCTTCACATAGAGGGCGTCCTCATCCCGGCACAAATCCAGCCGGTCGATGCGCCCTTTCAAGCGCAGCTCCTGCCCCTCGCCCAGGGGAATCCGCATGGCCCGAAGATTGTCCGCGGCGGAAAAAACTACCTCGAAGCCCACCGGCGTAAAATCCCCCCGCTTTACCTGCTCCCCAAGGGCCCAGATGGTGCGCTCCGTCATCTGCTCCACCCGCCTGGCCAGATGGCCGTAGCGGGCGCTGCTCATCAGGATGGTATTTCCGTACTGCTCCACCACCTGGCGGACACAGTCCTTTGCCAGCTGGTTCCGCTCATCATCGGATAAAAGGCGCCAGTCCTTCTCCTCCTCCTTCACCCGCTTAAAGCACAGATCAATAGACTGATGGAACAGGTTGCCCACATCCACCGCCTCCAGCCGGTATTCCTGGCGCTCCAAAAGCTCCAGGCCGTATCGCAGGAAATGGGCGTAAGCGCAGGAGGCGTAACGCTCCATGCGGGTCACGCTTCCCTGGAGCACCGGCCCGTAAAGGGCCCTGGCCGCCGCCTTCCCGATGCCCTTCTCTTTGTAAGAGTAAAATGCCCCCTCTACCAGGCGGGCAAATTCCTCCCGATGACCCTCATGGGCCAGGAAAAAGCGGCAAAGCTCCAGAAAATCCTCCTGTCTTTCCCAGGCGCTTCCCTTCTCCTGGCTTTCCCGGTACCGGCCAAGCCCCTCCACCAGACGGTTCTTGCCGTCCCGCAGGGTATAAACCGGCCGCTCCCCTTCCGGCGGGTTTATAAGCTTTAAATCCGGGAACAGCTTCCTCACCTCGCCGATCAGAATCGACGGCCTTAAGGATTTCCCGTCTGCGGAAGCCGCGGCGTAGGTCAAGTACAGGAAGCGGGAGGGCTTAGTCAGCGTGAGGTAAAGGTAAAATTTCTGCATACAGCCTTCTTCCCTGGCGGTGGGAGCCAGTTCCATGCGGTGGAGCCGGAAAAATTCCCGGTCCCGGTCCGTAAGGAGGCTTCCCCCATTTTTCCGCTGGGGCACAATCTGGTCGTTGACTCCTACGAAAAACAGAATCTTCACCCCGTCCAGCCGGGTTCGGGTAATGTCTCCCACTGTCACCTGGTCGATGGTAGCCGGGATGGTTCCCACCTGGATCTCGCCAAAGCCCGCCTCCAAAATCTGGCCGTAGGTCTTTTTGTCCACCGCCTCATCCCCCAAGAGGCCCCTGAGACGGTCCAACAGCTCCATCACCAGATCATAGACCTGGCCGTATTCCCTGGACAAGTTTTCATCCCCAAGCCGTCCCCTGGCGGAAAAATAAGCCTGGTATTCCTCCAGCTTTTCGTTTAATTCCATTCTCAAAATCCAGTCTGCCAGCGCCTCGGTCATAGAAGAAACCGTCGCTCCGGAAGCGGAAAACGCTTCCCGCAGGGGGCGAAGCGGCTCAAGAACCCAGAGGCGGAAACGGTTTAGCTCCTCCAGGTTCATGTCCTCCGCCCCCGGAAAAACCCGCTCCCATGGTTCGTCCCAGCGCTTCCAGCCGTTGATCCCCAGGGCCCGTACATAATTTTCCAGACGGCTGATCCACACCTGGACCGTCTCCTTCCCGTAGCGGCCCTCTAAGGCTTCGCCCGTCTCCCCTAAAAGCTCCCCTTCCTTTTCCCGGTCGTAGACAAGGCCTGTCTTCAGGTAGCGGAACACCTTTTCATAGGAAAAGTCCCCCGCCGCCTCCACTGCCGCCCGGATCAATTCCACCATGGGGTTTTCCAGGATGCTTCTCTTTTGATCCAGGAAAAATGGGATTCCCGCCTGTTCCATCCTTCGGGCCGCGATCCGGCCATAGGAGGCCAGATCCCCGGTGACCACCGCCATATCCCGGTAGCGGTATCCCTGGCGGCGCACCATCTCCTCCATGGTACTTAAGACAAAATCCATCTCTTCCCCCGGATTTTTGCCGCAGAACATACGGATCTCCCCCGGCTCTCCCTTCCAGGCCTTCCCGCTGTAGCGGTAAAGATTGCGCTCCAAAAAATTCAGGGAAGGGCTCTGTTGAAATCTGGGAGACATTTCCGGAGCCAGAATCACGTCCTCTTTTCGGGAAACCTTTTCCTCCTCCGCCATTCCGTGAAGGCGGCAGATGGTATGCTTGCTCATGTAAAATAAATTCTGGATGCCGCTCTCCCGGTAAGGCGCGGCCTGAGGATCCACCGTTACCGCGCAGACCACATCCTTAGCGCAGGTCAAAAACAGGCGCAGCAGCCGGTACTGCACCGGCGTAAAACCGGTATAGCCGTCCAGGAAAATGACGCTCCTTCGGATCTTTTCCGACTTCGGAAGCTCCTTACAGAGAATGTCCAGAATCTCCTCCGCCGTAATATAGTGGTCGCGGATGTATTCCTGAAATCTCCGGTATACCACTTCCAAATCCGAAAGCTTCTGGCGCAGCAGCCCGTTCTCCGTCTCTTCCTCTAAAGCCTTCAGATCATCAGGGCCTATGCCGTACTGGTACAGCTCCGACAGCTGGGACTTCATCTGGCCGATAAAGCCCGGCTGGCCCAGGTGGCCGCCGTAAAGCCCCAGCTCCTTTTTGCAGGGGCCCATCACCCGGCGCAGAACCATGGATTTGCCCATATCGTCCAGCACCGCCGGAAGCCGCACGTTCAGCTCGTCAAAAACCCGGTAGGCCAGGCGCTTAAAACTCAGCACGTCAATATTCATCATCCCGTGCCTGGGATGAAGGCGGATCATCTCCCTCTGGGCCTGCATGGTAAACTGCTCCGGCACAATCACCAGATAGTGGAAATCCGGCTCTTTAATCGAGCGGTTTATGGCATCCTCGTAAAGGGATCGGGTCTTCCCCGCTCCCGCTTTTCCTAAAATGAATTGCAGTGACATGTGGTTTTCTCCTGTCTGATATATTTTCTTATTAATTAAAATTTTATATCTTCGTCCAATTCCGCCGGCTGAAGAATATCAATTAAGTTGTAATTCACTCCCACGTTTGTTACCGCAAAATGATTTATACATTTATGCAGCCATGTAAATTTGCTGGACATATCCTGTACTAAATCAAAAATCTCCAAATCTGTCATCTTCTTTTCAGAATGGTATCCTGACCATTGTTCATGTTTAAAATCGTGCTGTAAAAGATAATTCTTTATATCTCTATAGGCATTTAAATAATTTCTTTTCGGGTAATTATGTTTTAATTCGTTTATAAAAAGATCGAAATATAGGGCTTTATATTGCCTTGCCTTACGTCCAGACATTTATACCACACTCACATGACCTGTATAATGTTTTAGCACATCCTCTATAGCAAAATCATTTTCATCTTCACCGTCATCGGAATTATACCAAATCCATTTTATAACGTATTCCATAAACCAAGACTGCGTCTTTAACGAAGTAATCAGTTTTCCAAAACAGCCATAATCTCTGGCGTGCCCTCCCCCAACAAAAGAAATCGACCCATCCGGCTCAAGCACAGACCTGATTTTCTGTTTCGCAAAGGCTTGTATCAGGATGTGATATAAGTCATCCGGCGTATACCTGCCTTCTTCACGTATCTTTTCTTCATCTAATTTGATTTCTAATTTTAGCATCGATTCTCCTCCCCTTCTAAATCAACCTGGATAACTGGCCGGAATATTTAGCCGTTAAGAGGTTATAACCTCTGTAGAATTCTGCATCGCCAAAAGATCCTTGGCGAAAGACCCGCTTAGATTAGTTCTAACATAGCAGAAAATTTGTTCTCTGTCAACTGTTTTATATTATCTGAAAAATAGCAGAAAAGCGGGCTGTCTTCTCCACTACAGCCCGCCCTTTCATCATTCCTTATAAAAATCCTCCGCCATCTGCTCCACCGCGTATGCCATCCGGTTGCCTGGAAGGACGCTTTCCAGGGTGATGGTGGCGAAACGCTCATTTTTGACGCAGTCCAGCTGTGCCAG
The DNA here is from genome assembly GCA_944383785.1 of uncultured Enterocloster sp. Taxonomy (GTDB): domain Bacteria; phylum Bacillota; class Clostridia; order Lachnospirales; family Lachnospiraceae; genus Enterocloster. Next base: position 11,574 of record CALWQV010000054.1, on the reverse strand, counting down.
GGTGGGGTTGCTTTTGATCTCCGCGATCTTTTCCTCCACAGAAGGAGAATCATAGTCGTGAATCAGGATCACATCCGGATTCCGGGCCAAGACCTCTTCAAAGCTGACGGTAACCCACTGCTGATCCGACAAATTGTCAAAGATATTGTGCCCGCCCGCAAGACCGATCAAAAGGGATTCGAAATTGCTCCCGGAGCAGGTGAACACTCCGTCCTTGCCGCTGTCGTACACCAGCACCTCCACCGGTTCCCTCCCTTCCAGTGAATCCTGAACCGCCTGGATGCGGGATTTCTGGTCTTCCACAAACTCCTGGGCCTTCTCTTCCACTCCAAAAATCTTTCCCATATCCAGTATTTCCTGATACTGCTCCTCCAAGGTGGCGGCCATGTTGACGTAGACCGTCATCCCATACTGGGCCGCTTCCTCCAGGTTGCAGCCCTGGTCGCTGATCTCCCAGTCCAGGGCGTAGATAAAATCCGCCCCGCTGGTTAAAATGGCCTCACGGGTGGCGGAGCCGTAATTCAGCTGAGGGATGGACTCCACCGCCTGGGCGTATTCCTCCAGGGGGCCCCGGCTGTGATTCACCAGGGAGCGGCCGATAACCAGATCCTCAAGCCCCAGGGCGGCAAACAGCTCCGTGCAGTTGGGCCCTAAAGTCAAAACCTTCTCCGGGCGCTTGGAGATTGTGATTTCCCTTCCAAAATTCTCTAGGGTAATCGGGTAGCCATCTTCGTCCTGTCCGTCGCCCTGGGACTCCCCGCCTGGGGCAATATCCTGCCCGCCGGTGCTTTCCTGTCCCCCCGCGCTTTCCACACCGCCTTCTGCCACCCCTTCTTCTCCCGCATTTCCTGCCCCGGCAGGCCCTGCGCAGCCTCCTAAAACCGCCGTCAAAAGGGCAGAGGCCAATATTCTGCAAATGATCTTCTTTCCTTTTCTCATGATGTCATGCTCCTTTTCGTTTTTACGCGCTGATGGCCTCCGGCAAAAAGGTAATGCTCAATTTGCCTGTAAGGGGATTTTTCAGCACAGTGCTGCGGACGCCGTAAACCTCATAGATCTTCTCCGGCGTCAGCACCTGCTCCGGCGTCCCCTCCATCAAGATTCTTCCCTGCTTCATCACATAGAGCCGGTCGCAGTAGAGAGCCGCCATGTTCAGGTCATGGATGGCGGAGAGCACCGTCACCCTTAGGCGCTTAATAAAATCAAAAATCTGGATCTGATAGCTGATATCCAGATGGTTTGTAGGCTCATCCAGAATCAGAAAATCGCTTTCCTGGGCAATGGCCCTAGCAATCAGAACCCGCTGCTTCTCTCCGCCGGACAAAAAGCGGTAGCTGCGCTTTGCCATCTGCTCCATGCCCATGTGCTCCAGGGCGTGACGCACGATTTTCTTATCCTTTGGGGTGTCGATCTCAAACAGCTTTTTATGGGGGGAACGGCCCATGGCCACCATTTCCTCCACGGTAAAATCAAAGGGCACCTCATTTTCCTGGCCCACCACCGCCAGCTTTAAGGCAGACCTGCGGTAAGGCATGGAAAGCAGATCCTCCCCGTCCAGTAAAATTTTCCCCTGATCCGGCGCAAGTCCCCGGTAAATGTTCTTCAGAACCGTAGATTTCCCGCTGCCGTTGGGGCCGATGATACCCACAAATTCCCCCGCGTCCACATGGAGGGACGCCTGCTTTACCGCTTCCTTCGTTCCATAATTGTAACTTAAATTTTCCACCTGTAAACGCATTGCTTCTCCTCCTTATGCCTTTTCCTGATTGCTCTTCTTTAACATCCAGATAAAAATAGGGCCTCCGATCACTGCTGTCAGCACTCCCACCGGCAGTTCCTCCGGCGCGATCAGCATCCGGGCCGCCACGTCCACCCACACCACCAGGATTCCTCCCAAAAGGGCGCAGACCGGAAGAACCCTTCGGTGATCTCCCCCCACCAAAAGCCTTGTAAAATGGGGGACCATCAGTCCCACAAAGCCGATGGAACCACTGACGGCGATGGTGGTTCCCGCCATCAGGGAGGAGGCCAGAATCAAAAGCTTCTGAAGCCGCCCCACATTGATCCCCAGGGCGGCGGCGCTCTCATCCCCCAAAAGCAGCAGGTTTAGTCCCCTGTAATGGATCATCAAAAAGGCCATGCAGGCCGCCAGCACCGCCAAAGGCAGGGTAAGGTACTCCCATCTGGCCCCTGCCAGGCTTCCGGACATCCAGAACTCGGCGTTGTGCAGTCCCAGGGCGTTTGGGGCGCTGAGTTTGATGATGTTTGTAAGGCCCTCCATCATCATGGAAACCGCCACGCCTGAGAGCAGCAGCTGGGTAATGTTGACGCGCCCCCGGACGCGTGAAATGGTATATACAAATAAAATCGTCACCGCTGATCCCAGGAAGGCGCTGATGGAAAGTGAAAAGGTTCCCAGAAAGGAAAACGCCCCAAAAAGCATCCCCAGGGTGGCGAAAGCTGCCGCTCCATTGGATACTCCCAGAATAAAAGGGTCTGCCAGGTTATTGCGCACCAAAGCCTGCATGGCAACACCGCAGACCGCCAGGGAAGCGCCCACTACCATACCCAGACAGACTCTGGGGAGCCGCAGGCCCAGGATAATATTCGTCTCCAGCTCCTGCCAGTCCGGCGTGATGAGGGAGCCGACCCCCGGAAGCCTGCTTAAAAGGATCCGGGCGGTAGTTTCCGGCCCAACGCTTACGGGTCCGATTCCCGCCGCCAGAATGATGGTAAACAGGGCCGCCCCAAAGAGCAGGCCAATTAACAGGGGCATCTTTGTGTCAATCAAATGTCTTTGTTTCATCTCGTCAAAAAAACAGGCATACGGCTCTTCTTCAGAAAAGCCGTATGCCTGGTGGCATACATTAAAAATCATCTTCGGGTAACATAGAATCCGTTTTGGATCAGGTTTCGGAGGCTATAGCCTCCTGGAGCTGCTTCCTGCAGCTGTTTACTCTACTATCATAATGAAAATTTACAGAATTGTCAACAAAAATTCCAGTACCCTTTTTTCTCCGAAAGTATTATAATGAACCTGAACAACCCAACCATAAATCCCGCCGCCTTTGCGGCTAAGCAGAATGGAGCATACCCATGAAATTATATTTAATCCGCCACGGGGAGACGGACTGGAACCGGCTGCTGCGCTTCCAGGGCCGTGAAGACGTCCCCTTAAATGAAACCGGCATCCGCCAGGCAGAGGCTTGCGGAAAGGCCCTGTCAGACTCCGGAATCCAGGCTGTCTTTACCAGCCCTTTAAAACGTGCCCGCCGCACCGGCGAGATCGTCGCCGCCGCTTCCGGCCTTGGCTGTGAAAAAGTTTTCGACCTTCCGGAGCTGATCGAGCGCGACCTTGGAGAATACTCCGGCAAGTATATCAAGGATCGCTCCGACTACTTCGCCCTGTCCGCTGGCACAGACGCAGGGGGGATGGAACCCTTTGACAATGTTCTTGCCCGCATGGAGCTGGCCCTTAAAAAGCTTTCGGAAACAGAGCTCCCTGTCCTGGCCGCCGTCTCCCACGGAGCAGCCATCAACGTGCTTTTAGCCGGTCTTTCCGATCACGCCGTGGGCACAGGGAAAACCCGCCTTTTAAACGGCGGCATCAGCATCATAGAGGGTGACGCCCAGAATGGCTTTCGAATCACAGTCTGCAATCTTGCGCCGGAGACTCTGAAAACATGCGGGCAGGCACGCATCTAATCAAATCTTCTCCCGCTTATGGGAAGCGGCGCTCCTTATGGCCGCTTCCATAATCTGAAGCACAGCGATGGAGTCCTCAGGGTTTACCAACAGTTCCGCCTCGCCGTTCATGGCGTGATAAAAATTATCGTAATACAGGCCGTAATCTCCGGCGATTGTCGGGACCGGCCGCTTTTGGATTCCATTCTCCCCCACCGTGCCAAGGATGCCATAAGCTGCCGGATCTTCCAATCCCCATCCCTCGCAGCCAGGAGCTGCTCCTGCCCCAAGGGCCTCTTCCTGCACATCCATTCCGTACTTGATGTAGCTACCCTTTCGTCCATGCACCATAAAATGGGGCCCTGGCATGGCAACCACCTCTCCGGCCGACAAAAGGGCCCGCAAGCCTTTATAATACAGAATCACATTAAAGCGGTCGTAATCCGCCGACTCTTCCCGCTGCTTGCAAAAATCAGCATACACTTCACATGGCATGCCAAACAGCACATAAGCCTGATCGATGATATGAACGCCCAGGTCATAAAGGATTCCGATCCCCCTTCCGCCCTCTGCCTTCCATTTCTTGCTGCTGGCCCCTGTAACAAAGCGGTCGTAATGAGCCTCGTAATCTACAATTTCTCCCAGCGTTCCGTCCTCAATCAGTTTCCGAATGGTCCTGAAGTCTCCGTCCAGCCTGCGATTTTGATACACGGAGAACAATACCTTACGCTCCCTTGCCAGACGGCAAAGCCTGCGGACCTCTTCTGAAGACGCCGCAGCCGGTTTTTCAACGATTACATACTTTCCCGCTTCTATGGCCTCCCTGGCCATAGGAACATGGAGCGGATTTGGCGCGGCAATCACCACTAGGTCAATGTCGTCCCCCAGAAGCTCCTTATAGCTTCTCACCGTCTCGACATATGGGTAGCGCTCTTTGGCGCGTTCCGTTGTCCGCTCATAAACCTTTTTAATCCGAAACCGCTGATCCGCATCCAGAAATGGCCCGTGGAATATCTGTCCGGACATTCCAAAGCCTGCGATTCCTACCTGAATCTGATTATATTTCTTCATAAGTTTATCCTCCTGCTGCCAGACTACAGCATCCTCAATTCCTCTGACAAATCATATTTCAGTATACGCGCCGCGCTGAATCCGTAGGCGAGAAATACCGCCGACGCCGTAAACGCGGCAAATACCATCAGCGGAGCAATGGGAATCACCCTAAGCCCCATCCCCATATCAAGATAGGCGGCCTTCATCATGATATAAGCAAAAGCCGGCACAATCACTGCGGCGGAAAGCACCGGCAGGCTTAAAAGCTTCAGCGCTTCCATATAAAACATCTTTTTCAGCTGTCCAGGGGTCATACCAATGGAAAGAAGCCTTGCACACAGATTTCTTCGCTGGCTGGTAAAGCCAAGGGTCACGGTGAAAACATTTCCAATTCCCATCAGGGCCAGTAGAATGCATAGCGCAGAAGCGCCGCCTCTCAAAAGCTCCAGGGCGGCATCGCTTGAAATCTGATCCTGGATCCGATTTTCTGATTCAAACTCGTAACCGCCTTCTGAGAGAATCTTTCCCACCTGCGCTTCAATCGCCTCAGCATAGGGAAGTTTTTCCTCATCCGAAAGTTCCTCCGCTCTTATATGAGAATCGTTGGAAAGGACTCTGAGCATCGTTTTGCCTGTCTTAGGCGCAGCCGCCGCCCCGCTTTCCCAGAGGGATGCCGGAACAATATGCACAAGCTCCAAATACTCTTCGCTCCAATAATCGATCCTAAGCTCCGGCAGTTCATAAACAAAGGACTGCACCGGAAAATATAGGCTCTTTTCTCCATTTTCCAGGCAAAGAGCCACTTCTTCCCCAGCCCTTTCTTCCTGAAAATAGGGCAGAAAACGCCGCTCCCTGAAATTCTCCGTAGCATCCCTCACCTGATTTACAATCAAGATTCCCTCAAGGCTCGCCTCTGCGCCAGCTGATCCTGCATAGGACAGGAAACTTTCATCATCCATCACCAAAATCGGGGCTCTGATTCCGAGGTCTTCCCGTCTCGCCTCATACTCCTGGTAAAGGACGGCGTCTGAGACATGGCTGATCTCTCTGATCTGACCAATCTCGGAAATACTGCCAATCTCCCCAGCCTCTATCTCAGCCATCACATCCCAGCTGTTTTCATATCTGTCATAGTAGGTAATTCTGCTGTTCAAGGCGCTGAGATTAAAAAAGCTATACACGATCCCAAAAGAAATAAAAGAACATGCCATGGCAAGCCGTGCGCTCCTAAGCCGCGCCCCCTTTTTCTTCCGTCCTGTCTTTTGCATGCCTCCCATCACCTCCGCAGCCGTAAGCCTCGAAGCTTTCAGAGCCGGCAGGGCAGCTGATATGGCCACTGTCAAAAAGGCAAGCCCAAGGGACAGCAAAAACAAAACCGGATGGTAAGCAAAGGGAAGAATCAGCCGGTTCGGAAGAGCTCTTTTCCCTACCTGGTCAAATACATGCAGCATCAGGGCTGCCGCTCCCGCTCCGATTATATTTCCCGCCAAAACAGGTGCGGCGCAGATCAAAAGGCCATCCGCGATAAGCGCAAAAAAAATCTGTCTCGGGGCAGCGCCCACACTGGAAAGCATACCGACAAGCCTGACTTTATCCTTCATAAATATAGCAAAAACCCCATGTATCAGAAGAACCAGGGAGATAGAACATAAGCAAATAGCAATCGCCGCAATCACAAGGGCCAGCCGGTTATCCGGGTCCAAGCTTAGCCAGGAACCAAGGCTTAAAATGATCCCCTCTTCTATGGATATGCGCCGGATCTCATAGCTGACCACATTATATACAAGGGCCAGAATCATGGACAGCATCAGTGACGAAAAAAGGGACGCCACCATCAGCGCCCCTTTAAACGCGCAGCCGCTTTTTAAATATCGACACTTCATAGTCCCCGGCCCTTTCTTTGATCTGAAACAATTCTTCCGTCCGAAAGCCCGATCACCCGGTTTGCCCGCTCCAAAAGCGCATGGCTGTGGGTTACAAACAAGATCGTCTGGGAAAGCTCCCGGTTAAATGATTCCATAAGCTCCATAATCTCTTCTGAATTTTGGCTGTCAAGATTCCCGGTGGGTTCATCTGCCAGGAGCAAAGAAGGCTTATAGAGCAGCGCCCGTGCCATGGAAGCCCTCTGCTGCTGGCCTCCGGACAGCTCCCATGGGAATCTCTTTAACTTTTCTTTGAGGCCAAGCTTCTCAATCAGCATGTCAAAAAGGGGCTGATCCGGTTTCTTGTGATCGAGCCTTAAGGGCAGCAGAATATTCTCCTTTATGCTCAGGTCCGGAATCAGATTAAAAAACTGATACACAATGCCGATCTCCCTCCGGCGGAGAATGGCGGACTCTGTCCTGCCCAGATTAGAAATCGGACTGTCATTCAAATAGACCTCCCCCTCTGAAGGCCGGTCAATCGTTCCAAGAATATTTAAGAGCGTGGACTTGCCTGAGCCTGATGCTCCGACCACAGCCGTAAGCTCTCCTTTTTCCACAGAAAAGCTAATACCGCGCAGCACCTCTATCCTGCTTTCGTTTCTCCCATATATTTTCTTTATGCCCTCACATCGGAGCAGTTCCATGGGATCACATCCTTTCATCGGTCACAGGTCTTTCAGGATCTCCCTGCGTTTTGCCTCGTATTCTTCCCTTGTAATGACGCCTTTTTTATAAAGATCCTCGGCCGCCTGAAACCTTAGCTCCATATTTTCCTTAAGCTCCTCCATTCCTGCGGCATCCGTATTTGAAGCAATATCTGTCCCGGCGCTGCCCTCCTTATTCACATCATGCTTATCATCATCAATCACGATCTCATGGGAGGCGACGCCTTTGTCTGTAAATGCATTGATTCCATTGGTAACCGTAATGACAAGTGCCATCAGAGTCCAAAATACCCCAAAGAGCCCGGCTGATGGTATAACCGCAAATACGCCGATCAGGCAAAATAATATTCCCGCTATAACCCCCATCATTGACTGGGTCTTTCCTGGCTTTATCCTGACTTTTTTTGACATAATACACCTCCTCGTTGTGATTTGATTATTCTTTCCTATCTCTTAAAGGGGATTATATCTCCCTCGACCAGTCCTATAAAATATACCATACAAATATGGAGCGCAAAGCAGACCACAAGCATGATCCAAGATAATATCTGATTGCCGCTGATCTCCCGCACCTTGCTCACATAGAGCCCCATAATCCATATCTCCGAAGCGAAAAACAGGATAAACGCAGGGTTCGCCCTCAGTACCATCGAAATATTGGAAAGAGCGTAGCTTATGAGAATATAGTTGAGCGAATAGATGAATATCTCAAGAACGTTTGACCTTTTCTTTTTTATCATCCGGCATTCCTCTTTTCTTCACCGATTATGGCTTTTGCTATAATCATTATATCATCGGCTCCGCAGCTGCTTCAACATAAGTTTTCCTTACATTTCTTAGTTCGGGCTCTCATAAAATGTAAAAAGTATTTGACATCCGTTTTCTGGATCACCCGCAGTTTTAATCCTGGGGATGGTTTTACGATCATCCAGCCTTTCTCATATACCTCACCAGCATCTCCACAAACAACTTCATCTGAGGCGTCACGCTTTTATTCCGATGATAGACCAGCTGGCTCCACATCCGAATTTCCCCGCATTCCGTATCCAAAACCGCCAGGCGGCCCGCCTTTACATGCTCTCTCACCACGTATTCCGGCAGAAAGGAAATTCCCTGATTTGCCAAAAGGAAGCGGGTAATCACCTCCGTATTGCCCACCTCCCAGACCGGATGAAGCTCATATCCCTTCGCCGCCAGCGACTGCTCCATGGCATAGCGGTAGCTGACCCCTCTTTCTGTTAAATACATCGGCTCTTCCAAGAGACGCTCCACGGGAATACCTTTCATGCCAGCAAGAGGCGAATCCGCGCTGGCTACGAAATAGATCTTCTCCGGCTGCTCCAGCACCTTAATCCACTCCGGGAAATAGACCTTCTGGTCCAGAAAATACAGAAGGTCGATCTCATTCTGCCGCAGCATATCATACAGCCCCGCCGCAAGATTCGGCGTGTAGGTGCTGATCTCCACATGGGGGCAGATTTTAGCAAATTCCATCACTACGGGCGGCAGTACGCTGGTCAGGTAGGATTCGCATGTTCCGATCCGCAGCCTGCCCGAAATTTCTTCCGGCTCCCTGGCAATGCTCCTGGCATTTCCCACGGATTCCAGTATTTCCAGGGCATAGGGCAGCAGCCGTTCTCCCGCCTGGGTCAATTTCACCTGTTTTCCGATGCGCTCAAACAGCCGCGCTCCCAGCTCCTCCTCCAGCTGCTTGATCTGCATGGTCACAGCAGACTGGGAGTATCCCAGCTGGCCGGCGGCCTTTGAAAAGCTTTTTCCCTCCGCGATCCGCAAGAAGGTAATAAGATTTCGTATCTCCATCACGTTTATCCTTCAAAATTTTTGAATGATTTTATAAAATCCATGAATTTTACAACTACTTGTTTTTATGTTAGCATCTGGATGAAAAGAAGTCAAGGAGATGAGAGACATGAATACACAGACCAAAGAACAGAACAGACAAATTGAAGAGCTGATGAAGGAGTTTATCTCCCAGACCGTGGCGTTTTACAACCATATAGACCAGGAGCCCCTCTCCCGCCCGGCAGACCAGAAAACTTTGAAAAATCTGGCCAAGCATCCCATTCCCGCCCAGGCCCGGCCTCTGAGGGAGGTTTACAGGGAAATGCTTCAGGATGTTTACTCCGACGCCCTTTTATGCCAGCATCCTCGATTTTTCTCCTGCATCCCCTCCACCGCTTCCCTGCTCTCCTGGATGGGGGACGTGATGACAAACGCCTATAACCCACACGCCAGCTGCCAGATCAACGGCCCCTCAGCTGCCCTTGTGGAGGAAAAACTGATCCACTGGATGTGCTCTCTGGCTGGTTTTCCGGAAAAGAGCGGCGGCCTCTTCGTCTCCGGCGGCTCCATCGCCAACCTGACTGCCCTCACCGCCGCAAGGGACGCAAAGCTTGCAGGAAGACAGCGGGAAAATGCTGTGGTTTATGTCTCCGACCAGACCCATTCCTCCGTGGCAAAGGGACTGCACATCATTGGCTTTGAGCCGGAGCAGATTCGCATCGTTCCCAGCGATTTCCTGTTTCGCATGGATATGGACGCACTCAAAGCAGCCCTCAGAAAAGACGTCTCTGAGGGAAGAAGACCCTTCGCCGTAGTAGCCTCCGCCGGAACCACCAACACCGGAAGCGTTGATCCTATGACGGAGATCTCCGCCCTCTGCCGCAAGTATGATATGTGGATGCATGTAGATGGAGCCTTCGGGGCCTCCCTGCTGCTTTCACAAAAATACCGCCAGGATCTGGCGGGAATCCATCTGGCGGACAGCTTAAGCTGGGACGCCCATAAGTGGCTTCTGCAGACCTACGGCTGCAGCGTTGTCCTGGTTCGGGAGCGCTCTAACCTGGTAAAAAGCTTTGCCGCCCACCCGGAATATTTAAAGGACTCCCAGGCTTCTGAGGACAGCATCGAATTCTGGGATCTGGGGCCGGAACTGACAAGGCCTGCAAGGAGCCTTAAGCTGTGGCTTACCCTGCAGGCCACGGGAACCGAGCAGATCGGCGGCATCATCGACCGTGGCTGCGCCATGGCCCAGCTGGCCGAAAAAATCATAGGCAGAAATCCCCGCTGGGAGATCATCTGCCCCGCTCAGCACGGAGTAGTCAATTTCCGCTACCGCTCAGACGGACGCCTGAGGGAACGAGAGCTGGACGAAATCAACCACCGGATTGCCAAGGAAATCACAGAAAGCGGTTTTGCCCAGATTTACACCACTCAACTGAAAGGCAAAACCGTCCTTCGGATGTGTACCATCAATCCCGAAACCACCGAAAGAGATATTCGTGAGACGGTGGAGCGTCTGATGGAGATGGCAAACGCCGGCACTGAAAAAGCCGCCAGCTAATTCAACGATTCCGAAAGGCGCAGCGTCTCAATTTGAAAAAGCTACCTTTATCCCCCATATTAAAGCAAATTTTCTTTCCTCCCGCTTTAATGCCTCAAAGACGCAAAAACGCTGACACCATACGGTTTCCAGCGTTTTTTGCGTCTCTATGAAATTCGAGATTACATTCCCATATGACATAGGTCTGTGTCCGAGAATCCGGTTGTTGTTATAATAAATACTCTTGATCTGATGGAAGATCTCCTTTGCGAAGAATACCGCTGCTTTTTTTAAGAAAAGAGCTTCCTCTCGTTTCAGGCAAAATCACCAGACCGTCCTCGTATGTTTCCGCTGCATAAAAACAGTCCCGCGCGACTTCCATTTATCTAGACCAGCACAAGTTTTTATTATATAATTAAAATAGGATCCGAAGGAACGCCGCAGAGCAATTCATGAGAGAACAGTGGCAGCAACTACTGCAGCCGAAACCTGTGGAAAGAGCGAAAAACTCTATTCCACGCCAAAGAAAGGGTGGACGCAGCAAACTACAGAAGGAGGGGAATACTGTGCCAGAACCAAACGATAAGGGGAGAGATGTGGGGTTAAGTGAACGGCTCAATGGCTACAGCTACTTTGACCGTTATGACGACGCATATTTTAAGGCAATAATGGATGAGGTTGAATATCTCAGCATGCCGCACGAAAGACGCTCTTTTGCAGACTACGTGAGACTGCATCAGATGGCCCAGGGAAGAGCTCTGATGGATATCATAAGGTCCGAATTGGACGGAGAATGCGCAGAGTACTGGAACGAGGCAAAAAAGTTTCTTGAAGATCCTGTATCAGACAGGACAGACATAGACGAGGACTCGATGGATGAGGATTCAATGGATGAAGACTTGAT
>CALWQV010000053.1 GCA_944383785.1 uncultured Enterocloster sp. | reverse complement strand
GGGCGGCCTGGCGGAGGCGGCGGTGGGCCCTGGGGCGGGGGGCCGGGCGGAGGCGGCGGTGGGCCCGGGGGCGGGCGGCCCGGCGGAGGCGGCGGTGGGCCCTGGGGCGGGCGGCCTGGCGGAGGCAGCGGTGGGCCCTGGGGCGGGCGGCCTGGCGGAGGCGGCGGTGGGCCCTGGGGCGGGCGGCCCGGCGGAGGCGGCGGTGGGCCCTGGGGCGGGCGGCCCGGCGGAGGCGGCGGTGGACCCTGGGGCGGGCGGCCCGGCGGAGGCGGCGGTGGGCCCTGGGGCGAAGCCGCCTCTAAAATTCCCAGCCTCTTTCCCTCCTTCCTCAGCCGCTCTGCCTCCATTCTCCCCGGATTTTTCTCCTCTTCCTTCCAAAATTCCAGTATTCCAGGCCCTTCCTCTGATAAAATTGTTTCGCAGATGGAACAGCTCATGCGGTCAATTACCGTTTTTTCCGGATATTCGTCAAAAATCGGACTATTTTTATATTCCATCCGATCGCAGGCTTCCGAAACATATCTCTGGATTTTTCTGACCCCAATGGGATACATGCTGATCCTGTCATCCAGTCTGGCCATCGGTTTCTCCTTTTCCTCTTTTCCTCTATCATATGCTCTGAAAAGGAGTTTTATTTCTTTATAAAACAGCGCTGCCACAAAACAGAAAACGGACTCCGAAGAGCCCGTCCATTATTCCATTTAATTTCCTCTTTTCACATATCCCATGGCCTGCTCTAAAGCCTCCTGCTCTTCATTTCCCAGGACAATCTCCGTCTGGCCCATATCCACTTCCTTTACATAGATGTAGCAGCCCTCACGGCTGTGGACACAGTTCAAAATAAATCCGCTGTTAGTGTAATCCAAAAGAGCAATGGCCGTACTTAAATTTCCTCCCATTCCCTTAAAGGCATTGTACTTCACGATTCCAAGCTTCTGAAAAGAAGCCCTGGAATTGCGGTTTAAGGTTCTCATGGCGTCTTTTGTCGCCCGATCCTCAGCTTTCAGATTCTTAATCTCGTCGATCTGATCCAAAATCACATCCTCGAGGGTTTCCGCGTCTTTTCCTCTCATAAAATAATCAAATTTGCGGTCCAGCCTCCTGATTTTGCTCATTGCCAACACATTCAAAATCAAAAGCACCGCGATCAGGACCAAACAACCGATCATAAGATACATTGGGTCAAATGGAAGCTGATTTAGCATACTGTTTTCCATCACTGGCATTTCTCCTTTGGCTGTCATAGTAAAACCCGGACCTAGCGGATGGACTCAATCATTTCCACAATCCGCTCCAGCTCCGCCTCTGAATAGTATTCGATTTCGATTCTGCCTTTATTCTTATCTTTATTGTGAATCGTCACCTTGGTCCCCATAACCGTTTTCATGCGCTCTTCCAAATTCTGATAGATGAAATTAATATTGCGTTCCTGTTTTTTGGGCTGCTCCTTCTCCTGCTCTTCCCTCAAAAGCCGCTTTGCTAGCCGCTCCGTTTCGCGGACGCTTAACTTCCCATCCACCACCATTTTAGCGGCCTTAAGCTGCAGCTCCTTCTTCTCCAAACTCAAAAGAGCCCTTGCGTGACCGCTGGAAATCACATCGCCGATAACCATCTCCTGTATAGCCTCGTCCAGCTTCAGCAGGCGCATGGTATTGGTGATGGCAGTCCTGCTTTTAGAAACCCGATTTGCGATTTCCTCCTGCTTGAGTCCAAATTCCTGAATCAGACGCTGGTAAGCCTTTGCCTCCTCGATGGGGTTTAAGTCCTCTCTCTGGACATTCTCGATCAGGGCGATTTCCATGGATTCCTGAGGATTGTATTCCCGAATTAGCACCGGAATTTCTTTCAATCCAGCCATTTTCGCCGCTCTCCAGCGCCTTTCGCCGGCGATAATTTCATAAAATCCATCCCTTTTCTGCACTAAAAGAGGCTGAATCACTCCGTGCTGCTTGATGGATTCCGCCAGCTCTGTCAGCTGCTCCTCATTGAATTTTTTCCGGGGCTGAGACTTATTCGGCTCTACCAGAGCGACCTTCACCATCATTTCCCCCTGATTTGTCTCCTCCTTTTCATTCCCGGCGCCTTTATTTCTTACGGATTCTTTTGATTTATGGCTTACCTCTTCCCTCGCCACAACGTCCTCCCCAAAAATTGCCCCCAGGCCCTTGCCTAATCCCTTTTTCACCATTACAAATCTTCTCCTCTGCTCATCACTTCCGCCGCCAGCATACGGTAACTCTCGGCCCCCGTTGAACGGGTATCATACTGATTAATCGACATCCCATGGCTGGGAGCCTCCGCCAGCCGCACATTTCTGGGAATAATCGTCTTATAGATCGTGCGGTTTAAATTGCTCTTTACATTTTCCACTACTTCCAAGGACAAATTGGTTCTGGCGTCATACATGGTGAAGACAACGCCCTCCAACTCCAGATCCGGATTCAGCTTGCGCTTTACCAGGTCAATGGTTCTCAGCACCTGTCCCAAGCCTTCCAAGGCATAATACTCGCATTGTATGGGTACAATCACCGTATCCGCCGCTGTCAGCGCGTTGATCGTCAAAATATTCAGGGAAGGAGGACAATCAATAATAATGAAATCATACTGATCCCTTACCGGTTCCAGATAGCTGTGAAGCAGCTTCTCCTTATCCTCCACCTCCTGAAACTCGATTTCCGCGCCCGCCAGGTTCATATCAGAAGGAAGAATATCCAAATTCTTCTGAAGATCTGAAATACAGCAGTCCTCGAAAGCACACTCTTCTGTCAGCAGATCATAGACCGTATGATCCACGTCCTCCTTTTCCAGTCCCAGACCGCTGGTAGCATTTCCCTGAGGATCAAAATCCACCAAAAGTACATGCTGCCCCACCTCCGCAAGGCAGGCGGACAGATTGATCGCCGTGGTTGTTTTTCCCACCCCGCCCTTTTGATTCGTAACCGCAATAATTCTTGCCATAAACAATTCCTTTCCGCAAGGACTTACCCCTGAAATTGCTGCTCCTTTTACAATGTTCCTATTATAGCATAGAGTTTTCTTTTTTCCTATTATAAAAACGCCGAAACTTATGTATTTTTTCAAAAAATGTTTCACGTGAAACATAAAGTACCTGGAATGTCCGGAACTATTAATAATAAATTAAGATCCCCTTTCATTGTATAATCCCGCCGGCTGTAGTATTATAAGAGTAGATGTAAATCTCATTTCAAAAAGGAGCAAACTATGAAGACAAGAAACAAATTGCTCACCTTGCTGGTTCTTTCCGCCGGAACTGCGGCGGCAACCGCTTTGGTGAATCAATGTATAAAAATCGCGGCAACCTCGAAAAATCTTCTCAACCAAGCAGAATCCCTATGTTTTAAATGGAGGCTTGGCACCATTCACTATACGAAATCCGGCAATGGCCGCCCTCTCCTGCTGATCCATGACCTGACCCCCGCTTCCAGCAGCTACGAATGGTCCCACATACAGGAGAAGCTGTCGGAAAATTATACGGTCTATACCATTGACCTTTTAGGCTGCGGGCAGTCGGAAAAGCCGAACCTGACTTACACCAATTACCTTTATGTACAATTGATTTCCGATTTCATTCAGTCGGAGATCGGCCACCGCACGGACGTGATCGCTACCGGTGCTTCCGCATCCCTGGTCATTATGGCCTGTTCCAACCGGTCGGAGCTTTTCGATCGCTTAATGTTTATCAATCCGGACAGTATCTTATCCAACAGCCAGGTTCCGGGCCGGAACGCGAAGCTTTACAAAATTATATTGGATCTTCCAATTCTCGGAACTCTTCTCTATCACATTGCGGTCAGCCGTAAATCCCTGTCTGAGAAGCTTCGCACCGAGTATTTTTACAATCCTTATCTAGTATCCGGCAGTACCATCGACGCCTATTTGGAGGCCGCTCACTTGGGCGAGTCTCCAAAGTCCGTTTACTCAAGCGTCCAATGCTGCTATACCAAATGCAATATTACAAACGCCTTGAAAAAGATCGACAACAGTATCTCCATGATTGGAGGCGGGGCCATCGAATTTATGGACGAGCGTTTATCCGAATACCAGGATTATAACTCTGCCATTGAATACAGCTTGATTCCCAATACCAAGCAGCTTCCGCAGCTGGAAAAGCCCGCAGAACTGCTGAAATCCATACAGACATATTTTTCATGAAATGTTTCACGTGAAACATTTGGAAAGGAAGTACAAGAGATATGTTAAAGATCGGCTGCCATCTTTCATCCTCCAAAGGTTATGAAGAAATGGCGAAAATGGCCATCGAAATCGATGCCAATACATTTCAATTTTTTACCAGAAACCCCAGGGGCGGCAATGCCAAAGCCATTGACCTGTCGGATGTTGCGCGTTTTCTCTCCCTAACCAAAAAGCACTCCATCGCACCGATTCTCGCCCACGCACCCTACACCTTAAATGCCTGCTCCGCTGACCCGAAGCTGAGGGATTTTGCCAAAAGAACCATGGAAGATGACTTGCAGCGTATGGAATACACACCTGGCAATCTCTACAATTTTCATCCCGGGAGTCATGTAAAGCAGGGAGTTGAAACAGGCATCGCCTATATTTCCCAGATGCTCAATGAAATTTTAAAGCAGGAATACCATACCACCGTTCTTCTGGAAACAATGGCCGGAAAGGGAAGCGAAATCGGAAGAAATTTTGAAGAATTAAGAGAGATCTTAGACCGGGTTCAGCTGTCAAACCAGATGGGCGTGTGTCTGGACACCTGCCATGTCTGGGACGGCGGTTACGATATCGTCCATCACCTGGACGAGGTTCTCACGGAATTTGACCGGGTCATCGGCCTTGGCCGCTTAAAGGCGATCCATCTGAACAACAGTCAGAACGACCTGGGCGCCCACAAAGACCGGCACGCCAGGCTTGTGGAGGGAAAAATCCCACTGGAAGCCCTGGTCCGTATCGTCAACCATCCGGCTCTCCGCCATCTGCCCTTTTATCTGGAAACGCCAAATGAACTGCCCGGCTACAAGGAAGAAATCCTCCTGATGCGCCGGGCCTATAAAGAGATCTAACGCAGGGGCTCCTTTGAAGGGAGTCCCGCTTTTCTTGGATATTTTCCAGGGGTTGCCTTAACCTTGCGGATCACTACAAGGGAGCGCAGATCGTCTCCTCCCGGAAGGGAAAATTTCTCAACCCGCTCAATCTCTCCCCCCAGTATGGACACCGCCCGCTTTGCCGCCTTCAGCTCCTCTTCTACCTCGCCTGATTTGTAGGAGATAAAGAATCCCCCCGTTTTCACAAAGGGAAGGCAATATTCCGATAAAGAGGAAAGGTTTGCCACTGCCCTGGATACGCACAGATCATAACCTTGGCGAAACTGCGGATTTTTTCCATAATCCTCCGCCCGTCCATGGAAAGCACGAATCCCCTTTAACCCCAGCTGTCCGGAAACCTCTTCCAGAAAACGAATCCGCTTATTCAGCGAATCCAGCAGATCTACCTTCCAATGGGGAAATAAGATTTTCAAAGGAATACCGGGAAAACCAGCCCCCGTCCCCACGTCCATCAGGCGCAGCTCTCCTTCCCCCAGCTGTCCGGGGAGAGCCTTTACCAGGGAAATACTGTCCACAAAATGCTTGCGGATGATCTCCCCTTCCTCGGTAATGGCTGTCAAATTCATCTTCTGGTTCCACTCCACCAGCAGCCTGCCATAAAGGAAAAACTGCTCCATCTGCTCCGGGCTCAGGGAAATGCCAAGGAGGGCCGCCTCGCCTTTCAGCTGTTTTTCAAAAGAATCCGTCATCTCCTAACCTCTCCTTTCTGCCTTTAACTGCTCCAGATGAACCAGAAGAACGGAAATATCCGCCGGGGAAACGCCGGAAATCCTGGAAGCCTGTCCCACCGTTTCTGGCTGAATCTGATTCAGCTTCTGCACCGCTTCTCTCCTGAGGCTCTTCACCGAAGAGTAATCAAAGTGCTCCGGCAGGCGGCGTCCCTCCAGCTTTTTAAACTGGGCCACCTGCTGCATCTGCCGCTTGATGTAGCCCTCATATTTAATCTCGATATTCACCTGTTCCCGCACATCCGCTGGCAGAGAGGGGCGCTGGGCATCCAGAGGAGCCAGCTTCTCATAGCTTAATTCCGGCCTGCGGACCAGCTCAGCCAGGGTTGTGCCGGATTTCAGCAGCGTGCTGTTTTCCGCCTCCAGGAATTTCTGGACGGACTCCGTTGCTCCGATGGTTGTCCCCTTCAAACGATCGATCTCTTCTTCAATCTGTCTGATCTTAACCAGAAGGCGCTCATAGTCCTCATCGCTTACCAGGCCGATCTCATGGCCGATCTTTCTCAGCCTGAGATCCGCGTTATCCTGGCGCAGCAGCAGCCGGTATTCAGCCCTTGAAGTCATCATCCGGTAAGGCTCGTGGTTCTCCTTGGTCACCAGATCGTCGATCAAAACTCCGATGTAGGCCTGGGAACGGTCTAAAATCACAGGCTCCCTTCCCAAAATTTCCATAGCCGCGTTGACGCCGGCCATAAAGCCCTGAACCGCCGCTTCCTCATAGCCGGAGCTTCCGTTAAACTGGCCTCCGGCAAATAACCCCCGGATCTTCTTAAATTCAAGGGTCGATTTCAGCTGCAGGGAATTGATGCAGTCGTACTCAATGGCGTAAGCGTTGCGCACAATCTTCACATGCTCCAGGCCAGGCACCGTGCGGTACATAGCGTACTGCACATCCTCCGGAAGGGAACTGCTCATGCCCGCAAGGTACATTTCATTGGTATAAAGGCCCTCCGGCTCCACAAAAATCTGATGACGGCTCTTATCAGGAAATTTCACCACCTTATCCTCGATGGACGGACAGTATCTCGGCCCGGTTCCCTCGATCACTCCGGAAAATAAGGGAGATCGGTCCAGGTTTTCCCGGATAATCCGATGAGTATCCTCATTGGTATAGGTCAGCCAGCAGGATACCTGTTCCTTCTGGATGCTCTCCGGATCCGTAGAAAAGGAAAATGGCACGATCCGCTCATCTCCCCGCTGTTCCTCCATCTTGGAAAAATCAATGCTCCTGCGGTCTACCCGGGCGGGAGTTCCTGTTTTAAAGCGGAACATCTCGATTCCGTTGGCCTTCAGGGAATCCGTCAGATGGTCGGCCGCCTGCAGTCCATTGGGGCCGGTGGGATTGCTGACCTCCCCGTAAATGCACCGGGCCTTCAGGTAAGTGCCGGTGCAGAGAATCACAGCCTTTGCGTGATAAACCGCTCCTGAAACCGTCTTAACCCCCTGAATCTGCCCATTTTCCACCATCAGTTCCGAAACCTCCGCCTGACGGATGGTCAAATGCTCCGTATTTTCAAGTACATTTCGCATCCGGCGGCTGTAGGCCTGCTTATCCGCCTGAGCTCTCAGGGAATGAACCGCGGGCCCCTTGGATTCATTGAGCATCTTCGACTGGATAAAGGTCTGGTCGATCACCTTTCCCATCTCGCCGCCCAGGGCGTCCAGCTCCCGTACCAGGTGGCCCTTTGAGCTTCCCCCGATATTAGGATTGCAGGGCATAAGGGCAATGCTGTCCACACTGACCGTAAACAAAATCGTTTCAAGTCCCAGCCTGGCGCAGGCAAGGGCCGCCTCGCATCCCGCGTGCCCGGCTCCAACCACCACAGCCTCGTATGTTTCTTCCAAATATGGCATCGATGTATCCTCTCTCTCAAAACCTAATTGTAACAGTTCCGTCCCTATTTTCCCATACAAAACCTGGAGAAAATTTCATTTACCACATCGTCCCCCACAGACTCCCCGACAATCAGACCCAGGGATTCATAGGCATCCGTCAGGTCAATGGAATAAAAATCCTCCGGAAGCCCCTGCCTGATGCTGCTCTCCACCATCCGCAGGCTTTCCAAGGCGGCCTGAAGGGCTTCCTTGTGGCGGATATTGGTAATATAAACCTCTTCATTAAACTTCAGCTCACCGCCAAAGAACATGCGGCGGATCTCAGCCTCCAAATCCTCAATTCCCTGCTGCTCCTTGGCGGAAACAGGAATCACGGGCCGGCCGGTGCGCCGCTCCAGCTCCTCTTTTTCCACACAAATCTGCAAATCCGTCTTATTTAATAACACAATCACCTTTTGATCCACAAAACAATCCACATCCGAGGCATTTTTATGAATCATCCGGATAATTTCTTCATCATTTTCATCCAGGGGCCTGGAACCGTCCACCACATAAATAATCAGATCCCCGTCCCTGGCCGCCTTCACAGCCCGCTCTACCCCGATGCGCTCCACAACGTCCTCCGTATCCCGGATTCCCGCCGTATCCACTACATTAAGGCTGATTCCCTGAAGGTCAATATGTTCTTCCAAGGTGTCCCTTGTGGTTCCGGCCACGTCTGTTACAATGGCCCTCTCCTGTCCCAGGAGAACATTCATCAATGAAGATTTGCCCGCATTTGGCTTTCCAAGGATTACTGTTTTAATTCCCTCGGACATCACCCGCCCGTCGTCAGCGGAACGGATCAGCTTTTCCACCTGGCCGCCCATGTCCTCCACCTTCGCCAAAAGCTCCTCCGAATATCCATCCAGCGACATGTGTTCCGGGTCGTCTAAGGCGGACTCGATCCGGGCAATCTCATAGAGAATCCGGGAGCGCAGCTCTTTCACCCTCCTTGAAACCTCCCCTTCCAGCTGCTCCATGGAGTTTTTCAAGGCGTACTGATTCCGGGCGCTGATCACATCTGCCACAGCCTCCGCCTGGGATAAATCAATCCGTCCATTTAAGAAAGCCCGCTTTGTAAATTCCCCCGGCTGCGCCGTCCTGGCTCCATATTTCAAAACTGTCTCCATCACCCGGCGAACCATCAGAATGCCTCCGTGGCAGTTGATCTCAACCGTATCCTCCGCCGTATAGCTTTTCGGTCCCTTCATAATCATTAACAGAACCTCGTCAATGGTTTCATCCCCATCGCAGATCTGCCCGTAGTGAATGGTATGGGAAGAAAAATTGGAAATATTTACCATTTTTCCAGAAGCTGTCCGAAACACCCTGCCAGCGATTTCAAACGCCTCGTCTCCGCTGATGCGCACAATGCCGATTCCGGAGTTGCTCATTCCAGTGGCGATGGCCGCAATCGTATCTGTTCTCATATTCTACCTCTTCTAACAATACACTTCGCTAAGTGCTCGTAACAATGCTCCGCACTAGGCTCGACAAGACCTCGCCAAGTGCTCTGCATGTATCGCACGTAAGCGCCTAAAAGACAGGCGCTAAGTGCTCGTAACAAAGGCGGCATGATTTCTCATGCCGCCCGAAATCCTTCGGATTACTCCGATTTTTCCTCAACAGAAGCGGCAGTCTCCTGAACCGGAACCTCTTGCACCGCCTCCCGCTCTTCCTGACTTTCGCGCCTATCCCTGTAACCGCCTCTTGAAGAGGATCCCCGGTATCCTCCACGGCCATAGCGCCCGCCACGGCCTCTGTCATAGCGGCTCTTTTTCTCCGGCGCCGCAGCCTCCTTCTTCAGAGCAATTACCACATGGCGGAAAGGCTCCTCCCCTTCGCTTCTGGTGGTCACATATTTGTCATTCTGAAGGGCCGCGTGAATGATCCGGCGCTCATAGGGATTCATCGGCTCCAAAGAAACCGGCTTCTTTCCCCTTTTTACCTTGTAGGCAATATTCTTCGCCAGGGTTTCCAGCGTCTTCCTGCGCTTATCCCGGTAGTTTTCCGTATCCAGCTTCACGCGCAGATACTCTTCGCTGTCCTTATTGACAATCAGGCTCACCAAATATTGAAGAGAATCAAGGGTCTGCCCTCTCTTGCCGATCAGGATTCCCATATCATCCCCCTCAAGGGTAATGGAAATCTCCTTTTCTTCCTCATTATAGGCGGCTGTAATCTGAACTTCAATGTCCATGGTATCAAAAACCTGGGTCAGGAAGTTTACCGCCTTATCCTGGATGGATTCCTTCTTTCTGGCGCGGATCACCGCCGGCTTTGCGCCGATTCCCAAAAATCCGGTGCTCCCCTTCTCTACTACCTCGTATTCCAGTTTATCGCTGGTGGTTTCCAGTTCAATCAGCGCTTTTGTTACCGCGTCTTCCACGGTCTTGGCCGAAAATGTCATCATTTCCATGAATCAGAATCCCCCTTTACTTTTTCCCGCCTTTTTCGTGCTTCGCATTATACTTTGCCACCATATTCGCCTTTGCCGCCAAACTTCCGGGCTTGGCATTCTCGTTGTAATAGCGGTTGGACTCCTCCACCTGAGCCTTTGACTTGGCGATCTTTTCCATCCGCCTGCTCTCTTCCTGCTCTTCCTTCTCCTGAAGCTTCTTCATCATCTCGTCCACATTTCCAACCCTGGTGGGCGGAAGACCCTTCTTGGCCCGCTTCTTATTGGTCTTCTCAATATTCTTCTGTACCATATCGTCAATATCAACGTTCTTTAAATGAGCGTTGATAAATACCTGCTGGATAATGGTCAGCACACTCTGGGCCACCCAGTAGATTCCGATACCGGATGCGAAGGTAAAGCAGAAAAATACGGACATCAGCGGCATCATCACATTCATGGACTTCATCATGCTGGCGCTGGGATCATCCCCGTTCTTCTGGTTTGCCGTGGGACTGTTGGCCGTAATCAGCTTCGTGGAATACCACTGGCTTCCGCCTGCAAGAAGCGGGATGCACAGGGCGGCGATCATGGTAAGGAATCCTACATTACCCGTGCCATTAAAGAAATTCAAAATAATATCCAGAGGCGTGTAAGCCAGATTCAGGCCAAAAAAGTTCTGCATGTTGGCGATGGCGTCCACCACATGAACTCCCGTCTCCGTCACAGCCTCTCCCACTGCCGGGAAAGCGCCCACCAGCTGATCCCACTGCTGGCTGGTGAATTTATAAAGCAGATCGATCACCGCATTGGCGTTATTCGCGTAATCATAATTTGCCACCGGCATCTTCTGGGCTTCCGCCAGCGCCTGGAAGGTGGCGTTTCCTGCAAAGCCGGTTCCAAGATTTGCAAGTACCGTCTCATAATATCCCCGAACCGTATTAACATAGGCAGGAATATTGTAAATTACCCGGTACAAAGCCAAAATGATGGGGAGCTGGATTAAAAGCGGCAGACATCCGCCGGTCATGGAGGTTCCGTACTTCTCGTAGACCGCCTTGGTTTCCGTCTGCATCATCATCATGGCCTTCTGGTCATTTTCTTTTCCCTTATACTTCTTCTGAATGGCCTGAATCTCAGGCTGCATCACCGCCATCAGCTTGGAGCTTTTCTGCTGCTTGATGGTCAGTGGGAGCATAAGAAGCTTTACCACAATGGTAAACAGGATGATACAAAGGCCGATATTTTCAATACCGAAGACTCCGGTAATGGCGAACAGACGGTCCATCACCCATCCCAGAATGGATGCGATCGGCCCCAAAATACCGCCTGTCCTGGTCAATAAAACTGCGCCAACTAACGTATTCAATGAGCTACCTCCTTACGGACGCGCCGATTTTCGCGTCCCTTTTTCTACGGAACTGGATCATAACCTCCCTTTGCAAAAGGATGACAGCGCAAAATCCTTTTCAAAGTCAGCCATCCCCCCTTTAAGGCTCCGTATTTCTCAATGGCCTCGATAGCGTACTGGGAGCAGGTGGGATAGTAAATACAGTGAGTCTTCACCTTTAAAGGCGAAAGATATTTCCGGTAAAATCTTACCAGGGCGATCATCAGTTTAGCCGCCATATAATTCACTTCGATTCTCTTTTAATGTTATGCAGTCCGCATAAGTGCAGATAGGCACTTTCCAAATGTCTGTAATCTGAATTTTTCGCGGCCGGACGGGCCACGACGATGATGTTAAAGCCAGTCTCAATTTGATCACTATTTAAACGAAATATTTCCCTGATCAGTCTGGTAATATGGTGGCGCACCACACTGTTTCCCACCTTTTTGCTGACCGAAATGCCGATCCGGTTGACCCCTTGTCCATTCTCCGTCACATACATCACAAGAAGCCGGTTTGCATGGGAGGTTCCCCCTTTATAAATGCTCTGAAACTCTCTGTTTTTCTTAATTGACGGGAACCGTTTCATAAAAACTCCTTACACATTCATCACCGGCAGGCATCCAACCTCTTCCACCACATGGAAAGAGAAAAAAAGGCCACATCATTCTGTGGCCCTCATTCATTCGCTTTTCTACTTAAGCGCTTAATCTTGCTCTGCCTTTAGCTCTTCTAGCAGCCAGAACTTTTCTGCCGCCTGCGCTGCTCATTCTGGCTCTGAAGCCGTGAACTTTCGCTCTCTGTCTCTTCTTAGGCTGAAATGTCATCTTCATAGACCCATGCACCTCCTATCAATCACTTATCTGACAATGCGCGTCTTTCGCACATCTCGACTGGCATAGTAAAACATCTTCTCAATTATATAGAAGAAATGGCGGATAGTCAAGGGATTTTGATTAAAAATCGCCTGAAAAAGTAAAGCTAATCCTCCACCCCAAAGCTTTTGAGAAACTCATCCCACTGCTCATCGGGAAGCTTTGCGTATCCTTTCACCTTGTCCGGCGGCATACCGTCTTTTAACATGTCAGCGGCCATTTCTTTGGCCTTTTTGAGCTCGCCCTGCTCAATTCCCTCCATTCTGCCCTCTTCCCGCAGGGTTCGCTCGTGTCGTTTCTCATCGTATTCCGTTAAAAACAAGTCTTTCACCTCCGCTCTATCATTATACAGCATTTTAAAGTGATTGAAAAGTTCTGTCCTGAAGCTAACCCATAATAAAAAAGAAACAATCCGCCGGCATTTTTAATCTGATGCCCCAGATTGTTTCTTTTCATAAAGGTATTGTAACAGTTCAGGTCTTACTCATGCCACTGAGCCCCATATTTCTTCTCAATATCAGAAATCATGGCTACCCGCTCCGCATGGCGTCCGCCCTGGAAGGCAGCGCCGAAGAACTCGTCCACGATCATCTTTGCCAGCTCCGGCCCCACAACTCTAGCTCCCATAGCAATGATATTGGCATTATTATGCTCCACCGTCAGCTTAGCGGAATAAGGCTCGCTGCACACAGCGGCGCGGATGCCCGGCACCTTATTGGCCGCCAGGGAGATACCGATCCCGGTTCCGCACAGCAGAACCCCCTTCTCAACCTCGCCTCTCATAATGGCCTCAGCCACCTTCAGCCCCGGCTCGGGGTAATTTACCTTCACATTCGGGTCATAAGCGCCGTAATCCACGCACTCATATCCCTTTTCCGTCAAATGATCCATCAGAATCTTTTTCAGTTCAATGGCCGTATGGTCGCATCCGAATCCTACCTTCATCATATCCTACCTCTTTCCTTTGAGAGTTTTATAAATCCACCTTGATGCTACTTCTTTTTGGTAGGGATGTCAATATCTAATGAAAAGTTATTCTAAATCTCCCTCCGATCCCACATATCCGGCAGAAGCTCTTCTAAAAAAGCTTCTCTTCCTTCTCCGATTCCAACTGCCGTATGAATATTTTCCTCATCCAACTGAGAGATCAACTCCCTGCACCTTCCGCAGGGAGGAAGGATATTCCCTTCTTCAGAAACCGCTATAATTTTTCTGATCCTAGTTTCCCCCGCCGTAAGCATCTGCGCCGCGGCGGCCTGTTCCGCGCAGAATCCCAGGGAACATGGAAGATCCGCGCATACTCCGGTAAAAATTCTCCCGCTCCCGCTTTCCAGGGCGCAGGCCACCTGCCCAGCCTCACCGTACTGTTTTAATTTCATAGGTTTAATGGCATGGAAGGCAATTTCATATAATTCTTTCATTGTCATAATCGAAAATCCCCCTATTCTTTCTCCCTCACATAAACCAGCTCCACAATCCCGTCCCTCCCGCCGCTTCGAACCAGCCTTAGCCTCACCGGACTTTCCCGCTTTCCAAACAGCCGGATTCCATCCCCGAGAATTACCGGAATCACTGAAATATCATATTCATCAATCAAATCTTCCTCCATCAGCTGACGGATCACATCCGCCCCGCCGCAGATCCAAATACTCTTCCCTTCCTCTTTTTTCAGTCTGCGAAGAATCTTACAGGGGTTCTCATCCGTAAAACATATCTCACCTGTAGATTCAAGCTTCCGATGCGTTAAAATATAGGTGGTAAGCCCTTTATAAACCCACTCCCCCGGACTCAGCTCCGTTACGATCTGATGGTAGGTATTCCATCCCATCACCACCGTATCGATTCCCTTTATAAAAGACGAATAGGAATCCTCGCCTTCTTCTGTCTGGATACCCGAAAGCCAGTCAACCCCGCCTTTTTCATCCGCAATATACCCGTCCAGACTCATGGCGATAAACAAAATGATTCTTCTCATAAATTCCCCTTCCGCAAAAATTCCGGCAGATACACAATCCGAATCCCATTCTCAATTCCCACATCCAGTGGATTCAGCGTCACCACATATTTTGGATAATGATCCCGGATCTCCATCAGGTTTCCAATCTCCCGGTCCGATTGTTCCGGAAGCTGCACGCACACCTGGACATAGATTTTCTCTTCCCGCCGGATCGCTACGAAATCGATCTCCTTTGTCTCATTCTTTCCAATGTATACATCATATCCCCGCCGCTTCAGTTCCAAAAACACAATATTTTCCAAAACGCCGTCCAACATCTTCCGGTTATAGCCCAAAAGAGCGTATTTCAGGGAAATGTCCCCCAGATAATATTTCTCCTGAGTCTTTAAAACCGCCTTCCCCTGCAAATCGAACCGGCGGCAGGGATATATGATAAATCCCTGTTCCAGCCAGCGAAGATAATTATAGATGGATTCCACTGAAATCTTCCGATATTCGCTCTTTAAAAAATTGGAAATTGAGTTGGCGGAAAACGTCTTTCCCACATTTTCAATAATAAAACGCACAACCCGGTCAAACAAATCCTGCCGGTTGATCCGATGGCGCTTTATAATATCCCTGGACACCACCGTGTGATAGATTCCATTGACGATCTGGTAAGCGGCGTTTTCCTCATAGTCCCCCAAGGCGATAATCGGAAAGCCTCCAAAGCGGATGTATTCCTTTAAAAGCTCTTCCTCATTCCGTCCCTTCCCCTCCTTAAATTTCAAAAATTCTTCAAAAGACAGAGTATACACCGAAATTGAGACAAACCGCCCTGTCAGATAGGTGGAAATCTCCCCTGCCATCAGCTTTGAATTAGAACCTGTTACATAGAGATCCACATCAGAGTCCTCTAACAGGCTGTTTACCGCCCTCTCCCATCCCGAAACCTCCTGAACCTCATCCAGAAGCAGATAACAGCGCCCCTTCCCTTCTATCGCTTTTTTCAGTTCATCATACATCTGCTTTGAAGAAATATTTTGCGGAATATCCATTTCCGTATAGCGCTTCCAAACAATATTCTCCCTTGCGACTCCGCGGCGCAGCAATTCCTCACGAAGCATTTCAAAAATCGTAGACTTGCCGCAGCGCCTAATCCCTGCAAGAATTTTAACCAGCGGCTGATCTATAAAAGGACGTATGGCCTGGATATAATCCGGACGTTCGATTATCATCCAATCACCTCTCTTTTTTCTTTCAGTATAACAGAAAAACTATATAAAATTCAATTATTTTTAAGGTTAAACACTAAAAATATTATAAAAATACCACCATGTCTTACGGACTGGTGGATTTATATAACTTATATTTGCTTAACCAGATGATTATTGGGCAGGCGTAGCATTCTCCTGCATCTCTCAGATTTTCCTCTTGTCAATACCAGCGGCGTGTGGTCGCTACGAATAATTTTTCAGCCTAATAATCGACAAATACACCTTATAATAGTATAATTATAGAGATTCTTATATTTTAATCTGATAACGGAGGTAAAAACATGTTTATCATGATCGGTTTTGCTGTCCTGATTCTGCTTCTGATCATCGGGTTTATTCTTGCCTACAACCGCTTACAACAGCTCTCAGTAAAAGTAGAAGAAGCCGCATCCGGCATCGATGTGGCCCTGGAAAAACGCTGGGATCTTTTAAATGAGCTTTTGGCATCAGTGAAAAAATATCTCTCCCACGAATACGAAACTCTTACGGGCGTTACGGCCCTGCGCAGCAGTACGGGATTAGAAAGCCAAAGGCTGAATCAGCAGGCGGAGATCTCAGCCGAAACAGTGCGAAGCATTGACCAGGAAATTAACTTTCAGAGCCAGAATATGCAAAAGATCCGAAGCCAGCTGCTCCATGCAGGCCGCAGCCGGAGTGAGGCCGTCAGCCAGAAAATCGAGGCCCTGTCCTCCCTCCACCGCGATTTAAACGGCGTAACCGCCGGAATCGACGCCCTTTATGAACAGTACCCTTTATTAAATTCCTGGATTTCCCTGGATCAGTACCAGCGGGCCGCTTTCCAGACCGAGGAACACTTACAGGCCGCAAGGCGTCTTTACAACTCCAACGTTTCTCTATACAACCAGACCCTTCTAACCATTCCCTGGGCCATTGTCGCCTCCCTATGCCGCATGGAACCGGCCGATTTCTATGAGGCGGATGAAAAAAAACGAAATTTTGAAGCGAATTTTGACTAAAGGAGCCTGAAATGGACGAAAAAACAATCGAAGCCTTACAGAAAAAATCCCGAAGAAGCTACTATTTTGCGGCGGCCTTTTCAGCTGCAGTATTCCTGGCCATCACTTCCGTTCTATTGTTCCTCCTGTTTACCACCCCAAGCGGCATAGCTTATTTAGAGGAAAGCCCCAAGGAAATGATTACCGGAGTGATTGTCCTGCCCGCCCTTCTGGCCGTGGGAATTTATCTTCTTCTCTATTATCTGTTTGTAAAGAAAACTTATGAAACCTTCAACCAGGCTTTTAAAGGTACATATGTGCTGCAGATCGTGGAAACGGCGGGCGGATTTTCCGACCTGTCCTATTCGCCCAAAAGCGGATTTGACTACAACGAAATCCGCGACAGTCATGTAGTAAACAGCGGAGAATATAAATATTTTAAAAGTGAAGACCAGCTTTCCGGAACTCTTTACGCCATACCCTTTTCTTATAGCGACGTTGTTACCCAGTATTTAAAGCGCAATGGGAAAAAGTCGGAAATCCGCAGGATTTTCAGCGGTCAGGTCATGCGCTTTTCCCTTCCTGAGGAATTTAAATGGAGCTTTGGCCATCTGCAGATTTTTGAAAAAGAATTTCTTTCCAACTTAAAAGGCCACACGGCTCCCTACAAAATTCAGACTGAAAATGAGGCATTTAACCAAAGATTTGAGATTTTTGCAGCAGATGAGCACAACGCCTTTTATCTGCTCACTCCCCGGATGCTGGAGCAGATCATCCGATTTGCGGATTTTGCAAACTGTCAGATTGCCCTTACCTTTGTAGGAATGGCCCTGTACGTGGCAGTGGACCGCCCTCACAGCATGTTCAACGCCTCCGTCCGCCAATCCCTTACAAAACAGCGGCAGCTTATTTTTGACGATGCAATCCTTTTAAAAAAAGCCGGGGAAATTTTGCTTTTCGGAACAGATG
>CALWQV010000052.1 GCA_944383785.1 uncultured Enterocloster sp. | reverse complement strand
CAATGGGGATTGCAGAAACTGGGAGTTGGAAAAGACCTTGCAAGACTGACAGCGTATTGTGGAGACCGCTATTATTGGGTAGCAACGAAGACATGCGTTGTCAGGGCAATCTCTAAAGATGTACTAACCAAAGCAGGACTTATAAGCTGTCTTGACTATTACAATGAGCGTCATGCTTTGAAGTTATGTTGAACCGCCGTATGCCGAACGGCACGTACGGTGGTGTGAGAGGGGAGAGAAAATCTCCCCTACTCGATCCGGAAGCTGTATCTAATTTCCGCTGCGGTAAGAGATCAATTCATCAAAGCGGGATTCATCGGCTCGAAGCTTTGCCTCATTTCCCACAGCGCATATATTTCCTTCCGTAAATAGGTCGGAAATGACGTCAGCCGCCGTCTCCTGGTCCGTGAGCGCGGCATTTTTAATATCATGGAAGGTATCCAGAGCGCGCTTTGTATCCCGGCCCGTAATTTCAAATTCTACGGCCTGCATGGGCATGGAGAGCACCCCGCTTTCTATGCCGGAGTAGGAAAGGGTATTCAGGATATAGCCGTTTAAGTCCTCTTCTGTCAATTCCATCTCCCGAACAGCATCCCCCATGCCGGCAAAGACGTCGATGGTAGTTCCAGCGTTCGGATCACTGTAAGAGTAGGCTAAGGCTCCGCCGCTGAAGATATTAAAACTGATTCCAGCGCTGTAGGCGCCGTTCTGGAAGCGGATGACAGGAATCAGATACCGGTCGGAAAGAGCGGTCAGGAAGGGAAGGTAGCAGCCGTCCATTTCCTCATTTTTATAAAAGTTTCCGTAATTGACCACATACTGATCGGAGCTTTCCACGATGATGCCCTGAGATTTCGTACTTCCATCCATTTGAGCCTGCATGTCCTGAGGCTGTCCCTGGGGAAGAGTCAGAAGGATTTCCTTCGCGCTTTCTTTCAGGACCGCCAGCTCCGCCTCGGGAGCCGCGATCACATAGATCAGGCGCTGCCGTGTGAGCAGCTTCTCCCTGGCGGTTTTGATTCCGGCGGAGAGCTCCTGGATATAGCTCTCGTCAGCGGAGAGCTTTTCGCTTGCATCCTCCAGGAAATAGTAGAAATCCTGGTTTTTGAAAAGCTTTTTGTAGGACATGTCCATGGAGCTTCCGTTTTGCGCGGATTCGTTTGCCAGGCTCAGAAAATCTGCATTTCTGGACAGGTCGTAGCTGTCTTTGTAGCGGTTTATGAGCTCCAGAATATCATCCGGGCTGTCTACGTCTGTTTCCAGAAGAAGGTCGGTCAGCAGAGAAAGGCTTGTATCCTGATCCGCCGTCAGGCCAGTCCACATGACTTTGACCATGGGATGGGGATCCTCCGCCTTTGGCCCCTCCGGATACATGGGAGTAATGCTCAGGTCTGGCAGGTATTCTGTGGTGAGCGTCATAAGCTCCTTCGCCTCATATTCGCCGGCAGGCAGCTCTCCTAAAAGGAGCCGGTAGAGGCTGAAATAGAGGATATCCTCATTGGTCAGGCCGCTGGCGTCCAGATAGAGGGCAAAGCGACCGATCTGGCCTACTTCGGCGGGAGCAGTGTAGAAGGTGAGACCATCTTCCTGGATCCGCTCATAGCCGTCGTATAATTCCAAATCCTCCACCTGGGAAGGATCGATGACAAAGCTGCTGTTGGTCTGGCTTTCGGAATTCCAAGCGTTAAATTCCTCTGTCTCAGCTACCAGCGCGGCAATCTCATCATCGCTCATGGCAGCCTTCATATCCGCCAGATACTGATCTTTCCGGGCGATCAGCTCCTCCGCAAGGCCGGGGGTTGGGACAGTGGATACCAGGGCGCTTCTCTCCGGCGAGAGGGCCGCCGCCGCAAGCCCTTTTATGATTTCCTGGCTGCTGTCGGCTAAAAGGTCAGAAAAAGTGGATTCGCAAAGTCCGTAATAGTCCGTCTCACCGGTGTGAGTCCAGTAATTGACGATGTTGGGGAAGAGATTGACGCCCGCGTTGGCCATGTCCCGGATCTGGTAGTTGGCAATCTCCTCCCGCTTCAGCACGGAGGACCACAGCTTTTCATCAAGGCCTTCTTCTGAGATCCGCAGAAGGGCCTCATTTACAGCATCTTTAAAGGCGCCGGCCTGCTCCTTTTCAGCCAGATAAAGGCGGAACAGGAGATAGGGCTTCTGGTTAAACAGGTTCAGCTCCACCGTGGATTGATTGGATATGCCGGCTGCCCGCAGCGTCTGGGTATAGGCGCTGTTTTCCTGATTCAGTGCGTTGGAGAGGATGCTCCAGTAGAGAAGCTCCTCCCATCCCATGCCGTCCAGGCTGATGGCGTAATCGATATAGGATGCGTTTTCGGAAACGTCCCCTTCAAAGGCTGGGCATTCTACAACCGTCTCCACATAACCAGGCTCTGTCTCGGCGGAAAGATAGGCGGAGAGATCAGTTCCCCGGTCCTGGGCTTTGGAAAGATATTCCTGGTTGATAAAGCCCATGACCCGCTCATAGTCCATATCCCCGTAGAGCAGGATCAGGCTGTTGTCAAAGCTGTAGCAGCGGTCGTAGGTTTCGATGGTGTGCTCGTAGGTCAGATTTTCATAATTGCGGTGCGCCCTTCCGATGCTGTTGGAAGCCGTCTCGCCCGGGTAGAGGGCGTCGGCCACATTGTTCAGGGACTCCTGGTTAATGTCGGTGAGAGAGCCAAAGTCTTCTGAGTAAACGGTGCCGGTCATCTCTATGGGGGACTCCGGGTCCGCAAGCTCAAAACGCAGGGCTTCCCGCTTGAAAATGTTTTCATTGGTCAGAATATCCGGGGCCGCCATGCAGCTTAGGTAAGCGTCCATCATTGTCATCAGCTGTTCCTGGCTTTTGGTGCTGAGGGGATAGCCGGTAAATGTATCGTAGGTGAAAGCGTTGATAAAGGTGTTGTAGCTCTTATTGACCAAGTCAAAAAAGAGATCGCTGCTGGGGTATTTCTCGGAGCCGGCAATGATGGCATGTTCAAATACATGGTTCGTATCCGTCTCGTCCACCATGGGGGTGTGATAGTAGATCCCAAAGGCAAGCTCAGGGTCGTCATTGCGGATACAAACCACAGTGGCGCCGCTTTGGGGGTGGGCGTAGGTGAAGACCTCCGACTGCAGAAGCCCGTTCTCCTGACGGCTGGTAAGCTCGTAGCCATCAATCTCCGCCGCTGTGTCCTTTGTGTTTTCTGCGCCTGTTTCTCCGGATGGCGCTGCCGTCTGTCCTGAAGATGGGCTGGCGGTATTTTCACTGGCTCTCCCGGAGCAGCCGCTCTGCAGGAGAGCAGCGCAGAGAAGCGCGGTTAAAAGTAACATGGATTTCGATTTTTTCATAGGCTCCTCCTTTAAATGTTCATTGGGAATATAATATCACAGAGGGACGGGGGAGTCTATGGGGTAAATGACAACACAGAATAAATTTGTCCTTTTATTGACCAGGATTTGATTAAGGTATTGATCGGGCTCAGGCGAAGCGGAAAGACGATTCTTCTTTCCCAAATCCGTGACATAATCCTGGAGCGGGCGCAAAAGGCAGAGGGGAAGGTTTATCTGGAAATGTTAAGCCGCGGTTACGAAGTGAAGGTGGGAAAGCTTGATTCTCAGGAAGTTGATTTCGTCTGCTATAAAGGACGTCAGAGGATCTATATACAGGTAGCATATCTGCTGATGGAAAACTGTATTGACAGGGAATTTGGCAATCTGGAGAAAATTGATGATAATTATCCAAAATACGTGATCAGCGGCGATTTGGTTGATCTGAGCCGCAAAGGGATTATCCACTGCAATATGATTGATTTTTTGCTGGGGCGGGGGCGGACGCTTTAGGACCCGCTCCCAGTCCCTTTCATTATGAGAAATAGATGGCATACCGGCGCATCTGCTCAAATATCACCTGCTCTGTCCGGCGGCAGACTGCCTCGCCGTAGAACTCGTTGGCAAAGGATAGACAGGCGGACACATCCTTCTTTGAAAAAGAAAAATTTAACCGAATCCCATACAGCTCTTCGGCGGCATCTACCTGGGCATCAAAGCTTTGGCTGAAGGGTTTGGCTTTGACGCGGCCTATGCAGGCGTACAGATCATCGCTTAAGGGATAATCATTTAAGTCGGAGAGCAGTCCCAGGCCATTATCAAAAACAGGGCAGAAGCGGAAGGAACCGTCTGTCTCACTGCGGATGACCGCCAGGTTATTGGTATGCCGGTCTTCATTCAGAAAAAAGGCATCCAGTTCCAGCAGCAAGGTCAGATCAGCGCCTGCTCCGGACAAGCCAGTGGCGTTTTCAATAAACTGAACGGTATAGCGAATCCGCTCCTTAGGTTCATCCATCCCGGCGAGGGCGCTAGCCAGTCCGGATCCTTTATAGGAGCGATGCAGCCGCTC
Organism: uncultured Enterocloster sp.; assembly: GCA_944383785.1. Taxonomy (GTDB): domain Bacteria; phylum Bacillota; class Clostridia; order Lachnospirales; family Lachnospiraceae; genus Enterocloster. Next base: position 13,274 of record CALWQV010000052.1, on the reverse strand, counting down.
CAAGGGAATTAATGTTTCACCGGGGAGCCGGAAATTTTGGCTTGAAGTTCCGGGAACGGACTTTCCTTGATACTGAATCCAAAGGGGAGTATACTCTACAAAATGATGAACATTGGAATGGCGCAGAAGCCGGGAGATCAGGACCTCCGACAGCGTTTCATATCCTAAAAGATCCGCTTTATACCACTTTTGTCCCAGCTGCCATTTTGGCTGGTCGCCCTTGGAAGTGTGTCCCTGGGTTTCTTCTCTTTTCGCGGCACTAAGATCAATCTTTTCCATCGTCTATTCCCTTCTTTGGATAATCTTCTAACGGATAATATTGAAATTTCATCCACATATCATCCTCCGCCATCCGCCCTTCTGTTTTTTCCACAATCTGCAGTGGATCATAGGAGGTAAGCCCCAGTTCCCGCAGAATATCCTTCGCGTTGCCACGGGTAGAGGGAAAGCATCGATCTTGTAAAAAAATCTCAAAATCCTCCCAGCTGGGATTTTCAATCACTCCAAAAGCCCGGCGAATCAGGTCGTCTGTAAAGTTTCGGATTTTAATCTTTTGCTCCAGGAAATTTACATCGATGACAGTGCTGACCTGCTGGCGAAACAGGTAGATGATGCGCATGGTATAGCCGGGGGCTGGGGGGTGATGCAGATCGCTATAAATTTCCTGGTTTTTCGTGTTCTCAAATTCCGTGCTCACGTCAACGCTCTTTCTATAAAATAAATGGGTTGATGGGTTCTGATTCTTTTATAGCAGAAAAGGGAAAGGGCGTCAAGAAATCAACTTTTCCTATACATCATTTTCAAGATATGATATACTATGTAGCAGCCAACACCAGAGGGAGGACAAACCCATGCTTTCCTTTAAAGATATCATCGGGCAGGACCTGATTAAAAAGCATTTTATTACAGCCATCGCCACAGGCAATGTTTCCCACGCCTATATTCTTTCCGGGGAAGAGGGGATGGGCAAGAGAACGCTTGCGGAGGCCTTTGCCCTGTCGCTGATGTGCCAGGACCGCCATGGAGGGGAGCCCTGCGGCCAGTGCCACGCCTGCAAACAGGTGCTGTCGGGCAACCATCCGGATGTGATTTATGTAACCCATGAGAAGCCGGCCAGCATCGGCGTGGATGATGTGCGCCATCAGATCAATGATACGGTTTCCATCAAGCCATACAGCGGCGGATATAAGCTTTATATTGTGGATGAGGCCCAGAAGATGACGGTCCAGGCCCAGAACGCGCTGTTAAAGACCATTGAAGAACCGCCCGCCTATGTGGTTATCCTGCTTTTGACTTCAAATGAGGAGATTTTCCTGCCAACCATTCTGTCCAGATGTGTGAAGCTGAGCTTAAAGCCGCTGACCGATGAGCAGATCCGGGCTTATTTGAAGGACCGCCTTAAGGTGGAGGGGCCTCAGGCGGAGGTATATACCGCCTTTGCCAGGGGGAATCTGGGGAAGGCCATCGATCTTTCCCAATCGGAAGATTTCCAGAGATTTTATGAGGAGCTGGCGGAGCTTTTAAAGAATCTGAAAAAAGAGGATATCTCCCAGCTTTTGGAGCGGATTAAGCGGTGGAAGGACGAGGGACAGGATCTGTATCAATGCCTGGATTTTATGCAGATGTGGTACAGGGACGTGCTGATGTATAAAACAACGAAGGATATTAACCTTTTGATTTTTAAGGATCAGTTTTCCGCTATAAAGGAGATCTGCACCGGCAGCGGCTATGATGGGCTGGAGCGGATTTTAACGGCCATTGATAAGGCCAGAATCCGCCTGGATGCCAATGTAAATTCGGAGCTGGTGATGGAGCTTCTGTTCCTTACCATGAAGGAAAACTGAACGGCTTAAAAAATTGTGATGGATAGATAGGAGAAACGATATGGTAACGATTATTGGAGTCCGGTTTCGGACAGCTGGAAAGATTTACTATTTTGACCCGGCGGGGAAACAGATTAAGAGGGGCGATCATGTGATCGTGGAAACCGCCAGAGGGATTGAGTATGGATACGTGGTTTTGGGAAACCGCCAGGTAGAGGATTCAAAGGTTGTCTCTCCTTTAAAGCCGGTAATCCGCATGGCAACGCCTGAGGACGAGGCGGTGGAGAAGAGAAACCGCGAGAAGGAGAAGGATGCGTTTAAAATCTGCCAGGAGAAGATCAAGAAGCACAACCTGGAGATGAAGCTGATTGACGCGGAGTATACATTTGACAATAATAAAGTGCTGTTTTATTTTACCGCGGACGGGCGCATCGACTTCAGGGAGCTGGTGAAGGATCTGGCCAGCGTCTTCCGCACCCGGATCGAGCTGCGCCAGGTAGGGGTGCGGGATGAGACGAAGATTATGGGCGGCGTGGGAATCTGCGGAAGGGTACTGTGCTGCCATTCCTTCCTCTCGGATTTTATTCCCGTGTCCATTAAGATGGCCAAGGAGCAGAATCTTTCCTTAAATCCCTCCAAGATTTCCGGAGTCTGCGGCCGCCTGATGTGCTGCCTGAAGAATGAAGAGGAAACCTACGAGGTATTAAACAGCCGCCTGCCAAGTCCTGGGGATTATGTGACTACAAACGACGGCTTAAAGGGCGAGGTTCACAGCGTCAATGTGCTGCGCCAGCTGGTGAAGGTGGTTGTGGTTGTGGACAAGGATGAGAAGGAGATCCGGGAATACCGGGCGGACCAGCTGAAATTTAAGCCCCGAAAGAAAAAGGGCTCCAAGGGAAAGGAAAAAGAGAAGGAGCGGAATAAGGAGAAGGACGCTTCTGATGAGGAGCTTAAAAAGCTGGAAGCCCTGGAGAAAAAGGAAAGGAAATCAAAGCTGGATGATTAAGGCCGGTGAGAAAATGCGGGAGGATCTTTTCCTGCGGGAGGGCGAGCGCATCGACGATCTGGAGCGGAACGGATACGGAATTATCCAGAAAAAGGGCGCGTTCTGCTTCGGAATGGACGCGGTGCTGCTTTCCGGTTTTGCGGCGGTAAGGAAGGGGGAGCGGGTGCTGGATCTGGGAACGGGAACCGGCATTATCCCCATCCTGTTGGAGGCTAAGACGGAGGGGAGCTATTTTGTTGGCCTTGAGATTCAGGAGGAATCGGCCGATATGGCCAGAAGAAGCGTCCGATACAATCATCTGGAGGAAAAAGTAGAGATTGTGACAGGGGATATTAAGGAAGCTGGCCGTCTGTTTGGGCTGGCTTCCTTTGATGTGGTCACCAGCAATCCGCCGTATATGAATCAGTCCCACGGGCTGGTGAATCCCGGCGATGGAAAGGCCATTGCCCGCCATGAGGTTCTCTGCACCCTGGAGGATGTGATACGCGAAGGGGGCCGTGTGCTGAAACCCGGCGGAAGATTTTATATGGTTCACCGGCCAAGGCGGCTGGTGGAGATTCTGGAAACCTTCCGCCGCCACGGCCTGGAGCCGAAGCGGATGAAGATGGTTCACCCTTACGCGGACCGGGAGGCGAATATGGTGTTAATCGAGGCGCGAAAGGGAGGAAATCCCCTTATGAAGGTGGAGTCTCCGGTGATCGTGTTTGACGGGGATGGAAATTATTCGGATGAGATTCGGACGGTTTACGGATATTAAATCCGTAATAGTTCGGGACGGTGGGAAAACGGCAGAGGAGGAGCGATTATGGCGGGAAAACTGTATTTGTGCGCTACGCCCATTGGGAATCTGGAGGATATAACCTTCCGGGTGCTTAAGACCTTACGGGAAGTGGATTTGATTGCGGCGGAGGATACCAGGCACAGCATCAAGCTGTTGAATCATTTTGAGATCAAGACCCCCATGACCAGCTACCACGAATATAATAAGGTGGAAAAGGCCAGGGAACTGGTGGAAAAGATGGGGGCGGGGACGAACATCGCCCTGATTACGGATGCGGGGACGCCGGGGATTTCCGACCCGGGAGAAGAGCTGGTGCGCCAGTGCGTGGAGGCTGGGATTGAGGTGACGTCTCTTCCGGGGCCTGCGGCCTGCGTTACCGCCCTTACCATGTCGGGGCTTTCCACAAGACGGTTCTGTTTTGAGGCCTTTCTGCCTTCGGCTAGGGCGGATAAGAAGGAGCGGCAGAGGATTCTTACGGAGCTGGCGAATGAAACCAGAACGATCGTCCTTTATGAAGCGCCTCACCACCTGTTGGAAACCTTAAAGGATTTGGAAGGCGTTTTGGGGGACCGGAAGGTTTCCATCTGCCGGGAGTTGACTAAAAAGCATGAGACGGCTTTTCGGACGACTCTTGGGGAAGCGGTTCGCGCTTACGAGGCAGATGAACCCAGGGGAGAGTTTGTAATCGTCATCGAAGGGAAGACTCCGGAAGAGATCCGCAGGGAGGAGGCGGAGCGCTGGGAGAGTATGAGTCTTGGGGAACATATGGACTATTACCTGGGCCAGGGCATGGAGAAGAAGGAGGCAATGAAGGCGGTGGCGAAGGACCGGGGGATCAGTAAGCGGGATGTGTACCGGGAGCTGGTGGAATAAAAACGCCGCCCAACCATCAAACCCTGATGGTCAGGCGGCATCTTTTTGCTACGTGGCGGACACATTCAGCCCAGCCAGTTTGGCCAGTTCCAGAATCGACTCTTTGGATACCTTTTTCCCCTGATATTCCACAAGATCTTCTGTACTGCCAGTGAAAATGTCGGCGGATTCCGCTTTCCTGAGGATAATGCAGTCGTCCTGTACGGTGATCTCAAGGCCGTCCTTGACGTCCAGATCCAGGCTTCTGCGCAGCTCAATGGGAAGGGTGATTCTGCCGAGTTCGTCCAGCTTGCGGACGACCCCTGTCGTTTTCATTAAGTAACCCCCTTATGAGAAAGAAACTCCAGTACATACCTACGTTAGCAGATTTGAACAGAAAAGTCAATATCAAACTGGGAAAAATTGTGAAAATCTTCAAAACCCTTTAAAACAAACAGAATCGCTTGACAAACAGAATGGATTCTTGTAGTATTGCTTTGATGTTCAAAGTATTTTTGATTTTATCCTAGTCTTAAGGTGGCGAATCATGATAACAAGCAGAATCGTAGGAACCGGCTCCTATGTGCCGGAGCAGATTGTCACAAACGATGATCTGGCAAAAATTGTGGAAACCAACGATGAGTGGATCCGCACCAGAACCGGAATCCGGCAGCGCCGGATCGCTACATCGGAGGGTACCTCGGATTTGGCGGCCAAGGCGGCTGAAAGGGCGATCGAACAGGCGGGGATCAAGCCGGAGGAGATCGACCTGATCATTCTGGCGACCTCTTCCCAGGACTATTGCTTCCCCAGCGGCGCCTGTGAGGTTCAGGGCCGGGTGGGCGCGGTGAACGCTGTGTGCTATGATCTGAGCGCCGCCTGCACCGGATTCGTATTTGCTCTGAATACGGCCCAGGCCTTTATCCAGTCAGGAGTCTACCGCACGGCCCTGGTGGTGGGGAGCGAGGTTTTAAGCAAGCTGATCGACTGGAAGGACCGCAGCACCTGCGTACTCTTTGGAGACGGAGCGGGAGCGGTGGTTGTCCGGGCGGATGAGACAGGGATTCTGGGATTCCAGATGCATTCCGACGGTACAAAGGGAAATGTCCTGACCTGCGGAGCCCGTTCCAATGGAAACTTTCTGATGAACCAGAAGCCGGAGCTTAGCTACATGACCATGGACGGCCAGGAGGTGTTCAAGTTCGCGGTGAAGAGGGTTCCGGAGGTGATCAGCCAGCTGTTGGAGAAGACCGGCACTCCCATCGAGGAAATCCGTTACTTCGTCCTTCATCAGGCGAACTACCGGATCATTGAATCCGTGGCCAAGCGGCTGAAGGTTGGGATGGAAAAATTCCCGGCAAATATGGAATATTATGGAAATACATCCGGCGCGTCCATCCCGCTTCTGCTGGATGAGATGAATCGGGCAGGGAAATTAAACCCGGGCGATAAAATTATTCTGTCTGGCTTCGGTGGGGGCTTGACCTGGGGCGCAACTTTGATACAATGGTAGTGTATACCACTTTCTAAAATTATAAAAAAGGAGAATGAAACTATGTTGGAGAAAATGAAGGAAATCATCGCAGAGCAGCTGAGCGTGGACGCGGACAGCATTACGGAGGCTTCTTCCTTTAAGGAAGATCTGGGAGCGGATTCCCTGGATCTGTTTGAGCTGGTTATGGCTTTAGAGGACGAGTATTCCGTAGAGATCCCCGCCGAGGATCTGGAGAACCTGACCACCGTAGGACAGGTTATGGACTACTTAAAGAACAAGGGTGTTGAGGCCTAATTACCGAAAACGATTGATACTGACGGCAGAGAAACGGCGTGTGAGTTTTACACGCTGTTTCATTATTACGAGCAATTAGAGACTCTCGGATGGACGCAGCCGTTGAAGTGTGGAATTGGAGGAACAATATGAAGACAAGAGTTACGGAAATGTTGGGAATTGAGTATCCGATTATCCAGGGTGGTATGGCCTGGGTTGCGGAGCACCACTTGGCGGCTGCGGTATCTGAGGCAGGCGGCCTGGGATTGATCGGCGGGGCCAATGCCCCCGGAGAGGTTGTGCGGGATGAGATCCGCAAGGCTAGGGAGCTGACAAAGAAGCCTTTTGGCGTAAATGTTATGCTGTTAAGCCCTCATGCCGATGATGTGGCGAAAGTGGTAGTGGAGGAAGGTATCAAGGTGGTAACCACCGGAGCCGGAAATCCCGAGAAATATATGGATATGTGGAAGGCTGCCGGGATTAAGGTGATCCCTGTAGTAGCCAGCGTGGCTTTGGCCCGCCGTATGGAGAAGTACGGGGCTGACGCCGTAGTGGCCGAGGGCATGGAGTCCGGCGGACATATCGGTGAACAGACCACCATGACCCTGGTACCCCAGGTGGTGGATGCGGTGTCCATTCCGGTGATCGCCGCAGGCGGCATCGGCGACGGCAGAGGAATCGCCGCAGCCTTTATGCTGGGGGCTGAGGCGGTTCAGATTGGAACACGGTTTGTGGTTTCCAAGGAATCCATTGTACATGAAAATTACAAGCAGCGCGTGATCAAGGCAAAGGATATCGACTCCACCGTAACGGGACGGAGCCACGGCCATCCGGTACGCTGCCTGAGAAACCAGATGACCAGGGAATATCAGAAGCTAGAGGCGGAGGGCAAGTCCTTCGAGGAGCTGGAGTATTTGACCTTAGGAACCCTGCGCAAAGCGGTGCAGGAGGGTGATGTGACAAACGGCACTGTAATGGCCGGACAGATCGCCGGCCTGATCAACAAGGAGCAGAGCTGTAAGGAAATGATCGATGAGATGATGGCCCAGGCCGCGATGCTTCTTCACTGGTCATAATTTAGAGAAAATTCAGAAAGGAAATACGGGGTATGAGCAGAATCGCGTTTATCTTCCCGGGACAGGGAGCCCAGGCCGCAGGCATGGGAAAGGATTTCTATGAGCAGTCTGAGACTGCACGGGAAGTATTTGACAAGGCAAGCGCTCTTTTAGACTTTTCCATGCCCGAGCTGTGCTTTGAGCCAAACGACCGTCTGGATATTACTGAGTACACCCAGGCGGCGATGGTGACCACCAGCATCGCCATGATGAAGGTGCTTAAGGAAAAGGGCGTAAAGCCGGATGTGGCGGCAGGTTTGAGCCTGGGCGAGTACTGCGCCCTGGCCGCCGCAGGGGTTATGAGCGAGGAAGATGCGATCAAGACGGTGCGTCAGAGAGGCATTTTCATGCAGGAGGCGGTTCCGGTGGGACAGGGAGCCATGGCGGCCATTCTGGCACTGGACGCCGCTGCCATCGAAGAGGTGACCGGCTCCATGGAGGGCGTCTGGATCGCCAACTACAACTGCCCCGGCCAGATCGTAATCTCCGGGAAAAAGGAAGCCGTTGAGGAAGCCTGCGAAAAGTTAAAGGCCGCAGGGGCCAAGCGGACGGTGATGTTAAACGTCAGCGGTCCCTTCCATTCCGGAATGCTGGTGGAAGCGGGCAAAAAGCTGGGAGAGGTTTTAGAGCATGTTGAGGTTCACGATCCGGTGATCCCCTACGTGGCCAATGTGAACGCCTCCTATGTCACCTCAAAGGAGCCGGTAAAGGAGCTTCTGACCCGCCAGGTTTCCTCCTCCGTGCGTTGGCAGCAGAGCGTGGAGGCTATGATCGCCGATGGCGTGGATACTTTTATCGAGATCGGGCCGGGAAAGACTCTGGCAGGCTTTATGAGGAAGATCAACCGGGGCGTTACCACCCTGAACGTTGAAAAATGGGAAGATGTAGATAAGGTTGTGGAAGCGCTTAAGGGCGCGAACTAAAAGGACGGGAAGGTGAGAGATATGCTGGAAGGCAAGATTGCGTTAGTAACAGGAGCAAGCCGGGGCATTGGACGGCAGATCGCCCTGACTCTGGCGGCCCAGGGCGCCACGGTGATCGTGAATTACAACGGATCCGCCGCTAAGGCGAAGGAGGTTGTGGACGAGATCACCGCAGCCGGAGGGAAGGCGGAAGCGGTTCAGTGCAACGTGTCCGATTATGAGAAGTGCGGGGAACTGATGGCCCAGATCGTAAAGACATATGGCAGGCTGGATATTCTGGTGAACAATGCGGGAATTACCCGGGATAATCTTCTGATGAAGATGAGCGAGGAGGATTTCGATGCGGTGATCCAGACCAACCTGAAAGGAGTTTTCAACTGCATCAAGCATATTTCCCGCCAGATGTTAAAGCAGAGATCCGGACGGATTATCAACATTTCCTCCGTATCCGGCGTTTTGGGAAATGCGGGACAGGCCAATTACTGCGCGGCCAAGGCGGGCGTCATCGGCCTTACCAAATCCGCAGCCAGAGAGTTAGCCAGCAGAGGGATCACTGTAAACGCTGTGGCGCCCGGCTTTATCCGCACGGATATGACGGATGTGTTAAGCGACGCCGTAAAGGCGGCGGCCACGGAACAGATTCCTATGAAGCATTTCGGGGAGACGGAGGATGTGGCTCAGGCGGTGGCGTTTCTGGCCTCAGACAACGCCAAATATATTACCGGCCAGGTGTTAAGCGTAGACGGCGGTATGGCCATGTAGCAGGAAGCTTATTGGAAGGAAAAGTCGGATAAGAGGAGTATTGGAAAATATGAAGACGAGAGTTGTAGTAACGGGTATGGGCGCCATCACCCCCATTGGCAACGATGTGGACAGCTTCTGGAACGGACTGAAGAACAATCAGGTGGGAATCGGCCCCATCACTTATTTTGACACTGCGGATTTCAAATGCAAGCTGGCCGCTCAGGTGAAGGATTTTAGCGCCAAGGACTATATGGATCCCAAGGCCGCCCGCCGTATGGAGCTGTTTTCCCAGTACGCGGTGGCGGCGGCCAAGCAGGCTTTGGACCAGGCTGGCATCGATCTGGAGAAGGAGGACCCCTTTCGGGTGGGCGTCAGCGTAGGCTCCGGCATCGGCTCCCTTCAGGCCGTGGAGCGGGACTGCCGCAAGCTTTTTGAGAAGGGGCCCAGCCGGGTGAATCCCCTTCTGGTACCGCTGATGATCAGCAATATGGCCGCCGGAAATGTGGCCATCCAGTTTGGCCTTAAGGGCAAATGCATCAACGTGGTGACGGCCTGCGCCACCGGAACCCACTCCATCGGAGAGGCTTTCCGCTCCATCCAGTACGGCGAGGCGGACGTGATGGTAGCGGGCGGGACGGAAGCCAGCATCACCCCCATCGGCGTGGCGGGCTTTACCGCCCTTACGGCATTAAACACCACCGACGACCCTGCCCGGGCCTCCATTCCCTTTGATAAGGAGCGGAACGGCTTTATCATGGGCGAGGGTTCCGGCATCGTGGTGTTAGAGTCCTTAGAGCACGCCCAGGCCAGAGGGGCGAAGATTTTAGCGGAGCTGACAGGCTACGGAGCAACCTGCGACGCCTATCATATCACCTCCCCGGCGGAGGATGGAAGCGGCGCGGCCAAGGCCATGGAGGTTGCTATCAAGGATGCGGGAATCCGGCCTGAGGATATCGACTATGTCAATGCCCACGGCACCAGTACCCACCACAACGATCTGTTTGAGACGAAGGCCATCAAGCTGGCCCTGGGCGATCATGCCTACAAGGTTAAAATTAATTCCACAAAGTCCATGATCGGCCATCTCTTAGGTGCAGCCGGCGGCGTGGAGTTTATCGCCTGCGTGAAGTCTATTGAGGACGGCTTTGTACACGCCACCGCCGGATACCAGGTTCCCGATGAGGAGTGCGATCTGGATTATACGCCGGGACAGGGCGTGGCCATGGATGTAAACTGTGCCATTACCAATTCCCTGGGATTTGGCGGCCATAATGCCAGCCTGGTTGTGAAAAAGTTTGTGTAAGGAGAAAGAGGGATCCGGTTATGAATATAGAGGAAATGACAAAACTGATCAAAGCGGTGGCGGACAATAAGCTGACCAGCTTTGAGATCAAGGACGGGGAGTTTAAGCTTTCCATCAAGTGCGAGAAGGAAGCGCCCCAGATCGTGATGGCCCAGGCACCGGCGGTTCCGGTGGCTGCGGCGGTTCCGGCAGCGGCTTCCAGCGCCTTTGTTCCGGCTGCCCCTGCGGCAGCTGCTCCGGCTGCAGCCCCAGCGCCCGCAGCGGCTTTAGAAGCTTCGGAAGAGGGCGGGAAGGTGATCACCTCTCCCTTAGTGGGAACATTCTACAGCGCTTCTTCTCCGGATGCGGAGCCTTTCGTTAAGGAAGGGGATACGGTGAAGAAGGGACAGGTTCTTGGCATCATCGAGGCCATGAAGCTGATGAATGAGATTGAGAGCGAGTTTGACGGCGTGGTGGAGGCTGTGCTGGTAAGCAACGAAGAGGTTGTGGAGTACGGACAGCCATTGTTCCGCATCCGCTAGGCCAGAAAGGAGAGGCGTCTATGTTAATGGGAATTAAGGAAATTGAGGCGGTTCTTCCCCACCGGCATCCATTTCTGCTGGTGGATTGCATTGAGGAGCTGGAGCCCGGTGTCCGGGCAGTGGGATATAAGTGTGTTACCTTTGACGAGCCCTATTTTAGGGGACATTTCCCGGGAAATCCGGTGATGCCCGGGGTGCTGATCATCGAGGCCCTGGCCCAAGTGGGCTCTGTGGCCATGCTCAGCGTGGACGCTTACAAGGGAAAGACCGGATACTTCGGAGGCATCAACAACTGCAAGTTTAAGCATATGGTCCGCCCCGGCGATAAGCTGCGATTAGAGTGCGAGATTATCAAGCAGAAGGGCCCCGTAGGCGTAGGCAAGGCCACTGCTACCGTAGACGGGAAGCTGGCCGCCACGGCGGAGCTGACCTTCATGATCGGTTAAGGAAAACGAGGTGGAATATCCATGTTTAAGAAAATTTTAATTGCCAACCGGGGAGAGATCGCGGTGCGTATCATCCGGGCCTGCCGGGAGATGGGCATTCAGACGGTGGCCGTTTATTCCGAGGCGGACCGGGACTGCTTGCACACCATGCTGGCCGACGAGGCCATCTGCATCGGGCCAGCGCCCTCCACCCAGAGCTATCTGAATATGGAACAGATTCTGGCGGCTACGGTGGCCCTGAACGCGGACGCCATCCACCCTGGATTCGGCTTCCTTTCAGAAAACGCCCGCTTTGCCAAGCTTTGCGCTGAGTGCAATATCACCTTTATCGGCCCGTCGGCGGAGATTATCAACCGGATGGGAAATAAATCCGAGGCCCGCCGCACCATGATCGAGGCGGGAGTGCCGGTGGTGCCTGGTTCCAAGGAGCCGGTTCACATTGCCGAGGAGGGTCTTGAGATGGCGAAAACCATCGGATTTCCGGTGATGATCAAGGCTTCCTCCGGCGGCGGCGGCAAGGGGATGCGCATTTCTCGGAGCGAGGAGGATTTCATCGACAATTTCAACGCCGCCCAGCTGGAGTCGGTGAAGGGATTTTCCGATGACACCATGTATATTGAGAAATACATTGAAAAGCCCCGCCACATTGAGTTCCAGATTATGGCAGACAAGTTTGGAAATGTCATCCATCTGGGAGAGCGCGACTGTTCCATACAGAGGCGGCACCAGAAGGTGCTGGAGGAATCCCCCTGCCAGGTAATCTCCGAGGACCTGCGCCGCAGGATGGGAGAGACTGCCGTGCGGGCGGCCAAGGCGGTGGGCTATGAGAACGCGGGAACCATCGAGTTCCTTCTGGATAAGAACCAGGATTTCTACTTTATGGAGATGAACACCAGGATTCAGGTGGAGCACCCGGTAACGGAGATGGTAACGGGGCTGGATCTGATCAAGGAGCAGATCCGCATCGCCGCGGGAGAGCCTTTAAGCGTGACCCAGGACCAGGTAAAGATCAAGGGGCATGCCATCGAGTGCCGCATCAATGCGGAAAACCCGGAGAAACATTTTATGCCAAGCCCTGGGCTGATCACGGATCTGCACACGCCCGGCGGAAACGGAGTGCGGGTGGATTCCCATATTTACTGCAATTACCGTGTTCCGGCCAATTACGATTCCATGCTGATGAAGCTGATCGTTTACGATAAGGACCGGGCTTCCGCCATTGCTAAGATGCACAGCGCTTTAGGCGAGCTGGTGATTGAGGGAATCGATACAAACGTAAATTTCCAGTACGAGATTCTGGAGAACGACGCCTTCCGCAAGGGAGATACGGATACCGGATTTATTGAAACTCATTTTCCATCCTACACCCGGTAGGGGCGGCAGGTTTAAGGCGCAGAAAGGAAGGTAATACCCATGCTGCGGAATATGTTTAAAAAAACATATACCAAGATTGATACGAAATTTAAGTCCCAGGGAGGGGCTCAGGCCAATATTCCCCAGGGGATGTGGCGCAAATGCAACAAGTGCGGACAGCCCATCTATGTGGAGGATGTGAAGAACAATTTCTACGTCTGCCCTAAGTGCGGCGGATATTTCCGCGTCCATGCCTACCGCCGGATCGAGATGATCGCCGACGAGGGAAGCTTTGAAGAGTGGAATAAGGAGATGCCCTTCTGCAATCCCCTCGATTTCCCGGGGTATGAGAAGAAGGTTCTGGCGGCCAGGGAGAAAACCAGGCTGAATGAGGCCATTGTCATCGGAAAATGCGCCATCGAGGGAAATCCGGCGGTGATGGGCGTCTGCGACGCCCGGTTCATTATGAGCAGCATGGGCCATGTGGTTGGGGAAAAGATTACCCAGGCCGTGGAGCGGGCTACGGCGGAAAAGCTGCCGGTGATTCTTTTCGCCTGCTCCGGCGGAGCCAGGATGCAGGAGGGAATCGTATCCCTGATGCAGATGGCCAAGACCTCGGCGGCCTTGAAGCGCCATCAT
>CALWQV010000051.1 GCA_944383785.1 uncultured Enterocloster sp. | reverse complement strand
TAAAAGGGGTTGTCGGTTAATACCGATTTTTAGCCCCTGACATACAGGGAAGAGACAATCCCTGAAAATTTAGACTGAATTGTCGTTAGCCATCTTTTTCTCTTTTAGAGGATAAATTTCAAGAGGATGTCGCAAAATCATCAAGTTAGATGATTGAGCGGCACCCTCTTTCCAATCTATACAATTACGCGATATCTTCTTTACGCCCGGCCTTTTCCCTCACCGGAAAATACACCTCTGTCTCCCATTCCTCCGGCGTGAGGCTGTCAAACTGAGTCTTAATATACAGTTCAAAGGGCGCGCTATCCCAGGCGTAACCATGCTCTTCAATCCATGCGGTCAGCGCACCATAGGCGTCAGGCAGAGATGAGTAGCTGCCTTTGTGGACGGTCATGGCGCACAGTTCGCCCTTTCGAAGCTGATCCGCCTTCTCCCGTTCCCTTATTCCCACCACCAGCTCAATATCCGAGCGTTCCGGGTTGAACTCATCGTCATAGTAAACCGCCCCTCTGACTCCGTCCGGAGTCAGATGCTCTTTCGCCATCCGCGCTCATACAGGCCGCTGTAAAAATCGCCAAATTCCTTTACTCCCATCATCTGCCGGCTGGTTATTACCCAGAGATCCTGCGCCTGCTTCAGCTCAATTTCGTAATTCTTCTGATATCCCATTGGATCACCTGTCCTTTCCATATTCCGGAGATGGGCCAGAAGCTCGCCGGTGGCCAACTCCAGCTCACGCCTCTGCCCTCTCAGCTTTTCTGCTTGCTGCCGCAGCTTTGCGCAAAATGTGCGGCTGTCTTCGCACTCCAGAAGGACCTTAATCTCTTCCAGGGAGAATCCGTACCGTTTCAGCCTGCCGATCAAAAGCAGCCGCCGTACCTGGGACTGGCTGTAGTATAAGAGATGACCTAAGGGAAGAGCCAAGGCCCTTTATAAAATAATCCCCGCCAGCGTCTCCATCCGGTAATCCCACTGTTCCTCCAGCCGCTCCATCAGCAGCTTCTTATTGGGATCCGAGTGCTCCACCTCCCTGGAAAAGCAGTGGGCCAGGTCCGCAAACTCCTCAAAAAAAAGCTTTCCCCCGCCTGCGATCCAGCAACCAAAGGCCAGTTCCTGTATGGCTAACACGGCGAAAGCCGCGAATTTCATCCTCGTATAAGCCCGCTCGTCATAGACCGCCCCGCAATAATAGGTATAGACAAAATAAACCATCAGCTGCTCTCCCAGCACCTGCCAGTCAAACTCATTCTGCCCCGCAAGCCACCGGCCAAATTCCTCCCGCTTTCTCCCGTAGGCCCCCGGCCCCTGTCCAAAAAGAGCCTGGCGCAGCCCGGCAAGCTTCGGCGTCCAGGAGGGGTTCAGGACTTCCATAAAGGAGAGAATTTCCAGGGCCTTATCCATGGCGGCAAACCGGCGGATCGGGCCAAATCCCATGCCCTCTATCTGTCTACGAAAACGCTCCCCAGCCCCCGGGTGGCCATAGCGCTCCAAAAGCCCGTCCGCTTCAAAAAGCCGTCCCTCATCAATCCTGCGCTGCAAATCGTGAGACAGGGAGAGAACCATCAGCAGCCGCAGCCTTAGATCCATTTCCCGGTTTTGTAAAATCCGAAACATCAGGTCCCGGCTGTCTATCAGCTTCGTGTACAGGAAATAATCGAAATCCGGAAAGTTTTCCTCCCTTCCCTCCCGCTCCCGGCTCACAAAGCGGACCGGCTCCTTACAGCCCAAAATGATCTTCGCCGACTGGATGCAGGAAAGGCTTAAAGAAATTTCCCGTACCCCCTCAAACTCCTCCACATGGCGGGGATACCTGCGGCATGTCTTACAAAGCATTCCTTCCCCGCCTTCCGCCTGCAGATCGCAGAGGTTTTCATCATTCAGAAAGGCGCAGCGGTGGCCGTACTGGTAGAAAACTCCCCGTTCCCAGTCAATACTGTTATGAAGCCTGTTTCCAAAAGGTCCCTTCCGCTTCCGGTATTTTTTAAGGCTCTTGGGATCAATGGCAATCTCCCAGCCGGCACAGCAGGTGTCCGGACATTCTCCGGCAATGCACTGAAATTCTTTATAATAATGGGGCGCCGTAACAATCATGTATCTTTCCTCCCTGTGGCTGTTACTTGATATTATAGCCGATTTATCGGTTTTGACAATAGTTCGCCAAGTGCTCGTAACAAAAAGACCTGCAGCCGGATCAATTATTTCCAGCCACAGGTCCTTCTATCCTTTTCAATCTATGCCCTAATTCTTAAGCCGCAAAAGGCGCGATCTCTTCCAGCAGGGCATCGCAGTCGTCGGAATGTACGATCAATTCCAGCACCTTGGAACGTGCCAGGGAAAGCACTCCTACAATCGACTTGGCGTCTACAATCTTGCTCCCGCATTTTACGTCCGCATCGTATCCATACCTGGTAATGATCCGAACAAAATCTACGATCTGGTCTGCTTCATCAAATTTCACAAATGCGTGTTTCATAATCGAATTTCCTCCAATCATTTTTCTTTATGGTATTTTAGGATTCTATGTGGTTTTCCGTCGTTATACCTCTTGGTCCTAAGTTTAGTCGTTTCTATGTCTGCTTTTGGGTAGATGTCCATTTCAGGACGCCGTCCTGAACTGTTAACAGTATCTTATCATTCCGTTTCCGGGAATTCTATGGTAAAATCTTATTAAATGATGGAAAATTTTTTTACTTTCGGATAAAACAGGAAGGAATATACCCTATGAAGCTATTGATTGTGGATGATGAACCTTTGACCCGGACGGGTTTAAAAGAGAGCCTGGATCTGAAGGCCCTCGGCGTGGATCAGGTGATCTTGGCGGACGACGGCATTCATGGCCTGGAAGCCGCCAGGAAGGATCCTCCAGATCTGGTGCTCACCGACGTGCGGATGCCCCGCATGAGCGGAGTGGAGATGGCCGAGCGCATCCGGAAGGCGGATCCCGATGTATCCGTTGTTTTTATGAGCGCCTACTCGGACAAGGAATATCTGAAAGCCGCCATCAAGCTGAAGGCCGTCAGCTATGTGGAGAAGCCCCTGGACCTATCGGAGCTCTCAGCCGCCTTAAAGGAAGCGGCGGAAAACCGGGAGGCCCGCCTGAAAAGCCGCGTCATTGCCCTCAGCCATGAGAAGCATCAGCTGGCCCAGCTGGCCCTGGAGCTGACTGAGACAGAAAACCGGCAGGAAGACTCGATTCAGAGCCTGATCCGGGAGCTGAAACTGCCCTTTACGGCAAATACCAGCTTTTCCACTGCGGTGGTGCGGTTTCTGACTCCTATTTCCGAGATTTCCACCCCAGCCGCCAGGGAGATGATCGCCCGCTTTGACGCCAGCCTGGAGGCCGGCTCCGTCCACCGGATCTACACCTTCCATGCGGACCAGGACGTCATCATGCACCTGTACAGCGAGCGCCGTCTGGAGGACGAACCGCTTCGAAAAATCACCGGCAGACTGGCAAAGGATCTGAAAACCATCTGCCACTTTTTCATTGCCAGAGGCCCCATTGTCACCGGAACGGACCGGATCCCCCAGTCCTACCGCCGGGCCCTGGAAATCCTGGAGCGCAGCTTTTTCTTCGACCTGGACAGCGAGCTTTTCGGTCTTCCCTCCGTCGGGGCCCCGGCCCCCGTTTCCGATGTCCTGCCGGATTTTCTTCTGGCCCTCTCCGAGGACCAGGAGCAGGAAACCATGAAAGCCGCCGAGCGCCTGCGCTCCCTGCTCGCCCCCGGCATTTTAACCGCCAGCCAGGCCAGGGATCTTTACTATAAATACCTGGGGAAGCTGGACGATCAGGCTACAGCCCGCCACATTTCCCTCTGGAAAAAGCCCGACGGCAGCCTGGAATCCATCTGGGACAGCGCCGCCGCCTGTACCACCTTATCCCTGCTGGACACCCTTTTAACCGGGAAGCTGAAGCTGTATTTTTCCACGATTCAAAAAGGGCAGGGAGAGCATCCGGTGGTCTTTCAGATTAAGGAATTTATCCACCAGAACTATCCCCTGGCCTCCCTTTCCGTGCCGGACATCAGCAATCATGTATATCTGTCCCCCAGCTACGTATGCACCCTTTTCAAGACGGAAACAGGCCAGACCCTAAACCAGTACCTGAACGACTACCGCATCCGCATGGCTAAAAATCTGCTGGCGGACCCGCGCTTTAAAATCACCGACATTTCCTCCAAGGTAGGCTACAGCGACGGCAACTATTTCAGCAAGGCCTTCAAAAAAGCGGTGGGACTGTCGCCTTCGGAATATAGGGAGAAGATGCTTTCATGAAAAATTTCTTTAAGGGCCTCCTTTACAAATACACCTACAATCTGCGGCTGAAAGGAAAGCTGCTGATTTCCCACGGCGTCCTTTTGCTGCTCCCCACCGCCGTGGTCACCGGCTTTTTCTATGCCCGGCTATACACCATTATCATCAACGATTCCGTCAGCTCGGAAAAGGCTCTGGCCTTCCAATCCATGAACTCCATCGAAAATCTCATGGACAACGCCGTCCACACTGCGGAAACCGTCAACGGCACCGGGCTGGTGCGTGATCTTCTAAATCCCCGACTGCCCCAGGAGAGAAACGACCCTGCGGCCTATGAAAAGCGTGTGGAGCGCCTCTACGGCCTGACAAACAGCCTGAAGGACGGAAGTTTTGTGACGGATATACGGATCTTTTTCAGCGACAGCCTTTTTGAACGGCTTCAAAAGCTGAACCGTCCGGGCCACCCTCTGCTGCTTCCTCTGTCCGAGGCCGGCTCCTGGCAGGATTCTCTAGACGGCAGCGACGGGAGCCATCTGCTCTTTACGGCTCCCCAGCTTTCATCCCAGGAGCAAAGCCGCGGCGGCCTTGTGATCATCAATCCCATCGCCGCCGACCCGGTAGGGGAGCGCGAGGATTTAGGGGAAGAATCCGCCTACGTGGCGGTTTACCTTTCCCGCAGCCTGCTGGAGCAAAGCCTCTCTGGCAGTCCCAGTCTTCCGGAGTCTGTGGCCTATCTGGTAAACGAGCGCGGACAGCTGGTGGCCTCAAGCTCAGGCTTTTCCGCTTCCTATTTTCTTTCCCATGAGCAGCTGGAGGAGATGATGGGACAGGAGGAAATCTTTTCCCAGATCTCCTTCCCCGACGGCCCCGGCTACAGCGCTTATTTTCCCATCCAACATACGGACTGGTATATGGTCGCCATCCTGCCCTCCGCCCACATCACCGATGCGGGAATCCGGCTGCTGGTGGGGTTCGTCGTCCTTTACCTGCTGTTTACGGCCCTGGCCATAGCCATCGCCCTGATCCTGGCCCGCTCCATCGCCAACCGCATCATCGGCGTGGCCCTGCAGATGGAACATTCCGTCCGCTCCGGAAAACCCCAGCCCATCACCGGCCGCCCCTCAGGCCAGGATGAAGTCGGAATCCTCTCCGATACCTACAACTACATGGCCTTAGAGCAGAACCGGCTGATGGAACGGGAAAAGGAGGCCTCCGAGGAACTGCGGCTGGCGGAGTTCCGGGCACTCCAGGCCCAGATCAATCCCCATTTTCTCTACAATACCCTAGACATGATCAACTGGCTGTCCAAAACCGGGCGCACCGGGGAGGTTTCTTCGGCCATTCAGGCCCTTTCCCGCTTCTATAAGCTGACCCTCAGCAAGGGCGGGCTGATGGACACCATCCGCACGGAGCTGGAACATATCACCCTCTATATCCAGCTGCAGAACATGCGCTACGACAACTGTGTCCAGCTGACAATCGACGTGCCAGAAGATCTTTACGGCCAAAGGATCCCCAAGCTCACCTTCCAGCCCCTTGTGGAAAACGCGCTCCTTCACGGCATCCGCATGACAGAAAAAAAACACGGAACCATCTTTATCACCGGATGGAAGGAACAGGAAGATATGGTTTTTATGATTTCTGACGACGGAGCCGGGATGCAGCTGGAGAAGCTGGAGGCCCTGAACGCGGAAATGAAACTTCCCCTTAAGGAAGCCGCCGCAGCCGGAAAAGCAGCGAAAAAAACAGCCCCCGGTTCCGAACCGGAAGCTGTCTCCGCCAGCCGCATCGGCGTCTATAACACCAATCTACGGCTGAAAATTCTTTATGGGAACCAGTACGGCCTGTCCTTTGAGAGCGCCCCGGGCCGGGGGACGGACGTTACCATCCGGCTGCCGGCGGGTCATGAGGAATAGTCTCCTACTCCGCCGCGAACTGGCTGTTGTAAATCTGGGCGTAAAATCCATTTTTCTTCAGCAGCTCCTCGTGGCGGCCCTGCTCCACAATATGTCCCGCCTTCATCACCAGGATCACATCCGCCTCCCGGATTGTGGAAAGTCGGTGGGCCACAATAAAGCTGGTGCGCCCCTCCATCATACGGGCAAAGGCCTGCTGTACCCGGATCTCCGTACGGGTATCGATGGATGAGGTGGCCTCGTCCAGAATCAGAACCGGCGGCAGGCAGAGCATGACCCGGGCAATGCATAGAAGCTGCTTTTGTCCCTGGGAAAGGCTTCCCCCGTCCTCCCCGATCACCGTATCATACCCCTGGGGCATACGCTTGATAAAACTATGGGCGTGGGCCTCCCTCGCCGCCTCCATCACCTCTTCCAGAGTGGCAGAAGGCCTGCCGTAGGCGATATTTTCCCGGATGGTTCCGGCCTTCAGCCAGGTGTCCTGGAGCACCATTCCGTAATTGGCCCGCAGGCTCCTTCGGGTCATTTCCCGTATATCATGGCCGTCCATCCGGATGGAGCCGCCATTCACATCGTAAAACCGCATCAGCAGGTTGATCACCGTTGTTTTGCCGCAGCCGGTAGGCCCTACCAGGGCCACCCTCTGACCCGGCTCCACATGGAGATTCAGGTTCTCAATCAGAGGATTTTCCGGAACATAGGAAAAATCCACATGATCCAGATCCACCCTGCCGCTGGCCTGTTTTAAGACAATGGCGTCCGCGGGCTCCGGCTCGATGGGCTTTTCATCGATGAGCTCGAACACCCTGGCCGCCGAGGCGAGGGCGTTCTGCAGCTCCGTCACCACCCCTGAAATCTCGTTAAAGGGCTTGGTGTACTGATTGGCGTAGCTTAAAAAGCTGGTCAGCTGGCCTACGGTCATCAGGCTGTTGATCGCCGCAAAGGCCCCCGTCACTCCCACGGCGGCGTAAACCATGCTGTTGACAAAGCGGGTGGCCGGGTTGGTGATGGATGAGAAAAAGGTAGCCCGCAGGCTGTATCCCGCCAGGCGGCCGTTAATTTCCTTAAAGCGGGCCAAGGCCCGGTCCTGATAATCGAAGGCCTGCACCACCTTCATATTTCCCAGCATCTCGTCTGTCAGGGCCGTCAGCTCCCCTCTTGTCTGGGACTGGAGCCGGAACATGGTAAAGGTCCGCTTGGCGATAAAGCTGGCTACGCACAAAGACAGGGGCGTCAAAACCACCACCACCAGGGCGATGAACGGATGGATGGAAAACATGAAAATCAATGTCCCCAGGATGGTCAGTACCCCGGTAAACAGCTGGGTAAAGCCCATGAGAAGTCCCTCGGAAAACTGGTCGATATCCGCAATAATCCGGCTGATCAGATCTCCGGAGGGGTGGGAATCAATGTAGCTTAAAGGAAGCTCCTCCATGCGCCCGAATGCCTTGGTCCGGATGTCCTTTACCACCTGGTAGGTGATGCGGTTGTTGATATGGTTCATCAGCCACTGGGCCAGGGCCGTCAGGGCCACCACCAGAAAAATCCGTTTTAAAACTCCCCAGAGTCCGGCAAAATCCACCGCTCCCGCTCCCACGATCCGGTCCACCGCCTGTCCCGTGAGGATTGGCACATAGAGGGTCAGCACCACCGTCACCAGGGCCAGGAAGAGGGAAAGGAGCACCGCCGCCCGGTAGGGCCGGATATAGGACAGCACCCGCTTTAATGTCTTTTTGCTCTGATCGCCGCTCATGGCCTTCTTTTTACCGCTCATCCCGCTCTACCTCCTCTCTGGTCAGCTGCGACAGGCAGATCTCCCGGTACAGCCCACAGTTTTTCAAAAGCTCCTTGTGGGTTCCCTGTCCCACGATCTTTCCATCGTCTAAAACCAGAATCCGGTCCGCCTGTTTGATGGAAGCCGCCCGCTGTGATACGATAAACACCGTCATCCCTTCCGTAGAATGGCGCAGGGCCTTTCGCAGCCTGGCGTCGGTAGCAAAGTCCAGGGCGGAAGCGGAGTCGTCCAGAATCAAAATCTCCGGCGAGCCCGTTAAGGCCCTGGCAATGGTCAGGCGCTGGCGCTGGCCGCCGGAAAGATTCTTTCCTCCCTGCTCGATCGTCAAATCCAGGCCCTCTCCCTTTTCATCTACAAAATCCTTCGCCTGGGCAATCTCAAGGGCGCGGTAGATTTCCTCATCCGACGCATCCTCCTTTGCCCAGCGCATATTGTCCCGCAAGGTTCCCGCAAAAAGCACCGCCCGCTGGGGCACCACGCCTATAGCCCGGCGCAGTGATTTCATCTCGTATTCCCGTACGTCCCTGCCCCGGACCATCACCTTTCCTTCCGTGGCTTCGTAAAAGCGGGGAATCAGATTTACTAATGCCGTCTTTCCCGAGCCGGTGCCGCCGATGATGCCGATTGTCTCGCCGGGAGCGGCTTTAAAAGAGAGCTCCGACAGGGCCGGAGCCTTAGACCCGGAGAAGGTAAAGGACACGTTCTGAAATTCCACCGCAGGCGTCCCCTGGACCTTTTGCGCCTCTGAATCAAGGGCATAAACTCCGTCGGCTATGCTGCCGGTCACCTGGAACACTCCGTCTACCCGGTTCATACAGGCCATGGCCTTGGAGATCAGGATGATCAGGTTGGCCATCTTCACCAGCTCCACTAAGATCTGGGACATGTAGTTAACCAGGGCGATCACCTGGCCCTGGGACAAGGCTCCCATGTCCACCCGCAGGCCGCCCTTCCAGATCAGGGCCACCGTAGCCAGATTGATGATGACGTAGGTTACAGGATTTAAAAGGGCGGAAATCTTTCCCACAAACACCTGCAGGCGCACCAGGGCTCCATTTTCCTGGTCAAAGGTCCGAATTTCATTTTCCTGTCGGTTAAAGGCGCGGATCACCCGAACCCCCAGAAGATTCTCCCTGGTGGTAAGGAGCACCCGGTCTAGCTGCTTCTGCACCTTTTTATACAGAGGCATGCTTACCAGAAGGATTCCAAACACCACCGCGCAGAGAATGGGAATCGTCACCGCGAATACAAGGGCCGCCGGCACATCCACCGTAAAAGCCATCACCATGGCGCCGAAAACCACAAAGGGGGAGCGCAACAAAAGGCGCAGGGTCATATTTACCCCGTTCTGCACCTGGTTGATATCGCTGGTCATGCGGGTAATCAGGGTGGCGGTTCCCACCTGGTCGATCTCCCGGTAGGACAGGCCGCCGATATGGGCGAACAGGTCGTTTCGCAAGGCGGTTGAAATTCCCACCGCCGCCTTGGCGGCAAAATACTGGGCCGTCAGGGAACAGGCCAGGCCGATGAGCCCAAGGGCCACCAAAAGCCCTCCCATGCGCAGCACATACCCCCCGTCTCCCTGGCCGATGCCCCGGTCTACCATGCTGGCCACCACCAGGGGCACAAAGAGCTCAAAACTAGCCTCCAGCATCTTAAATAGAGGCCCGAAGATGCTCTCCTTCTTGTAATGCTTCATATAGCTGAGCAGACGTTTCATACATATCTCCGTTCCGCCGTCCCCCGGACGGCTTAGTTGCTGACTTGCAGACGGCGGTTGTATTTCAACCTCCAATCTGGTATGATCATAGCACAGGAATACCCATATGAAAAATATTTCTTTTATATAGGTTCCATATGTAAATCGTATACTTTTGTCGGATATCCACAGGAGGTCGTCCTATGAATTTAAAACAGCTGGAATATTTTATCGCCATCGCCGATGGAGGCAGCATCTCCGCCGCCGCCCGCAGCCTTCACATCTCCCAGCCTCCCTTAAGCACCCAGATGCACCTGTTAGAAGATGAGCTGGGACAAATCCTTTTTGACCGGGGCCCCAGATCCATCTGCCTTACGGAGGCAGGCCGCCTGTTTTACGAACGGGCCCAGAATATCCTGGATATGGCGGCGGCCGCCAAAAAGGACTTGGAACAGCTGGGACAGGGAGCTACGGGCGTCCTGCGGCTGGGCATGATTTCTTCTGTGCAGACAGAGCCCATCATCGCCTGCATCGCGGGCTTCCGCCAGAAATATCCCGGAGCCCTTTTCCGCATCTACGAGGGAAATACCTATCAGCTGCTGGAAAAGCTTTCCGGCGGCCAGATTCAGGCAGCCATCGTCCGCACTCCCTTCCCGGAGGACGGGCTGGACTGCCATTACCTGCTCCGGGAGCCTATGATGGCAGTTGGAAGCAGCCGCTTTTTGGGGGATACCGATGAGCCCATTCCCCTGGATGAGCTGCGAGGCCTTCCCCTGGTGATCTACCGGCGCTGGGAGAATGTTCTCAGCCAGCGCTTCCACCCGGCGGTCACCGATTATCTGTGCATCTGCGACGACGCCCGCTCCTGTCTGGCCTGGGCCAAGGCTCAGGCGGGAGTCAGCATTGTGCCCGCCTCCATCACCCCGGAAGGCATCGGGAGGCTGCGGGGTAGGCGGATCGATTGTCCAGGACTTGACAGCGCCATCACCCTGGTGACATTAAAAAATGCCGGCCTGTCATTTCTGGGCCAGCAATTTATTCAGTCCTTCCATCTTCCCGCCGCCTGGGGCGTCCGCAGCTGATAATCATTGATCTCAGCCCCAAAAAACAGGACGCAGATGCAGCCGTAGAGCCACAGCATCAGGAGCACCACCGCCCCCAGGCTTCCGTACATATAGGAAAAATTGTACTTTCCGAAAAGCCGGAAATACAAGGAAAAGGCCAGTGAAAAAAGAATCCACCCTGCCGTAGCGAAAACCGCCCCCGGAATCTGGGACCTTAGGGTCAGCTTCCGGGCCGGCACATAGGTGTAAATGCCCGCGAACCCCAGCATAAAGAGGGCCAGGGCCAGCAGGGTGCGGAAACTGATAATGTGCTGTGTGATGCCTGCCAGCACGGGCACCCTGGCCACCAGGAAATTCTGGATGGAGGTTCCGAAAACCAGAAGGCCCAGGGCCACCACGCAGACCAGGATAAACACGATGGTATAGCCGGCCCAGATCAGCCGCCTTACGATATACCAGCGCTCATCGCTCTCCCCATGAATCCGGTTTAATCCCCTAGCGATGCTCATCATCCCCCGAGAGGAAGACCAAAGGGCCGTCACGGCAGTCACGGAAATCATGGTGGCCGGGGAGTTAAGGGACAGGTCGTTTAAAACCCGGAAGGCTACGGACTTGTAGCCCTCCGGCACCAGGGACAGAAGGATATCAAGAAGCTCCGCCCTGGTCAGGTTCGGCACTACCTGAACCACCGTAATCATCAGCATGATAAAGGGAAATGCCGCTATGATGATGAAAAAGGAGGCCTGGGCCGCGTACACCGTCATCTCATCAGAGGAAAATTTGTCATAAATCTGCTTTGTCCTTATAATAAGCGGGATCATCTTCTACCTTTCTGGTCCATGATTTCTGTCACGTTACTATCAGAATATTCCCCTGGGACGCAAAAAATATCCTGTTTTGATTAATAGAAGGATCCGGCGGAGGAAGAGCTTCCAAAAATCCCTAAATCCATAACCATATCCTCAAAATCGCCCTCGTCCAGTTCAAAGATAGACTTGGCGCTCTCCAAATCAAATGGCGCCTCGATCTTATCTTTCATAGTGGTAAACTGGTAGGTTCCTTCCAGGACAGACTGGCCGCCACTCTCGCTTAAGCTGTCCAGGGTAATGGTCATGGACTTTCCCTTATCCAGATCCGTGATCTCACCCTCCGCCTGAAGCGCCTCTCCGTCCAGATCCAGTGCAATCTCCCAATCGCCGCTTCCCGCATCGTAGGAGAACCGGTAGAGAATAGAGGAAGAGCCTTCTGAAATCTCGATCTCATCCTCGATGCCGTTTTTCTTGTCAAATTCCTTGTTCCGCTCGATCACCATCTCGGAGCCCCAGTCATTGATTAATTCCAGAGTCATCTGATCCAGAGGATTATCGCCGCCGTTCAGCTCCAGGTTAAACTCAAGAGACTCGATATCATCATCGAATCCGCACTCCAGACGCCCCTCCGCAGCCGCCAGGCGTCCCTTCTTATCCAGGCACACCGTCATCTCCAGATCCTCCGCCTCAAAGGAGCGCACCATATCATTCCAGCCATAAGCCATATCGTCCATGCGGCCCTGGGCGAAAACATCGTCCACATAATCCGCGCTGGCCACAAATAAGTCGGTCAGGGCGTCTCCCGGAATCAGAACCTTGTACTGGGCGCAGTTCTGGCTCTTGCCGCCGATATCGATCTTTCGCTTTCCGTCCTTCTCTACCTCCATAGCATCGTAAAGGCTCTTTAAAGCCTCCTCACAGTATTCCTCATAGGACGGGAAAAGCTCCTCCTCCTTGTCAGCGCCGGGAAGGTAGTCTCCCAAATCCTCCCCCGCATACTGCTCAAACCATTCGTCCAGGAAGGAGCCCTTATATTCATCCTGGGCCGTCTCCAAATCCAGATAAACCGCATCATCCAGAGCGTCCGGAACTCCCATGTAGACCTTCTGCTCATTCTGGTAGAGGACAATATCGTCGATGCGCATGCCGGCGACGGAAGGCGCCAATGTAAACATGGAACTGTTCTCCTTGCCGTCCGAGAGCACCTCCATCTCAAATCCTGCCATGCCAGCCATAGAAAACTCCATGGTCTGCTGGGTGCGGCCCTCTGACAGTTCCTTCATCATATCGTCCAGACCCAAAAAGTGATTCATCCCCGTCTCGCTCTTCATGGCGCTCTCCATAGTCTTTCCAAAGGATTTCGCCACCTTAGCCTTGGGACTTACAAGGAGCCTGGAAACGCCAAATCCCACTCCGCCGATAACGCACACAGCCGCCACAGCCCCTATACCGATCATCGCGATCTTTTTCCCGGAGCCCCCAGCGCGTGAAGCTATGTCCGCCGGATTCTCCACAGCTCCCGGCCTCTGATTTCCCTGGCCCCATCCCTCCGATACCGGGGTTCCGCATACAGTGCAGAACCGGTCGGAAGGGGTCAACTTCTGGCCGCAGTTGGTGCAGTAGATATCCCCGCCCTCCTCCGGGCCTTCCTCTTCCTCGTCTCTCACCTCAATGGTCCTCTCCAGATCCTCCTCATGCTCCATCCTCTTTCCACAGTAAATGCAGAACTCAGAATCATTCGGAACTTCTTTCCCACAATTTGTACAGAGCATACTCTTTCCTCCTTCTTGCTGCCGCAAAGTTTGTACCTTCATTTTATCGGATTTAAACCGCCCCGTCAACCGCTCCTTTCCTTTGTGTCATCTGCCCATGAATTTTTTGACGTTCTTGCGTCCTACCGTAAAATTCGATAATTTTTTTCTTACACTTTTCCAATCTTTGTTCACACTTTTTTCAGGTCATATGCTATTATAATAGACGTAACCCCCCAATACATTATATAGTTTTTGCTACACCCCATAAGAAACGAAATACCTTCTCCTTGAGATGGCCGGCTTCCCCAAGCCGGCCATCTCACTTTGTTACGAGCACTTTGTTACGAGCACTTAGCGCCTGTCTTTCAAGGCGCTTACGTGCGATACATGCAGAGCACTTGGCGAGGTCTTTTCGAGCCTAGTGCGGAGCATCGTTACGAGCACCAAGCGCTACACCGCCTTCCAGTAAAAAATCCCCTCTTTTTCTTCCCGATCAATAAACTCTTCCCCGTACAAATATTCCAGGCAGGAAAAGGTCTTGGTGATCATCATCTTGTGACTGATGAAATCCGGGTCGTCCTCCGCATCCTCCTGAATCCCGTAAGCCAAGTACGCCACCTCCTTGACGGTCATGGGCTTCCGGCTGCATGTGATCAGGCGCTTGATCAGCTCCGCCTTGTCCAGGTAGGAAAATACGATCCGGTCGATGACCCGCCTTACCTGGGTGATGGGCTCCCGGTGGGCCGGAAGGAGGGTGTAATCGCTTAAATTCTCCTTCATCCACTGAAGGGACTGGAAATACCCTTTTAACAGACCCTCATCGGGGTAGGAAGTAGGAACGATGGGATTAATCCCGTCGATTACCTGGTCGGCGCAGAAAAGGATTTTATGTTCCCGATCCAAAAGTCCCGTCTGGCCGTAGGTGTGTCCCTTCAGCTCCACCGCCTCCAGATGGTAGTCTCCATAGGAAAATTTCTGCCCCTGGCTCACCGGCTCATAAGGAAAATCCGGCGTGAGAAAATACCAGTCCTGTCCTTTCATCAGCCGCTGATTCACTTCCTTATATTTGCTCCACAGCCCGGGTTCCAGCCTGCGGGTGATTCCCACCCTGCGCAGCACCTGTTCCTGTTCCCGGACAGCTTCCTCCCCCCGCTTCTGGGTAATGCAGTCGTAAGCGTGGTGGTCCTCCTTGGGATTCATAAAAACTCTGGTTCCCTCTTTTGCGAAGGTTCCTGCCATTCCCGTGTGGTCGTGGTGACGGTGAGTGATAAAAAGATCCAGCTGGCTGCAGGCGATGCCAAGCTTTTCCAGCTCCCTTTTCAACTTCTCATAGCACTCTCTGGTTCCAAAGCCCGCATCGACCATCAGGCTTCTCTCTCCAGGGTTTCCGGGAATCAAAAAGACCTTTACCTCCCCCACTTTGGCATCCTGGTCGCGGACCCGCACCTCGTAAAGTCCCTTCATACGCTCAAACATTCTCTCACCCCCGCTCCATCTCCTTTAAGCTTCCGGCAATCTCCCGAATCTGCCGGGAGAGAGTCTGACAGCAGCCGCCAATGATCTTTGCCCCTTCCTGGTACCACTCCGGCGCGTAGCCGCCCAGGGTCTTCCCATAGCGAATGCCCGTCCAGCGCTTCTTTTTGGGATCGTATTCCTCCCCGCTGTTGGGATAAACGATAATGGGCTTATCCGTGTAGTCCCGGATCTGACGGATACACTGGGTAATATACCTGGGGTGGGTGCAGTTGACTCCGATGGCCTCTACCGCCTCCATCCGGTCCATGGCCGCCGCAGCCTCCCCCAGCAAGTCCCCTTTATTGGTCTGCTCCCCGTTTTTGCAGCTGAAGGTCACCCAGGCTTTTGCTCCCAGCTTCTCAGCTTCCTGAGCCATGATCCGTGCTTCCCACAGGGAGGGGATGGTTTCAATGGCCAGAATATCCGCCCCGGCCTCCCAGAGAATCTTCATCCTCTGCCGGTGAAACTCTCTTAAATCTTCCTCTGAAATCTCATAAGCGCCGGTGTACTCGGAACCGTCGGCCAGATAAGCCCCGTAAGGCCCGGCCGCTCCCGCAGCCACCGGATGGGGCCTGCCCTGCTTCCTTCCGTTTTCCTGCCACCACTGCTCTCCCGTCTCCTTTAACAGCCTTACGGACAGAGCGATGTAGCCTTCCGCCTGCTCCCTGGTATAGCCCTGGACCATAAAGCCAGGCACCGTAGCCTGGTAGCTGTCGGAAATGCCGCAGTCCGCCCCGGCTTCAAAATAGTCCAGGTGAACCTGGCGCACCAATTCAGGAGCGGTCACCAGGGCTCCCGCTGTCCAAAGAGCCGTATTCAGCTCAAAGCCCTTCTCCGCCAATCCGGTGCCCATGGAACCGTCCAGCACCACGTAGCCCTGACGGTCAATGATATCTGATAAGCTGTATCTCATTCTGTCTGTTCCTCCATTTTCTATAGCACCAAATCCCCGTAGCACTCCGGCCTGCGGTCCCGGAACAATCCCCAGGAAAGCCGATTCTCCCGAATCTGGTCCAGATCGTAGCTCCAGACGAGGATTTCCTCCTGATTCCTGGAAGCCTCCGCCATCAGCGCCCCCGTCTCATCGGTCATAAAAGAGGAGCCGTAGAAGGTGAGGGAGGATTTCTGCCCTCCGTTTTCCTCGCAGGGCTCCACCGATTCCGTCCCAATGCGGTTGGCCGCGACCACCGGAACCAGGTTCGCCGCGCTGTGGCCCTGCATGCATCGCCGCCAGTGGGGCATACTGTCGCACTCCAAAATTGGCTCGGAGCCAATAGCGGTGGGATAGAAAATCATCTCCGCTCCCCGGATGGCCATGGCCCTGGCCGTCTCCGGGAACCACTGATCCCAGCAGATTCCCACGCCGATGGTTCCGTACCGTGTTTGAAACACCTGAAAGCCCGTGTTTCCTGGGGTAAAATAAAACTTTTCCTGATAAAAATGGTCGCAGGGAATATGGGTTTTCCGGTAAATCCCCAGGAAATCCCCTCCCGCATCGATGCAGGCCACGGAGTTATAGAGCACATTTCCATCCTGCTCATAAAAACTGATGGGAAGAACCACGGAAAGCTCCTTTGCCAGCCGCTTTCCCATAGCCACCGCCGGATTTTCCTCCACCGGCAGGGCAAAGCCATAGTAGTCATAGCGCTTTTCCTGGCAGAAATAGGGACGCTCGAACAATTCCGGAAGCAAGATCACCTGAGCGCCCTTTTCCGCCGCCTGGCGGATCATCCCTTCCGCCTTTTCAAGATTTCTCTCCACACTGGTTTCGCAGCGCATCTGGATGGCTGCCGCTGTTATCTTTCTCAAATGTTTCACTCCTTCTATCTCATCCTTCTGGTTCCCGGTTCTCCCGCCGGAACCTGCTGGGTAATGCAATGGATATTTCCCCCGCCGGATAGGATGGCCCTAGCCAGAATGGGGATCACCTGCCGCTCCGGGCAGAGCTCCCCTAGAATCTGGACTGCCCGCCGGTCACTTTCCTCATTCTCCCCGCCGAATACGGGCAGCACCACCGCCCCGTTGGAGAAGTAAAAATTCACGTAGGAGGCGGCCAGCCGCTCCCCCGGCTCTCTGAAGTCCTCTCCTTCCTCAAAGACAAAGCCTTCCACTTCCTCCTCTGTCACGCAGATGGGCACATCAGGCACCGGCAGCTTATGGACCTGAATCCGGCGGCCCTTGGCGTCCCGCTCCCCTTTTAACGTCCTCAAACAGGCCATGGACAGCTCATATTGGGGATCCTCCTGGTTGTCCGTCCAGGCCAGCACCACTTCTCCTGGCCGCAGGAACGCGCAGACATTGTCCACATGCTCATTTGTCTCATCGTTGTAGATGCCTCTTGGAAGCCAGATCACCTTTACCGCTCCCAGGTAGGTCTTCAGCTTTTCTTCAATCTCCGCCTTCGTCAGCCCCGGATTTCTTCCTTTGCTTAGGAGACAGGCCTCCGTCACCAGAAGGGTTCCCTCCCCGTCGCTGTGAATGGCCCCGCCCTCCAGCACAAAGGGAGCTGCGTCGTAGCAAATATATCCCTCCCTGGCAGCAAAGGCTTTGGCGAAGGCATTATCCTTTTCCCAGTGGGCGTAGAGCCCGTCCTCCTCCCCGCCCCAGGCGTTAAACTCCCAGTTGACGCAGCGCACCTGACCCTCCCCATTTTTCAAAAAGGTAGGGCCCACATCCCTGGCCCAGGAATCGTCCGTCTCCGCCTCAAAAATCTCGATCCGCTCCAATACCTGCCGGGGCTGGCCCATGGCCTCCCCCTCCTCAAGCAGCATCCGCCGGGCCGAAACCAGACAGTCCTTTCCTGCGGCCACCCACACCTTCTCGCTGCGGGCGATGGCCCAGATCACCTGGCGAAAGGCTTCCCTGGCCGGCTCCGCCCCGTAGTTCCAGGAGCCGGGCCGAAAAGGCCAGATCAGAATGCAGCCTCTGTGGGGTTCAAATTCCCCGGGCATAAAAAAACCGTCCATGAACTTTGTTCCTCCTAAAATAGGCTCTCTTACGAGAGCCTTCTCTTAAAATCCTCATATCCGAATTCCCGCACTGTCTCAAGAGCCCCGTTCTCCCGCAAAAGCAGGATGGAGGGCAGGGGAATACCGTTAAAAGTATTATTCTTAACCATAGAGTAGATGGCCATGTCCTCAAAAATCAGCCTGTCCCCAACTGCTATGGGCTTTTCAAAGCTGTAGTCCCCGATCACGTCCCCCGCCAGGCAGGTCATAGAGGAAAGGCGGTAGGTATAAGGCTTCTCCCCCGCCTCGTAACCGTCTCTTAAGGGCGGCCGGTAGGGCATCTCCAGCACATCCGGCATATGGCAGGCAGCGGAGGCGTCCAGAATCAGAACCTTAAGTCCGTTTTCCACAATGTCCATCACCTCTGTCACCAGATAACCGGCGTTTAAGGCAATGGCCTCCCCTGGCTCTAAGTAAACCTCCAGGCCATACTTGGCGCGAATCTCCTTCACCAGCCCGATGAGCGCATCCACCTGGTAATCCGCTCTGGTAATATGGTGTCCCCCTCCCAGGTTCAGCCATTTTAAGCCTGGAAAATAGGAGGAAAATTTTTCCTCAAATGCCCGGAAGGTAGTCACCAAATCATCGGCATTCTGTTCGCACAGGGTATGGAAATGAAGTCCCTCCACCTCGTCCGGAAGCTTTTCCGGAAGCTGCTCTCTGCGAATTCCCAGCCGGGAGCCGGGAGCGCAGGGGTCATAGATGGCATGATCTCCTTGGGTGGAGCACTCCGGATTAACCCGAAGGCCGATGCTGGCATGGCGGCAGGCGTCTTTGTGCTTCTCAAACTGGGCCATGGAGTTAAAAATAATGTGGTCGCAGATCTGATCCAGCTCACTCATATCTTCCGCCCGGTATGCCGGCGCGAAGACATGATTCTCCTTTCCCATCTCCTCATAGCCCAGCCTCGCCTCAAAAAGCCCGCTGGCGGTGGTTCCCGCCAGGTACTCTCCGATCAGCGGGTACACCCGGAACATGGAAAATGCCTTCTGGGCCAGGAGGATTTTGCAGTCCGCCTCCTTCTGTACCCGCTTCAAAATTGCCAGATTGTCTTTCAGTTTCCTCTCGTCCACGATATAGCAGGGCGTTTTTACAGTTTCAAACATGTTCCTTACTCCACGATCTTCGGATTCTCATCTACCACCCAGGGCAGTCCGTACTGGTTTAACATCTCCATGTAGGGATCGGGATCAAATTCCTCTACGTTAAAGACGCCGGGCTTCTTCCACTGGCCCGTTACCACCAGGGCGGTTCCGATCATGGCCGGCACGCCGGTGGTGTAGGAAATGGCCTGGGAGCCTACCTCCTTGTAGCACTCCTGGTGATCGCATACATTATAAATGTAGATGGTCTTTTCCTTACCATCCTTCTTTCCCTTGAAAATGCAGCCGATGTTGGTCTTTCCCACAGTGCGGGGGCCAAGGCTTGCCGGATCGGGCAGAAGGGCCTTTAAGAACTGGATGGGCACAATCTCCCGTCCCTCGTACATGATGGGGGAGGTGGAGAGCAT
>CALWQV010000050.1 GCA_944383785.1 uncultured Enterocloster sp. | reverse complement strand
TCATTGTATATGTTGCTGTCCTTGGTAACGCTCTCCCGCACCTTGGCGATGCTGGCTACTTTTATATCGGAATCCACGTCTATGCTCATCAACTTCACTCCCGATGTATTGCGGCCAATAATCGAAATATCGTCCACCGACATGCGGATGATAATTCCTTCTGTAGTGATCAGCATAATCTCCCGCCCATCGTTTACCAGCTTAGCGCCGATGAGGCTTCCCGTTTTTTCCGTAATCTTATAGCAGAGAACGCCCTTTCCGCCTCTGTACTGAGCGTTAAAGTCAGAAATCATGGTCCGCTTGCCCATGCCGTTTTCCGATACCACAAGAAGCGTATCCCCCTGGCTTGCCATCTGCATGCCGATGACCTCGTCGCCTTCTTCTAAGCGCATGCCGATGACGCCCATGGAAACGCGGCCTGTTACGCGGACGTCTGTTTCATGGAAGCGGATGCACATTCCATTTTTGCTGATCAGGAAAATATCTTCCGTATTATCTGTGGCCTTTACCTCGATCAGCTCGTCCTGCTCTTTTAAAACAATGGCCTGAAGGCCGTTTTTGCGCACATTCTCATATTCGCACATGGGCGTTTTCTTGACCATGCCGCCCTTTGTGGACATAAAGAGGTATTTTTCCTCATTGTATTCCCTCATGGGAATGATGGCGGTAATTTTCTCGCCGGGAAGCAGCTGCAAAAGATTTACAATGGCCGTTCCCCTGGCGGTGCGGCCTGCTTCCGGAATCTCGTAAGCTTTCAGACGATATACCCGACCGGTGTTGGTAAAGAACATCATATAGTGGTGGTTAGTGGTCATGAGAAGATCCTCAATATAATCCTCCTCAATGGTCTGCATCCCCTTGATGCCCTTTCCGCCTCTGTTCTGGCTCTTGAAATTATCCACGGACATACGCTTGATGTAGCCCAAATGAGTCATGGCGATTACAGTATCCTCGTCGGGAATCAGATCTTCCATGGAAACATCATCGTCGTATCCGATGGAGGTACGGCGGTCGTCCCCATATTTCTGGGAAATAACCAGGATCTCTTCCTTAATCACCGTAAGAAGCTTCTTCTCATCCGCCAGAATGGCCTTTAACTCCGCGATGCGAAGCTGCAGCTCCTTATACTCATTCTCAATCTTCTCCCTCTCCAAGCCGGTAAGAGCCCGCAGACGCATATCCACGATGGCCTGGGACTGGGCATCGGAAAGACCGAAGCGCTCCATCAGTCTTGTCTTTGCCAGGGCAACGCTCTGGGAGCTGCGGATGATCTGGATCACCTCGTCAATGTGATCCAGGGCGATTAACAAGCCCTGTAAAATATGAGCCCGCTCTTCCGCTTTATTTAAGTCGTATTTTGTCCTTCTGCGGACTACGTCCTCCTGATGCCTCAGATAATACTCCAGCATCTGGTGAAGGTTCAGTACCTTAGGCTGATTGTCAACCAGAGCCAGCATGATGACGCCGAAGGTATCCTGTAATTGGGTGTGCTTAAAGAGCTGGTTTAAGATCACATTTGCGTTTACATCCCTTCTCAGCTCGATGTTGATGCGCATGCCTTCCCGGTTAGATTCGTCGCCGATGTAGGTGATGCCGTCAATTTTCTTCTCTTTTACAAGATCCGCGATCTTCTCGATCAGGCGGGCCTTGTTTACCATATAGGGTAGTTCCGTTACAATAATGCGGGACTTTCCGTTGGCCATGGTTTCGATATTAGTCACCGCCCGCACCTTGATCTTGGAGCGGCCGGTGCGGTATGCTTCCTCGATGCCCCGGCGGCCTAAGATGGTAGCGCCGGTGGGAAAATCCGGTCCCTTGACGATCTCCATGATCTCCTCGATGGTGGTATCCCGGTCGCCCTCCACCCGGTTGTCAATCATCTTTACCACAGCGCCGATGATCTCCCTCAGATTATGAGGGGGAATATTGGTCGCCATACCCACGGCGATACCGGAGGTTCCATTCACCAGAAGGTTGGGATAACGGGAGGGAAGAACCGTAGGCTCCTTCTCCGTCTCGTCAAAGTTTGGAATAAAGTCTACGGTATCTTTTCCGATATCCGCCAGCATTTCCATGGAGATGCGGCTCAAGCGGGCCTCCGTATAACGCATGGCGGCGGCTCCGTCTCCATCCACAGAGCCGAAGTTTCCGTGTCCGTCTACCAATGGATAACGGGTGGACCACTCCTGAGCCATATTAACCAGAGCTCCGTAGATGGAACTGTCCCCATGGGGATGGTATTTACCCATAGTATCGCCGACGATACGGGCGCATTTACGGTGAGGCTTATCCGGTCCGTTGTTCAGCTCGATCATGGAGTAGAGCACCCGCCGCTGAACCGGCTTTAAGCCGTCCCTTACGTCGGGAAGGGCACGGGCGCTGATTACGCTCATGGCGTAGTCGATGTAGGATTGCTCCA
Source organism: uncultured Enterocloster sp. (assembly GCA_944383785.1). Classification (GTDB taxonomy): domain Bacteria; phylum Bacillota; class Clostridia; order Lachnospirales; family Lachnospiraceae; genus Enterocloster. The sequence continues at coordinate 16,934 of CALWQV010000050.1, read as the reverse complement.
TGGTCTTCTTTAAATCGACTTCATGGACCTTGTCAAATACATTTGGTTCCATATTTTATCTCCTTTACCTTTGCAGTTAAATATCCAGATTCTGAACACGTTTGGCGTTGGCCTCGATAAATTCTCTTCTTGGCTCTACCTGATCGCCCATGAGGGTGGTGAAGGTTAAGTCCACCTCAGATGTGGTTTCTTCGTCCATGGTGACCCGCAGAAGGATTCTGCGCTCCGGGTCCATGGTCGTCTCCCACAGCTGTTCCGCGTCCATCTCGCCCAGGCCCTTGTAGCGCTGAATCTTATTGTTGTTGTCACGGCCGATTTCTTTGAGGATGGAATTTAATTCATCATCGCTGTAGGCATACCATACCCGCTTGTTCTTCTCGATCTTGTAGAGAGGCGGCTGAGCCAGGTATACATATCCCTGCTTGATCAGCTCCGGCATAAAGCGGTAGAGGAAGGTTAAGAGCAGGGTGCTGATATGGGCTCCGTCTACGTCCGCATCGGTCATAATAATAATCTTGTGGTAGCGCAGCTTGGTTATATCAAAATCGTCGTGGATGCCGGTTCCAAAGGCGGTGATCATAGCCTTGATCTCCGCGTTGGCGTAAATCTTATCCAGGCGGGCTTTCTCTACATTTAAAATTTTTCCTCTTAAGGGCAGAATCGCCTGGGTGGCTCTAGAACGGGCGGTTTTGGCGGAGCCGCCGGCGGAGTCTCCCTCTACAATGTAGATCTCGCAGTTTTCCGGATTCTTATCGGAGCAGTCCGCCAGCTTGCCGGGAAGAGCCATACCGTCTAAAGCAGACTTGCGGCGGGTTAAATCCCTGGCCTTGCGGGCGGCGGCCCTGGCTCTCTGGGCCAGGATGGATTTCTCGCACATGGCCTTGGCTACAGGTGGGTTCTGCTCCAGAAAATAGGTCAGCTGCTCGCTGACAATACTGTCAACGGCGGTTCTGGCTTCGCTGTTTCCAAGCTTCTGCTTGGTCTGTCCCTCAAACTGGGGCTCCTCGATCTTAACGCTTATAATGGCAGTCAAGCCTTCTCTGATGTCCTCTCCAGAAAGGCTTGCTTCATTTTCCTTTAACAGCTTATTTTTTCTGGCATAGTCATTAAAGGTCTTGGTCAGGGCGTTCTTAAAGCCTGTGAGATGGGTGCCGCCTTCAGGCGTGTTGATGTTGTTTACAAAGCTGTAAATATTTTCCGTGTATGAGTCGTTGTGCTGCATGGATACCTCCACATAGACTCCATCGCGCTTCCCCTCGCAGTAAATCACCTGGTCGTAAAGGGGAACCTTGCCCTTGTTCAGATAGGTTACAAATTCACGGATGCCCCCCTCGTAATGGAAGGTCCGCTCCTGCTTTTCCTCCCGCTCGTCCTTTAAGGTAATCTTTAAGGCCTTGGTCAGGAAGGCCGTCTCCTGAAGGCGAATCTTTAAGGTATCGTAGTCGTAAACGGTTTCCTCAAAAATTTCTTTATCCGGAAGGAATGTAACCCTGGTACCGTGTTCATTTGGGCCGCATTTGCCCACGATTTTTAAGGGGTAAACCGCTTTGCCCCGTTCATAGCGCTGCTGATAGACATTTCCATTGTGAAGCACCTGGACCTCGAGCCACTCGGAAAGGGCGTTTACCACGGAGGCTCCTACGCCGTGAAGGCCGCCGGATACTTTATAGCCGCCGTTTCCGAACTTTCCCCCTGCGTGAAGGATGGTAAATACCACCTCCACCGCCGGAAGGCCCGCCTTTTTCTGGATGTCCACAGGGATACCCCGGCCGTCATCTACTACGGTAATGGAATTGTCCGGATTGATGGTTACTTCGATGGAATCACAGTACCCTGCTAATGCCTCATCTACCGAATTGTCTACTATTTCATAGACCAGATGATGAAGTCCTCTGGATGATGTGCTTCCAATGTACATGCCCGGCCGTTTCCGGACCGCCTCCAGCCCCTCCAAAATCTGAATCTGATCTGCTCCGTACTGCTCTCCCATTCTTATAATCTTCCTTTCTTGATCTAAAAACACAGTGAAGAACCGGTCCTTTTAGATGGATACGGTTCCATTGATTACTTGAAATACCCGGTCTATTTTAAACCGGTTGCTTACAAAATCATCCAGACCGGTACAGGTGATAACCGTCTGAATCCCATTTATGGCGGACAAAAGCTGCTTCTGCCTGCTGCTGTCCAGCTCCGAAAGTACATCGTCCAGCAAAAGGATGGGATCATCCCGGATGAGAAGCTTTACCAGCTGAAGCTCCGAAAGCTTTAGTGAAAGGGCTGCTGTCCGCTGCTGGCCCTGGGAGCCGTAGCGGCGTATATCCACACCGTTTACAATGAAGCTCACGTCATCCCGATGTGGGCCGCAGAGTGTTGTTTTCTGCTTTATATCCTGTTTGCGCCCTCTTTTTAAAGCTTCCTCAAAGTCCTCTGCTTCCGTATGAGGCTCATAATGGATCAGAAGCTCCTCCTTCCCCCCGGAAAGGCTTCGGTGGATCTCCTGGATCAAATCTTTAAGCTGAAGGATAAATTGGCTGCGAAATTCAATTACCTGTTTTCCATAATTTACCAGCTGTATGTCCCAAACATCCATCGTCTCTTCGTATTCCGGGTGAAAAGACAGATCCTTTAACAGGCGGTTTCTCTGAGCCAGAACCCGGTTATACTGGACCAGGCTATGGACGTAAAGCTTATTGAGCTGGCACAACTCCAGGTCAATGAATCTTCTGCGCTCCGAGGGCCCGTTTTTGATCAGATTCAAATCCTCCGGCGAAAAAAATACCACATTGGCGATTCCGAAGAGCTCACTGGCCCTGCGGATGGGAATCCCGTTGATGGCGATGCCCTTTGGCTTGTTCTTTTTTAGATGCATGTCAATGCGGTAGGGAACATTTCCCTTGCGGACCTGAATCCTTAAGTGGGCTTCTTCCTGGCCAAAGCGGATCAAATCCCGATCCCGGACACCCCGGTGGGATTTTGAGGTGCAGCAGACGTAAATGCTTTCCAGGATATTGGTCTTTCCCTGGGCATTGTCCCCGTAGAGGATATTGGTCCCCTCATCCAATTCCATATGTAATTCCTGATAATTCCTGTAATCCTGCAGCTCTATGGATTCAATGAACATGGGATATTCCCCGCCTATTTTTCAATCTTGATGATCTCGCCCCGGTAGGTCACCACATCGCCGTCCACCAGTTTTTTTCCTCTCTGAAGAACGGTCTGGCCGTTAACCTGCACCAGCCCGTCCTCGATGGCGTATTTGGCGTCCACGCCGCTTTCTGCCAGGCCTGCTGCCTTTAATGCCTGGCCCAGCTTAATATAATCTTCTCTTAATTTAATTGTTTCCATAGTTCCTCCCATTAAACGGATGCGGCGTTAAAATTTACCGGGAGAATCAGATAAATATAATTCTCCTCATCGTCCTTGATAAAGCAGGGGGATTTTGGGTTCATCAAATACATATGGATTTCCTCGTCCCCTATGGCCCGGAGGGCGTCGATCAGGAATCTGGGATTAAATCCGATCATAATATCCTTTCCTGTTTTATGAATCATCAGCTGGGCGTTCATGGACCCAAAGCTGGAATTCAGCTTTAGCTCCATATCAGTTTCCGTAATATTAATAATCAGTGGCTTTTTATCGTTCTCCCGAATCAGGATCGTAGCCCGCTCAATGGCGTCTAAAAGTTCCTTTTTGCGGACGGTCACCTTTGTCTCATAATCGCTGGAAAGCATCTGGCTGATGCGAAAATACTCCCCCTCGATCAGGCGGGAGATCACAACCGTATTGTCAAATTCAAAGAGAATGTGGTTCTCGCTGAAATAGATCAAAACCTCCTTTTCGTTGTCCCCTCCTAAAATCTTGCTGACCTCGCTTAAGGTCTTTCCGGGAACAATCACCTTCAGGTCGTCGTAATGGTCTTTTAAGCGCACCTTGCGGATGGAGATGCGGTGTCCGTCTAAAGATACTACCTGGAGCTGGTTTTCGCTGACCTCAAAAAGCTCGCCGGACATCATCTTATTGCTGTCGTTGGGCGAGATGGAGAAAATGGTCTGCTGGATCACTTCCTTTAAGGTGAACTGGGACAGGCAGATATAGCGATCCTTCTCAATATAAGGAAGGTAGGCAAATTCCTCCGGATCACGTCCCTGGATCTTAAATACGGAATTTTCGCAGCGGATCACTGTATTCATCATAGAATCCGACTCAATGGTAATCTCAGCCGCGCTTTCGCTGGAAAGCCGTCTGGTGATTTCGGAGAATAATTTCGCATCCAAAGCGATGCGTCCGTGCTCTAGGATCTCGCCCTCAACCTTTGTCTCAATGCCAAGCTCCATATCGTTTCCGGTAAGCTTAATCTCGCTCCCTAAAGCGTCTAGAAGGATGCACTCCAAGATGGACATGGTGGACTTGGATGGAACGGCCTTCATCACAATGGTAATTCCGTTGACCAAAGCGTCTTTTTGAAATTTTAATTTCATAATTGTTGATAACTTCCTTTCTCAGTAAATGTGGATGATACGCGAAGTTCAGAAAGAGATATAATAATAAATTTTCGTAGCATCCGCCGTAGGGGCTGTGGGTTTGTGTAAAAGTAGTTCTAAGCCTTAAAAAAGAAGGATTTGAAGCTGTTAAAAAGCCTGTGGAAATACTGGAAAAATCTCAGGGAAAACTTAAGGGTTGTCCACAGAAACTTAAAAAGCGCTGTGAAGCTTCCACATACCCTATGGTTATCCACAGCCTGTCCACAGGGTATGAACAGGTTATTGTGGATTGATTTTCTTTTTCAGGATCTCAATGGTATTTCTCAAGGTTTCATCCTTTTTTAAGTCTGCGGTGATCTTGTCCGCTCCATGAATGATGGTGGTGTGATCTCTTCCTCCCAGGTGGCTGCCGATGGTCTGAAGGGGGGTGGAGAGCATATCCCGGCACAGATACATGGCAATCTGCCTGGGATAGACGATCTCTTTGGTTCGCTTCTGGGATGCGATATCCTGGGGCGTGAGGCCAAAATGCTCCGCCACAATCTGAATGATCAGATCCGGCGTCACCTCACGCTGGGAGCCTGGGGAGATAATGTCCTTTAAGGCTTCTTCCGCCATCTTCAGGTTAATCTCGCATTTATTTAAGCGGGAGAAGGCCATCACCTTTGTTAAGGCTCCCTCAAGCTCACGGATGTTGGACTTAATATTGGTGGCAATGTATGTAATCACTTCATTATCAATATTATATCCCTCTAACTCCTCCTTCTTTCGCAGGATGGCCATCCTGGTTTCGTAGTCCGGAGACTGGATGTCCACGGTCAGGCCCCACTCGAAGCGGGAGCGCAGCCGCTCTTCCAGCGTCTCAATCTCCTTTGGCGGTTTATCCGAGGAGATGATGATCTGCTTTTTCGCCTCATAGAGGGTGTTAAAGGTATGGAAAAATTCCTCCTGGGTACTTTCCTTGCCGATGATAAATTGGATATCATCAATGAGAAGCACGTCGTTGTTGCGGTACTTTTCCCGAAATTCCGTGGTGGTGATGTTATTCTTGTTTCGGATGGCGTCGATCAATTCGTTGGTAAAGGTTTCGGAGGTAACGTAAAGGATCTTCGCATCCGGGGTGTTCTTTAATATGAAGTGTGCGATGGCGTGCATCAGGTGGGTTTTTCCCAGTCCCACGCCTCCGTAAATAAAAAGAGGGTTGTAAATCTCGCCGGGAGATTCCGCTACCGCCAGGGCCGCCGCGTGGGCTAAGTTGTTGTTTGAGCCAACCACGAAGGTGTCGAAGGTATACTTGGGGTTTAAGTTGGCGCTCTGGATAGCCTGGGGGCTGACCACGTTCATATTTTTTTCAATTAGCTGCGGTTTCTCAGTGGGAGAGGAGGAATCTACCGTCTCCTTCAGCTGAAAATCAATGCCGCACTCAAAGCCCAGAAACTCAGAAACCGTCACCATCAAAGGAAGGCCGTATTTGCGCTTTACAAAGGTAAGGAAGGTCTGCTCCGGTACAATGATGGTCAGCGTATTATTTTTGAAGGAGTAGGGTTTTAGAGGAAGCAGCCATGTTTTAAAGGAAACGTCCATGATTTCATGTTCTTCCTTTAAATTAAGCAGGATTTGATCCCAGTTTTCTTTTATTTTTTCGATCATTTCTATTCTCCTAAATCGATATTGCATAAAAGCCCAATCTAAATCTATTTTAACCTAAAGAGGGAATATTTTCAATGGAAATCTTCGTTGATTGTGGATAAGTCCCCGATTTTTGGAAAAATTTGTAGAAAATCATGTGGATAACTTTGTGGGAATCCTGTGGACAGGCTGTGGGCGTTGTGTGGACAAGGATTTTATCCACAGATGCCCTCAGTTACCTAAAATTACTTATACACATCCTAAAATTTCCTGTAAAATCAAGGATTTGACAGATGCTTTGTGGAAATAAGAAGGAGTTATCCACGGTTATCCACAATTTATCCACAAACTGTGGATAAGTTTATGTAAATTAACAAAAAAGAGCGTTGACGGGGATTGTTAATCCTGTTTATAATGTGGATAGATGCATTGTATCGCATAAAACGAACAGTAGCACAAGGAGGAAGAAAAATTGAATAAGAGAAAGAAAGACACCCGTTATCTTGCAAGTGTCGCACTTATGATGGCTGTGGTCATTTTGCTGGCCAACACGCCTCTGGGGATGATTCAGCTCCCTATTATTAAGGCGACAACAGTGCATATCCCGGTGATTTTGGGGGCTGTTTTGCTTGGACCCTGGGCCGGGGTGATTTTGGGAGCTACCTTTGGAATCTGTTCCCTGGTGAGCAATACCATTGCGCCTACGCTCACATCCTTCGCTTTTTCGCCTTTTTTGAGCATGAGCGGAATTGTGGGGGCTTTAAAGGCGGTCTGGATCTCCGTCGGCTGCCGGATCCTCATCGGGCTGGGAGCCGGATGGTTTTGGATTCTGCTAAAAAAATTAAAGGTAAGTGATGCAGTTTCCCTGGCTCTTACAGGTTTTGTTGGCTCTATGATCAATACGGGGACGGTGATGGGAAGTATCTATCGGATGTTTGCCAGAGAGTATGCCCAGGCCAGGGAAGTGGCTTTTGAGGCAGTGTTCGGGCTGATTATGGGGACGGTAACAGCGTCCGGGATTCCCGAGGCTATCGCGGCAGCAGTGCTGGTGGCGGTGATTGGGAAGGTTTTGATTAAAGTGAAGGTAGTATGATTTTTATAAAAAAGGGATGAAAGCTCAAAGCAGAAAGGCTTTTCATCCCTTTTTGTATGTGATAATATTATTTATTCTTTTACAGCTCCCGCGGTCATACCGGAGATTAAGAATCTCTGGAAAGCGATAAATACCAGGACGATGGGCAGGGCGGCGATGACAGCTAATGCCATCATGCCTGCGTAGTTGTGGGAAAATTCGCCCAGAAAGCTTTCCGCAATTCCTACGGTAAGGGTTTTCTTGTCATTTACATTGATCAGAACCTTGGAGAACACATAGTCGTCCCATGCCATCAGGAAGGAATAGATGGCTACCGCGTAGACGCCTGGTTTCATCATGGGCATGATGACCCTAAAAAGGATACCAAAACGGCCGCAACCATCGATTTTTGCCGCTTCGTCCAGGGAAAGAGGGATGGTATCGTAGAAGGATTTCATCATCCACACAGACAAGGGCAGAGATACGCACAGGCAGGCTAAGATCAATCCTGTATATGTGTTGGTCAGGTGGAACTGCACAAAAAAAGTATAAAGGGTGATCAGGATCGCTACCGTTGGAAACATCTGCACGGACAGCAGAGTGGACATAATCACCTTCCGCATGGGAAATTTGTACCGGGATAAGGAGTATCCGGCAAGGAGGGAAAGGATCACGCAGGAAAGCATGGTTCCGGCGGACACGATCAGGGAATTTAAAATATAATGTACATATTTATCGGATGATAGGACGGCCGCCATATTGCTTAGGGTGTCAATGGAAGGAACAAAATTTAAGGGCCGCTGCATCAGTCCGTTGTTGTTGCGAAAAGCGGAGATGACCATCCAGTATACCGGAAACAGGAAGGCCACCAGGGCAATGGCTAAAACCAGATAGACACAGCTCATTTTGATTTGTTTTTTTCGCATGATTCCATCCCCCTTAATCGTCAAAACGTTTGGACTTTACGTTGTAAAAGGTTACAATACTTCCAAGAATCACCAGCCAGATGACGCCCAGAGCGGAGCCGGCTCCCAAGTCGTAGCTTGTAAATGCCTGTTTATAAGTTGCGATGGAGAGGGTAGTAGTGGCATCGATGGGTCCTCCGTCCGTCATGTTGTAGATGATGGTAAACTGCTGGAAGGAGGAGAGAATGGAAGTAATCAGCGTGGTGCCGATTACAGGTTTGATGGAGGGCAGGATAATGGATTTTAATCGCTGCCAATAATTTGCCCCATCCATTTCCGCTGCCTCTAAAAGGTCTGTCCGCACTGCCTGGAGGCCGGAGAGAAGCATCACGACCATATAGGGAGTCTGCCTCCAGAAACAGGCGATGATGACAGTAAACATGGCGGTGGATGGATTCTGCAGCCATTCCATATAAGGGTTGGAGAGAAGGCCCAGGGAATCCAGTATATAGTTGAATACGCCAAACTGCGCCTGGAACATCCAGGACCATAAAACCGCTACTACAATGGAAGGAACGGTCCATGGAATGAGGAAGGCGGAGCGAAGGAGGGAACGGCCGTGTATATTGCTGTTTAACAGAAGGGCCAGTCCAAGTCCTATCACAAATTCCAGACCTACGGTGCCGACTACGAAAATAAGGGTGTTGACCAGTTGTTTTAAGAAGGCTCCATTGGCTAAAACGGTTTTGTAATTGGCAAAGTTATTCCACTTCATGCCGTCTTTCATGTGAATAATCGTATAATCGCAGAAGCTGGCTGCGATTCCTTTGATGATCGGGAAGAAAATAACGATCATAAAGACCAGAATCGCGGGAACTAAAAGAGTGTACGCGAAAATCAAATCCTTGGAACGCTCGCTTAATCCGCGGGATTTTTGAGAGATATTCATAAATCAACGATCCTTTCCTCTGAAAAAAGAGAGGGCCAAAGGGGAATCCTTTAGCCCTTTCAAAAACTTAATTCTGTCCGTAGAGTTCCTTCATTTTTCCATCGATTTCTGTCACAACCGCAGCAGGATCCTCCATGTTGATGGTGACTCTCTGTAAAGCTTCGGCGATCAGGAGCATAGCATTGTCATAGTGGGAACTCTTGGCGTTTAGTCCTTCCGCTGTGCTGGCGGCTTCCTGGAATATCTTCATATCCGGGCTGAGATTCTGATAGTAATCAATTTCAGAGGCGCTGGAGCGTGCGCAGATTGCATCTAGGTTGCTGGTGTAAATTTCCATTCCCTCCGGGCCGGTTAAAAAGTCGATTAAAAGGGCGCATTCCTCCGGATGCTCGGTCTGCTTAAAGCATACTAAGGCATGGTCGGTGGCAAAGGTTGGAACATTCCCGGGTACAACGGCCACGCCGATTTCATTGGCGAAATCTTCGCCTTTGGCGCTGGTTGCAAGGAAGGTATCCTTCTGGGATGCGATATCAAAATGGAATCCAACCTGGCCGTTTCCAAACAGGGTACGGTTTTCTTTGATTTCAAGTCCTGGGGCAATGGCCTGGGCCTTTACAAGATCCTGAACCTGAGTGAAGGCCGCTATGGTTCCTTCAGAACCGAAGGTGATATTTCCATCCTGATCCGCGTAGGCCGCGTGATTGGCAAACAGGTCATTGTAGAAATAGTAGCCAGTTCCGGAAAGGAGGGCAGTGGAAAGAGAGCGTCCATATACCACATTTCCGTCCTCGTTTGTTTTAAGGGCAGCGATGTCCTTGCACATCTGGTTGAATTTGTCCCAGCTTAAATCGGTAAGATCATCTTCCGTATATCCGGCTTTTTCTAAAAGAGTTTTGTTGTAGTACATACAGAATGGATTTCGGATCATGGTAGCCGCCATGACCTGGCCATCATAGGTAAAGCCCTCGCTGGCGCTGGTGTAGAAATCATTTAGTACATCTTCTGGGAGAATATCGTTCATGGAATTGAGAACATCCATTTCCACTAGGCTTGCCACCCAACCGGCATTGACCTGGGAAACATCGGGAGCGGTTCCGCCTGCGCCTCGAACTAAAAGCTGTTCGGAAAGGTTGTTGTAGGCATACTCTGTTACATTAACGGTAATCCAGTCGTATTTCCGTTCAAAGGCGTCGATCATGGCGTACATAGTGTCCGCCGTTGTCTCCTCAGCTGCGTACCAGGAGGCGAATTCAATGGTGACAGGTTCCTTTTCTCCTTCCGTTCCGGCAGAGGAAGCCTGGGCGTTTTCAGCGTTTGCCGCGCTTGATTCCCCACTCTGGCTGGAACCGCAGCCTGCAAGGCTTGTAGAGGCAGCTGCAAGAGCCAGTAAAAGAGCAGCGGCTTTTTTTAAGTTTTTCATAATAACCCTCCTATGCTTTGTATAAAATAGATGTATTTTGTTGATAAACATAGTATAAAATAGTTAAAAATAAATATAAATAGGAGGTTATTTTCCTTCTTGTCATTTATTATTTGTAATTTTAGACAAAAATGCGTTTTGATTAGCAAAGAAATTTAATTTCTTGTTATTTCTTGTCTTTTATAGTCTTTTTTTGCAGGCGGTATTCCCTGGGAGTCATTCCCGTATTCTTTTTGAATACTTTGTTAAAGTATACGGCGTCCGAATAGCCGGAAAGGGCAGCGATTCGATAGATTTTTTCATTAGTATCAGATAAAAGCTCCTTGGCTTTCCGGATGCGCAGCTCAGTTAAATATTCCAAAACACCTTTACCATGCTCTTGGGAAAAGATTCTGCTGAGATAGGCCGGGGAGACACCGCAGTAATCCGCAATATTGTCTAAAAAAATTTCCTCCGTAAAATGTTTTTGAATATACTTGGCCGCCCGCTCCGCCATGGATGCGGCAGGTGCCCGGTTTTTCATCATTTCTTCCAGCAGGCTGTTAAGATGATTTATCCAACGGGCAAAATCTCTGGGAGAAAAGCAGCCTGATAGATCTTCTGTAAGCCCTTGAATTGAATCCTGAAGCCACTGGGCTAAAAGGGAATCGTGTTTCATGGAGGTCTGAAGGCCCATTAAAATATAGGAACAGTTATTTAAAAGGGCGGAAGGAGATAGGGCGGCATTTTCCAAAAACTGCAGCCGGATCTTTTTCAACAGTCCCGCGGTTTCCGGATAGTGAAGCTGTAAAAGCTGGTTGACCACTTCCTGAACCATGTCGTAAACAGGAACCGGCGGATGGCTGGAGGAAGGAATCAGCTGGGAAAAGATCCTTGGCACGGACAGAATCTCATCGGTGTATTTCCATTTGATGGAAACATTAGAAAAATTCATGACCGATCTTAAGGAAAACAAAAGGCTTTTCTTGGCATTTTCCGCGTACAGATCCGGATTGGAGTCATCGCAGCAGCCAATGGCACAGAAGATGCAGAACCTTAAATCAGCCAAAAGCCATGTGCCGGAGCTGAAAAGGGTCTGTCCGATGGTACGTTTTGCGGTTTCCTGCAGCTCTTCCTTAAAATCCTCCGGATTTTCCGGGCAAATCTGAATAATCATGCAGATCAGGCTGCGGCTGAGTCTGATTTTGTAAAATTTCAAATAGTCCGTCAGAGTGTCCCGCTCCTTTATTTCACCCAGAATCCAGCGCCTGAGAAATTCATCCCGACCTTTTTCTAATTCCTGGGAGACAGATTCCACTTGGCTGTGTTTCAGATTCTTTAATTTATCAGCGGTGGAGGACAGCAGAGCCCCCAGGCTTTCAGAAGTGATATCCAATTTTAATAGATAATCTTCCGCTCCTGCCCGCATCCCTTCTTTCACATAATCCAGGTCGCCGTAAGCGCTGAGGATGACGCAGATGGTTTCTGGATATTTTTGTTTGATCTGCCGGATCAACTCAATTCCGTCGCATATAGGCATACGGGTGTCAGTAAGGACAAAATCTGGTTTTAGCTGTTCAAAGGCGTCAAGGGCGGCCTGGCCGTTTTCAAATACCCCTGCCAGCTCAAAGCCGTAGTCCTGCCAGTTGACGATGGACTGGTAAGCCACCCTGATTAAAAGCTCGTCGTCTACAATGATTGCCCGGTACATGAAGTTTCCCCCTTTTGAAGTGGAAAGAGAATGGTTACAGTTGTCTTTTCAGGGACCTGGGTACTGGTAATGGTAAGATCGGCCTGATCTCCATATAAAAGCTTCAGCCTGCGGCGGATACTGCTTAGTCCCAGGCCCTTGTGGGCGGATGATTCCTTTGATAAAGAATCGTTGACTTCACTAAGCCGGTCCTGGGAGATCGGAAGCCCGTCATTGGATACCTGGATGTTGACAAAAGAGTCTTGGGAGCGAATCACAATCGTAATGGTGGAGAATCCTGCCTTTGGCAAAACTCCGTGTACAATGGCGTTTTCTACAACGGGCTGAATTAAAAATTTTGGACAGAGAATTTCTTCAAGCCCAGGTTCTATATCATAAACCACATCAAACTTCTGGACATTGGATGCGCTTAAAATGTGCAGGTAATCCTTCACATTTTGAATTTCATCTGCCAGCCGGAAATCCTGTTTCGCCCGGGAGGTGCTGTTTTTCAGCATACGCCACAGAGCGTTTACCATATCCTGAATATTGTCTGCCTTCTGTATCACGGCCATCATACGGATAGCAAAAAGAGCGTTGTAGACAAAATGGGGATTCAGCTGTGCCAGAACCGCGTTGTGCTCCGCCTCCTGGACGGCCCGCTCTTTTTCCAGATTTTTTTTCATCAGGCTCTGGATTTGATCCAACATCTGATTTAACTGTCGGGCCAGATAACCGAACTCGCCGTTGATGCCCTGGGAAGCTCTGACAGAAAGATCACCGGTATGGACCTGCTTCATAGTATTCGCCAGCATATGAACCGGACGGATTACACGTCTGGTCAGGAAAACCCACAAGGAAACTGCCACCAGCAGCATCATGGCTACCATTACCACGGCCAGAATCAGAATATTTTGATCCATGGAAAAGGTCCCGGCAATGGGCTGAAGGGCAATGAGCCGGTAGCCATAGGAAGGAATTTTATATTCGTAAATGAAATTTCCCTGATCTGCGAGAAAACGGTAATTTTCCGTCTGCCAGGGAGTATCCTCCAGCAGGGAGGAAGCGGAAAAAATATCCTGGGAGCCATGGGGATTCAGCAATCTACCGGTATTGTCGTAAAGATAGACGGTAATATTGGATAGTCCATTATTTTTCTGAAGAACAGAAAAAAAGGCAGGCTGGATGCTTACATAAACCGCGCCCTGAATGGTTTTATAGCTGGAGTCCCTTAAGGCTCTTATGGCGGAGATATCCCTTCCTTCCATAAGCATGTAATCGCTTTCCTGATTTTCCCAGACAAGCCGTCCCTCTTCCCGTAAGGCATCTTCATACCATCCTAGATCCTGGCAGCGCTTTAAATAAGAACTTCCATTCATAGCCATATAGGGGAAGGTATGGGCGTGACGCTGGGAATTGTAGAAAATAATGCAGTTGATATACCGGAAAAAGTCCAGCCTTTCATACGTGCTTAATGCGTAGCGCAGCTGATTTTCCTGCAGGGTCAGGTCGTAGCTGGTCTGTATATCCTGGGCCAGTATGGACTGGATCTGCTGATCCACAAAGAAATAGTCCATCAGCTCTTGTAGGTTGTCCAGATCTTCTTTTACCGTATATGCCCCGTGGGAAAGAGCGCTTAAGGCGCTGCTTGTCTGGTTTTTTCTGAGGACAGATTGGGAAATGATAAAAAAGAAAATTCCGATGAACAGGGTACAGATAAAGATCATAGCCATGGTAAAGATAAAAATCTGTTTTCTGATACCGCTGTAATTATTTCGATTCATGAGCTTACGACCTTTCTTTTGTTGGTAATGTTCTGCTGTTTTTCCGAAACAGGGTGGGGGAAAGGCCGGTTTCCCACCGAAATACATTGCAGAAATAGTTGGGATTTCCATATCCCAAGAGATCACTGATGGCGTTTACCGAAAGTTCTGTATCTCGCAGCAGGCGCTTGGCCTGGGAAAGACGGAGATTTTTGATATATTGTCGGATGCTTAAATTCATCTTCTGCTTGAACAGATGGCTTAATGTGGAAACGCTGCAGTGGCAGGCCCGGGCAATGTCATCAGAGGAAATCGGGTTCGCGTAGTTGCGGCGCAGATAGATGACAGCGTGGCTTACGATATTGTTTTGGGCGATATTACCTACTTCCACATTAGGAATATCGCTTAAAAGCAGGTTGAGAAGCTCAAACATGCGGCAAAGTGGGGCGGCCAGAACCGAAAGGGAGTTTAAGTCAGGCCTGTCCTTTTTTAAGTCCTGGTAATAGGAAGCCTTGGCCTGCTTCTCAGATAAGCCATAGGTATGGGCTACAGTTTTAATACGTTTGAGGGCTTGTTCTTCTTCTAACCGGAAACCGCTGATGCTTAAAAAGGCCAGGGGCCTTCCATCTTTATTGCGGATGGGAAAGACAAATTCCCCCATACCCGCGTAGCACATACCGCAGAAAGGCCCTTTTTCACAGGCAGCCAGAACCTTAGGCTGCCGTTCAATACAGTGATTCCATGCTTCGGAGCTGGATTTGATGAAAAGGCAGAAGGGGTTGCTGTTGATATTATAGGGAGCCAGCTTGGCCATACAGCTGTCCATGGGAATCGCCAGGTTATGGAAAGCCGCATAGTACCCCTGGGACTTTAGATACTCAAAATAGAGTATGATATCGTTTAAAAGTTCCTGAACCATGGCTTTGCTCCTTGCACGAAATTATAGATAAACAGCAGAAAGCTTTATTCTGTTTTTCCTCATAGGGATGGTATTATAGTAACATAATTTAAGTGGATCGTCCACAGCAGACAAATTATTTTGTGAAGGAGAAGATGAAAATGACGTATATGGAACCGAGCAGAGAAATCCCAGTGATTGCTCAGGTGGATGTGCTGGTATTGGGATCAGGACCAGCTGGAATGGGGGCCAGTATTTGGGCGGCCCGCAGCGGAGCTGATGTAATGTTAGTGGAGCAGTCAGGCGACGTGGGAGGAATTTCCACAGTGGGATTGATGAGCCATTGGACGGGACGCACTGTAGGAGGGTTTTACGAGGAGATCTTGGAGCGTTCCGCAGATATTCCGGAAGCTTCGGAAGACTACGGATTTAACGGTTCTCCTAGGCAGTTAATCAATCCGGAGCGCCTGAAAACAGTTTACCTGGAGATGTTAAAGGAGGCAGGAGTCCGTCTGCGCCTTTACACCTTTGCTTCCGATGTGATTATGGAGGAAAATCGGATTAAGGGCGTGATTTTAGAGAGCAAATCCGGCCGTGAAGCTGTGATGGCGAAGGTGGTGATCGACTGCACAGGAGATGGAGATATTGCCGCTAGGGCAGGGGCTGAGTATGTGAAAGGAAGGGAATCGGACGGTGCTATGCAGCCGGCCTCCATTATGTTTAAGGTAGGCGGAGTGGATTACAGCCGGGCGATATTCCCAGGAGGTTTCGAGCAGAAGGTACAAGTTCCGGCCGGTGAAATCCAGGCTTTGGGAAGGGAGAATCTTCCGTCTCCGGCAGGCCACGTCCTGCTGTACCGTTCCACCCTTCCAGGCGTTGTAACCTGCAATATGACCAACTGTATTGGAATTGACGGAACGGATGCGGATGACCTGGCAAAAGCTACATTTTTATGCAGAGAACAAATGGAACCAATTATAAAGTTTCTGCGCGCTTATGCGCCGGGATATGAGAACTGCTATCTTTTGTCTTCCGCTTCCCTAATTGGAGTCCGGGAAACCAGGCATTTTGCGGGGGTGGAAACCATCACGGAGCAGGATATCCAGGAGGCGAGAATATTTGAGGACTGGGTTGTTACCAAGGCCCACTTTAATTTCGATGTCCATAATATGACGGGAAACGGCCTGGATGCCACAGGGTCACAGGAAACATTTAAACAGGTGAAGGGATATACGATTCCTTATGGCTGCCTGGTGCCTAAAACCATAGACGGACTGCTGCTTGCCGGAAGAAATATTTCCGGAACCCATATGGCCCATGCCAATTACCGGGTGATGCCAATCTGTGCCAATATGGGACAGGCAGCCGGTATAGCGGCTGCCTTGGCTGCGAAAGATGGTATCTTACCGCGGGATGTGAATGTAAAGCGGATTCAGGAAATTCTGCGGCAGAATGGAGTGGAACCTTAAAATCTTACACCCGCTTCCACCGCCCAAAGAGAGATTTTTTGTAGTGCTTGCGCTCTTCCTTGGCATCGTCAATACCGGACCGGTCTAAAAATTCCACGCCCATGGCAATATCCTGGGGCATCCCTAAGCCCTCACAGTAGATGCGGCCTAAGACGTAAAGACTGCGGGGTTTATCTTTGGTTTCCCATGCCAGCCGGTATGCCTCCTGGTAGTCCTGCGCCGTGCCGAAGCCATCCAGATAACAGTGGGCCAGAAATGGGTAGTCGAAGGTATTGCCATTCAGGAGCTGCCTGGCCGTGGAAAAATACTCAAAGGCCTTGGCTCGGTCCTGGGAAATTCCAATGCCCAAAAACAGACAAAGTCCCATCATATCGTAGGCATACCCATTATTTTCTTCTTCGATGGATCTCTTAAAACACTCGCAGGCTTTTTGAGGATCCTTCTCTACCCCCCTTCCATCGTAGAAGTCGATGCCGATTTCATACCAGAGGCCGGGCTGTCCCCCTTCGGCTGCCTGAAGTCTCCAGTAATGTGCCTTTTCCTTTTCTCCGGCTTTTTCCAGGTCGTTGGCGTAGAAAATCTGGTGGGGCGGATAGCCCATTTCGGCGCCCATGGGGAAAATTTGGGCTGCTTTTTCCGGCTGGGGGTCCACATAGCCTTTGTCGCCATTCCGGTAATA
>CALWQV010000049.1 GCA_944383785.1 uncultured Enterocloster sp. | reverse complement strand
GTTCCGCCAAGAACATCGGCATTGGCTGCGCCGACGGGCGCATCGGCAAGGCCATGATCCACACCACCCCCGGTTCCGATGACATGTGGGATATTTCCAATGAGGAATTTATGGAGCGGATGATGGAGTCCGCCAAGGCGGTAGTCGACCATTTTGGAGATCGCATCGCTTTTGTCAATGTACTGCGCAATATGTCCGTTTCCTGCGACTGTGAGGGCACTGCGGCCATGCCGGTGGTTACCCCCAATATCGGAATCCTGGCTTCCCTGGACATCCTGGCCATTGACCAGGCTTCTGTGGATCTGGTTTACGCCCTAAAGGAGAGCGACCGCCACGACCTGGTGGAGCGGATGGAAAGCCGCCACGGCCTACGGCAGCTGACCTATATGAAGGAGCTTGGCATGGGCAACGACCGCTATCAGCTGATCGATCTCGACCATGGGGACGATCAAATCCAGCCTCAGGATGCGGTCAAAGATGTAGTTCCTTTTCAGGCATAGCCCCTCGCATCAGTAGAAAAAGGCGGAAGCCCCGGCTCATCACCAGGGCTTCCGCCTCATTTCATTTATGTGAATGCGCTTTTTCACCGCAGAAGGATCAGCCTTCAATGGCGATATACTTCTTCTCCGGAACCTGAGCCGCCTTCTTGGGGATGGTCAGCTTCAGGATACCGTGTTTAAACTCGCCCTTAATGTCCTCCTGTCTCACATCCTCGCCTACATAGAAGGTTCTCTGGCAGGCCCCCGCATAGCGCTCTCTGCGGATGTAGCGGCCGGATTTCTTCTCCTGCTCGTCCTCATCAAGGCCCTTGGCGGCGCTGATGGTCAGATAGCCGTTTTCTAAGGCGACCTTCACTTCGTCCTTCTTAAATCCCGGCAGATCCATCTCCAGCTCATAGCTGTCGTCCCGCTCCTTAATATCGGTCTTCATCATATTTCTGCCTCTGCGGCCGTACAGCTTCTTCTCCAGTTTCTTCATATCTTTATCATCGTAAAACGGGAAATCTCTCATAAAATCATCAAATAAATCCTCACCAAAAATACTGGGCATCAACATAAGTCATTCCTCCTTTAATCTTTTATGTTTAACCTTCAATGGCGATATACTTCTTGTCTTCTACCGCAGGTTTCTCTTCCTTCTTGGGAATCAGCATCGTCAGAGTGCCGTTTTCAAACTTTGCCTTGATCTCGCTTTCCGTTACCTGATCGCCTACGTAGAAGCTTCTGCTACAGCTGCCGCTGTAACGCTCCCTGCGGATGTAGCGGCCATTGTCATCCTTCTCATCCTTGCTGGTATTGGAAGAAGCGCTGATGGTCAGATAACCGTCCTTTAACTCCGCCTTCACATCCTCTTTCTTCACGCCGGGCAGGTTCATGGTAACCTCGTATCCCTGATCGGTATCTTTAATATCGGTCCGCATCAAATCGCTGTTCGTATTCGTAAAATTCGTGCCAAAGGGTAAATCAAAAAAGTCATCCAATAAGTTTTCTCCAAAAATACTAGGCATTAACATAAGTCATCTCTCCTTTTCTATCGCTATGTCTCATTACCTTGTTTCCTGGAACTTAGAGCTTGAGATTCAAAGGATTTTCATTCCTTTTGATCCTTTTCTTATCTCTTCCTTTGTTCTATGCGTAATATAACACTTATTATTAGCACTGTCAAGAGGTGAGTGCTAATTTTTTGTGAAAAAATTGTGAAGTCCAGATTTTTCTTGATTTTACGGGCTTCACGCCGGTTTTTCTTTTTGTAATTCCCTTGTTTTTTGCTCTACTACACCACGTTTACACCATTTTCATGCAAGCTATGAGCCATACAGTAAGACCGGAACGCCCGTTGGGAGCTTGCTTACAACGAGGCAATTTCGGGATTAGACCTATACGGCGACAGCCGTGACCGAAGGAACTTGTTCGAGAGGTGCATGGCGGATTGTGGCCTCCTTTCTCTAGGCGTCCGGGCATAGAAAAAGCAGGAAACCGTTCAATGATTTCCTGCTCGGTGATGCCGCCGGTGGGCGGCTGGTATTCAGTTTTGAAAGTTCGGGGCAGGGCTGCTCAATAAATGTGGATTTGATAATCAAATCAGTCCCATGTTACTTAATATATCCTTTGCTTTGGCATAGTTATTTTCAGCAACATAAATGTTTTCTCCATACTTTGAATTTCCACCATATAAATTCATAAGTCCAGCATTTCCTAAATCTTCTTTAAGTGCTGGAATATCATTATCTTTCAAAGTGCTAATTATCATTTCAGCCTGAAGATTATCGTTTGCTGTAAATAGTTTAATCAGTTTTTGTTCCACAACCATACCTCCTTTTTTACATATCGTTCTACATTATATAGCTTCCAAATTTATCTTTGGCTCTATTATACTACCTCTACTTTCTTTTTGGAATAGATGAATTGTAAACTTGCTGGACGGGAACAGCTTGCAGCGCAAGGTGTTTCCGGGCGGTAAGTCCACAAAAGGGTAGCTGGCGGCAGCCAGCGCAGAGGAAGTGAAGCTTCCCCTGTGATGATTGGAACAGATTGAAAATCTGCGGAAGTCATCCGCTCCCTGCAAGGGGCTTCCGGCAAAACGCAACGCACTGGCTCGACCGGTGTATAGTTGCGCCCAGCGCAGCTTCTTTTCCGTTTCTTCTATCTTCTGATTGAGTTTTTCCAGCTTTTCATTCATTGGCGGCTGTCCTCCTCCTAATGAAAATTTTTGCGGGTTATCGCAAATTTATGATTCTCCCCGACTGTATCTCGGCTATATGCTGTCGTATCCGTTCTTCGGGCCAATTCCACCATTTTATTTTTAGGAGAAGATCAATCGTTTCTTGGGAAAAGCGCTTTCTGATCGGCTTTGCCGGAACACCGCCGACGATTGTATATGGCGGGATATCTTTTGTGACAACGGCGCGGGCTCCGATCACAGCGCCGTCCCCAATCGTAACACCTGCTAAAATAACTGCTTCATAACCAATCCAAACATCATTCCCGATCACAATATCGCCTTTGTTATCCCAGGCTTCTGTGATATTCTTTACATCCAAATTCCACTCTTCAAAAAATATGGGGAATGGGTAGGTGGAAAGGGAAGATAAACTGTGATTTGCGCTATTCAATATAAATTTTGCTCCGCAGGCAATGGAACAAAACTTACCGATTATCAGCTGATCCCGGTTGATTGGGTACTGATATAAAACATTATTTTTCTCAAAATCCTTTGGTTCTCTGACAAAATCGTTGTACATTGTATAATCGCCGATTATGATATTGGGATTGCTGATGACGCTTTTTAAATACACTGTTTCTTTGTCCTTTGAACGGGGATAAATTTTTTGTGGCATGGCTGCTCCTCTCTTGCTGCGCAAATTAAAAAGTAAATCTTTTGATATGCTCAAAGTGATGATTCTCCGCGTAATACACGGTTCGCTCATTTACAGAGCAAACAAATGAAACTCGGGTTGCCCACGCGCCCTCTTGCCGGGCTGTATAAAGCAATGTAAATGCGTCGGAAACCGAAAATTCATTTTTGCAGCTATCTAATAACCGCAAGGCCCGCTCATACCTGTCGTCGCCCGGCACAACGAAATCTCTTGTACTTTCCGGGCTCAACAAAGAATAGTTCGTGATCAGGGAATATTTACTTTGTTCTTCCCTGTAACCGATTCCCGGTTCGATTACCAATGTACGTCCATGGACGTCAGACAGCATTGCCTGCATGGTAGCATCCGGCGCATAAACAATTTTCTTGGACCTAACAATCTGGAGGACCTCATCAAAGGAAATCTGCGCCTTAATAAACTGCTCTGTTAAATCGGCAATTGTCATGCAGTTACCGCCGTCTTGATACGCTCCGGCAGGATTTCCATGCACATACAGCAATGTCCCTGCGTTTCCGTTTTGATTTACTCCATGATAAGAATGATAAACTCCGTCCGGTCGTAAAATGCCGATATAGAAACGCTCTTTTTCTTTTATTACTTTATGCGTCCATACCGAAAGGTCAATGTCAAAATTAAAGCCTGTTATGATGTCGCTTCCGCGATAAACGAATCTGGTACACATAGCCGCCGCCTTTCATAAAATCTTTGTATGCTTCATTTTTAGTCTACAGGTATTCGGGTCAATATTCCATACACTGTACAATACCGAAATGATTGGTATAAAAATAAGAGGCCGCGCCTGGCAGCCCCTTACGGTTACTTTTGATATATGATTTTCCGAACAGCATATAAAGATAGGCAATATTTTTCAGACAGATACTCCATCGAAGTACCACTTTGATATTCCTCTTTTATCTGTCGATTCCGCTGCGCTAATTCCTGCCGGTATCCGGAAACTTCTCCCCAGCGTTTTTGCTGCTCCTGCTCCACAGGGACATAGATATAGCCGCCTTGAACATAAGTTTGCAGCTCTTTTACCAATGCCTCCGGAAGAATCATTTGTGCGTTCAAATATTTCATGCGGGCTTCCTCCTTGATCTGATCTGTCAAGTGGCAAAGCCAGCATTGCTATTTTGCGACTATTTTACTCCATGCAACCGTCGCAATCTACTGGCTTTGCATGGAGAACCCCTTTGTTTCTCTTTTTAGTGTTGATGCACATACAAAATCACTTCTTTCTGTCTAATACGAGGATCTGAAACAGCTACAGTTTAACATGTCTTGCAAGTTTTCACAATCCACTTGCCTTTTTTTGACGAACCTTCCCTATATAAAATTCCATTCTCCTGCATTTTTTTCATAACTCTACGAATCCATGTTTTGGAATATCCCAACTGTTCGGCAACCTCCTGCTGTGTAATCGTTGGAAATTGAAGAAGAATTTCTATTAAGCAATTTTCAATATCACCTTTTTTTATGCTTTCTGTGTTACTATTCCGTTTTTCTGCGACACTTTCTGTGGCACTATCCTGTTTTTCTATGACACTTTCTGTGGCACTATTCTGTTTTTCTGCGACACCGATTTTTTTTCGATAAAACGTAACCCTAAAACCGTAGCCGTCTTCTTCAATCAATGGCTCTGGCAGTCCATATTCTTTACAGCTATTCTGAATACGCTTTAATCCTGTTCCCCAGGTTTCCATTAGCTTCATATAGTGAAATGCCTCTGAAACAGCGGCGTTACGGCATTTTGATTTGCCGTTTAAAGCGGAGGCAAGGTCCAGTCCTCCGTATAATCCTCCCGGAGAAAAAACATCCACTCGGTCATCATAAATCGATAACTGTACACAGGAGTCCTCCAAATATGATCGATGTCCAATCGCATTAATAATAGCTTCCCTGATTGCCCGCACCGGTAATTCGTATATATCCCGCCGAATAATACCATTAATCTCTGCCCCAAGATTGGTATGGCGGCAAAGGAACTGGTAAGCATCTTCAACCTGCTGATAAATCGGCCCGGTAAATTCCTTCCGGTCAATAAAGATGTCCCTCTCGGTTCCCTTAAAAAGAGCACACTGAATTTTTGCATATCGAATACCATTGCTAGTCATCAGCCGAAATGCATGAGTAGGCGAATACTCATGGCCAGACGCCAACAGCAACCCCATATTTTCCAACTTCTCAATCGTCATTTCCTGAACATTTTCCCGTTCTTCCTGCGTTCTACACGCCGACAGCGCCGCTTCATACATCGTATGACAGAGCTTAAGCGCTTCAGATTCATCATAATCCATTCCGATTTCAGGAAGCATATCATAATAAATCCGCTGGCCTTCCAACTCCAGTTCCTGCAGCCTCCACCGATCAGCCGGGCGGCTTGTTCCGTTCATCCGAACATAAGCGGAATTCTGCTTTCCCACGCTTTTCAAATAGTAAGGGCGAAATCTTCCCGGCAACACCTCAACAACCAATACCGTCTTCCCTTCCAATGTCCGCAAGGTAATATCTGTCTCAATCTGTGGGGTACAGGCATCCGCAATCATATTGGTAATATCGTCCGACAGCCGAAACGGATTCGCATCGCCAATCCCACAGACCATATTGGTTTGATCCTCAATTCCCAGAATAACCTTGCCTCCGGTACAATTTGCAAAAGCAATAATATCTTTCAAGAACCTTTCATGCCTCTGCGGAATTTCTCTTTTGAATTCGACGTTTTTTCCTTCCCCAAAGTATGATTTCTCATCCATCTCAACTTTCCCTCCCTGTTGAATTCACAATCCGATACCTCCCCGCTTCCTCCACCAACGCCGTCAGCCGGTATCCAAAGACGCAGCCCGTATCCAAACAGATATATCCAGTTTGGGGAAGAAGATACCGTCTTCTCACCCTCAGACGCAGGGTTTTCCCCCAGCCGTCCAGGTAAACCGGGGCGGCCATGGGGGTATGTCCGGCGATTACCAGCTTTCCTTTATAATTCCCCTCCAGAATCGACCGGTCCCAGAGAAAGGTATCCTCGGAAGTGGCCTTTGGCCCCTGATCCTCAACCCCGCCGTGGACGCAGATATACTGTTCTGTCTCATAGTAGAGTCCCATCTGCTCAAACCACTGCCTGTGGTTCCACACATCATCCTGGTGCTTTCTGAAGGAGCTGACGGTCTTTGCGCCGCCGTTGGAATACCACAGATTCATCATCATCCGGTCTTCCTGGGCCTCCAGCATCATCTGCTCGTGATTCCCCTTGATCAGAACGCACCGATCCCCCATGGCAAGATTTAAGCGGCGCACGCGGTCAAATACCTCCCAGGACTGATCCCCCCTGTCCATCAAATCCCCCAGAAATATCAGCCGGTCCCGGTTAGGGTCCAGCTTTACCTTTTCCAGAAGCCGCTCCAGAGGCTCTTGGCAGCCATGTATATCCCCTATGATAATTGTTCGCACCGCAGTTCACCTCCCTTGCTCATGCGTTGCCCCAGACTGTTACATTATACCAAAAAACCCCCGGCCGCGCCATTGCTTCTTAATATAATTCATGCTATGATGGAACTGTTCCCGCGAAACTACTTGCGGGAAGCTTCGATTTGACATCAGGAGGTACTTATGAAACAGACGAATCATGCACGGCTTATGCTGATCCTTTCCATGGCCGTTTTCGGCACTTTAGCCCCCTTTGTGCGGCATATTCCCCTTACCTCTGGAGAGCTGGCCCTGGGCCGGGCGGTTTTAGCGGCCGGGCTGATTGCCCTTTACCTGCTTATCACCGGCCAGAAAATCCCGTTGCATGGGCTAAAGAAAGAGCTGCTTTTGCTGCTGCTTTCCGGAGCGGCTATGGGCATCAACTGGATTCTTCTGTTTGAAGCTTACAAATACACCACCGTCTCCATCGCCACCTTAAGCTACTACTTCGCCCCGGTAATCGTAACCGCTGCCTGCCCTCTGCTGTTTCGGGAAATGCTGACCGGCCGGCAGATCCTCTGCTTTGCCATGTCCACTCTGGGGCTGGCGCTGATCACCTTATCCGGCGGTCTTAGCGGAGGAAGGGATTTGATCGGAATCCTTTTGGGCCTAGGAGCGGCCTCCTTTTACGCGGCTGTAATCCTGCTCAACAAATTTATCCGACAGATCGAGGGAATCCACCGCACCCTTTTACAGTTTCTTGCCGCCATCCTGGTACTGACGCCCTATGTAGCCCTTACGAAGGGCTTTTGCTGGCCGGTCATGAACCTCGGCGGCTGGGCCTCCCTTTTAACCGTGGGCCTCATCCATACCGGCATGACCTACTGTCTCTACTTCTCCGCCTTAAAGGAGCTTCCAGGGCAGACGGCGGCTATTTTAAGCTACATTGATCCCCTGGTGGCAGTGGTCATCTCCGTCTGCCTTCTGGGAGAGCCCATCACATTTCGCCAGCTTTTAGGAGGCTGCATGATCCTCGGTTTTACCCTGTTAAACGAACTGGCGCCCCGCCCCCAGGCCCAAGGTGCCTGAACACAGTAGGAGGTCTTTATGGAATACACACTGTCACAACTATTTAGCCTGTTTTTCATCTACTCCCTGGCCGGATGGCTTTTGGATACGGCTGCGGCCACCATTTTCAGGCGCGAATGGATCAACAAGGGCTATCTTTCCCTTCCCCTGTGCCCCATCTATGGAGTCCAGGCCGTGGCCTTCACCTTGTTTTTGTCGGAATTAAAAAACCGCCCCTTCTTTCTGTTTCTGGGCGGCATGATTCTGGCTGCGTTCTTTACATTAATTACAGCCCACATCTTAGAGCGGCTGTTTCACCAAAAATGGTGGGATTACCGGCACTTTCAGTTTGAGGGGTATCTGAGCCTTCCGGCCATGGCGTCCTGCGGCCTTGGAGCCGTGGCCTGCGTCCGCTGGGGAAATCCTCTCTTTCTGAGACTGATCTCTCATATACCGGAGGGAATCCTTCGGATTCTGCTGATGGTTTTGGGTGTGCTTCTGGTTCTGGATTTCTTTGGCTCCTTCTTTATGGTCTGGCAGATGCGCCGCAGGATCCGGCGTCTAGCCTCTGCTGTCCCCCTGTCCGACATCCCTGGGGAGCTTCCAAAAAGCAGGCATCTGCTGGGCCGCCTTCTGGAAAGGCGTCTCCTTCACGCCTACCCGAACCTGCAGCTGGATCAGTATCCGGATCTTACCGTTCCCGCGAAAGAACGCTTCGCCCAAGGCTGCTGCTTTTACAAGCTGGTCTGGCTCTTTCTTTTAGGCTCCCTCCTGGGAGATTTTACGGAAACCATCTTCTGTCGCCTCACCGCCGGGGTATGGATGAGCCGCAGCAGCCTGGTTTACGGCCCATTTAGCATTGTCTGGGGCTTTGGCTGCGTCATATTCACCGCCTTCCTCTACCGCTGCCACGATAAAAGCGACCGCTATATTTTCATTGCCGGAACTGTCCTGGGCGGAGCTTATGAGTATGTGTGCAGCGTGCTCTCAGAATTGCTTTTCGGCACTATTTTCTGGGACTACAGCCATATCCCCTTTAACCTGGGCGGCAGGATCAATCTGCTGTACTGCTTTTTCTGGGGCATCGCCGCCGTAGTGTGGCTGAAGGGGCTTTATCCCCCGCTGTCCGCCCTGGTAGAGCGGATCCCAAAGCGCATCGGCCCTTCGGTCACCTGGCTTTTGATCCTGTTTATGGTCTTTAATATGGCCATGTCCGGCCTGGCCCTGGCCCGCTATACGGAGCGCCAGACCGTGGCCTCTCCCTCTGCCGGAGCTCTGGCCCATTACCTAGACAGCCATTTTCCGGACGAGCGGATGGAACGGATCTATCCCAACGCAAAATTGGTGGAGTAGCCTAAGGCTGCCCCACCTTTTTCCATTTATATATATACGCCGCCATCACCACCGTGGCGGGGACGCTAAGAACGATGCCGAAGCTTCCGGACAATCCCTGCATCACCGCGATGCCGATATTGTTGGAGTTGATCACCTGCAAAAAGGGCAGGTCGTAAGCATAGTTTAATACCAGCATGGAAAGGCTGGTTCCGGCAAATGCCAGGATCAGGGTATTGGAGTTGGTCCCCATCATATCCCGGCCTACCCGCATACCGGCTTTCATCAGCTCCAGCCTGGAAATCTGCGGGTTCTGGTCGCAAAATTCTTTCATGGCGCTGGAAATGGACATAGCCACATCCATCTCCGCTCCCAGGGCGCTGATCAGAAGCCCGGAGAAAAGCAGCCCGCCTACCTGGATGCCGTTTACCTGCTGCAGGGTCATGAGGCTCTCAATATCCGACACGTTCCAGCCGGTGACTCCGGTAATATTAGAGAAAATGGAAGCCGCAACGCCCGCACAGATTACCCCAGCCAAGGTTCCCAAAGTGGCACACAGGGTTTTCCTGGTCAATCCTCCGATGAAAAACAGGGAAACCAGCGCCGTAACCCCGCAGACCAGCACCGCCACCCAGAAGGGAGAATATCCCAGGTAGACCAGGGGCAGATAGATGTAAATAATCGCCCCAAATGTATAAATCAGTCCCAGGGCTCCCCGAAGGCCCTGCCAGCCTCCAACCAGGCAGAGAATCAGGATATAAACTGCCGCAAAGCCAATGACCATAGCGCCCCTGTCCTGGGAATAAATACTGGTAATCACCGTATCACCGGCTATGCTCTGGAGCACCACCACATTCATCCCTACGGTACAGGGCGCGCCGAACAGGAAGCCGGAACTGCTGGTGGTTACCAGATCCTCCCCTGCCTTCTCGCCGCTGGTCATCTCCACCAATACCGTCTGCTGTCCTGCCCGTGTTCCATCTTCCTGAAGATTATCCTGTATAATCTCAACAACCACACCGGTCTCAAAGGTTTGGCCGGTGCGGTTTACCAGCTGGGTTTTCGTAATGTCGTTGAGGCGGATCACAAGACCCGCCGCAGCGGCAATAACCACAGCCGCAATGATGTATTTCACGATATGTTTCCGAATCTGTTCCATTTATCTGCCAGTTGTCTTATGAATGGTAAAGGTATTGTCAATGGTTTCAACGCTTCCGGAATCGGTGATCTGGTAAGTGGTAATGCTGAAATCCCGGTTGGTCATGTTGATAATGGAGTAGCTGGGCAGCCAGTTCTGGCTTCGGTTGGCGATGTAGTCCTGCTGAGCGTTGATCAGCTCATAGTACTTGGAACCGGAAGCGGAATTGGCCGTCATGTACAATGTTCCGTGGGGATCTGTTACCGTAGTGCCGCCCGCTGTCTCAATGGTGTAGCAGTGATTATCCTGAGCGAAACGGTTCAAAGCCTCCTGGCCTGCGGCGTCTCCCTCTGCCGGATACAGGCCGATCTTCTCGCCGGTCTGCGTATTATAGGCATTGTCCCAGTCGTAATCGTCTCCAGCCTCGTTTAAGCGGAACTCGTAGCTGCCATGGGTCTGTCCGTCTCCGTAAAGAATCTTGGAGCGGCTGTAGGTATGGTCATGTCCCTGAAGCACTACATCGATGTCATAGCGGTCAAATACAGGTGTCAGCTGGGTTCTCAAGATCATGCCGTCGGTATCGGAATGGTCAAGGCCGGAACCGTAGATATCCTGATGGATGGTTACTACTCTCCAGGTTACGTTGGGATAAGCGTTTACCGCCTGTTTGATGGTTTCCTCGTGTTCCGCAACGTTGTAGTTGTTGGTGTTTAAAAAGATGAAGAGGCCCGGTCCATAGTTGTAGTAATAATCGCCTCCCGCCTGGGTCATGCCCATGCCGGTGGGGTTGGGATTATTGAAGTGGTAGGAATAGTCCGGGTTTAAGGAGTCGTGGTTGCCGATGGTGGTGGCTACGGGCAGGCTCTTTAAAGCGCTGGCGGACAGATAAGCTGCGTACTCTTCCTCCTTGGCCTTACCGGTATTGTTTACCTGGTCGCCAGCGGAGATGGCAAAGTTGATGTTGGGATTCTGAGCGGTGGCAATGTCCAGGGTCCGGTCCCAGGCAAAGCCGTCGTTGCGGGCCGCCGTATTGGCCGCCCCTGACGTCTCAGCCAGGGTTTCCCCTCCCTGGGGCTGTCCCTTGGAAGCGCCTACCTGGGGATCGCCGAAGTAGAGGATGTTTACGTTGTCAAAGCTTCCGGTCTTGTAAGTCTCTACCGGGCTTACCACGCCGCTCTTGTTGACGGAATAGTAATAGGTGGTGTTGGGATTTAAGCCGGTTACGGTTACATAGTTGTAGCAGAACTGACGTCCCTGGGTCAGGCTTGGGTCAACGGTATTGGAAGTTCCGGTGTATTCTTTTAAATTCTGGCTGTCTGTGCCAAAGTAAACTATGGGGGTTCCGGTGGTTCCCTCATTGTACCAGGCAAAATTCAGCTCCGTCGCCGCAGCGCCAGGGGTCAGGGACACATAGGTAAAATCATTTGCCAGGCCCTCCCAGTTTGCCACATAAGCATTCCAGGCCTCTGTGCCTCCGGTCAGGCTGGAATCGTTGTAATGGACCGTAGCCGCCCATACCTGCTGGGCTCCCAGCAGAAGCGTTCCGGCCAAAAGACATGAAATCACTTGCTTTCTCTTCATTTTTGTTTCCTCCTGCAAATAATGTCAGATAAATTTGGATCAAATATCCTTATATTCACAGTATAAAAAGCAAATGTAAAATTTTCTATCTTGATTCCGTATAGTTTCTGTGCATATTCCGGGCGCTATAAGAGCAAAACCGTTGACAAACGCCAAAAGACAGATAAAATAGAAGGTAGCAGTATCTGTTGCAAAAAATGATCAAAGGAGAATCGTATGTACATCGCATGTTTGGATTTAGAAGGAGTTCTTGTTCCGGAAATCTGGATCGCCTTTTCCCAGGCCAGCGGCATTCCGGAGCTTAAGCGCACTACCCGGGACGAGCCGGACTATGACAAGCTGATGAACTGGAGGCTTGGCATCTTAAAGGAGCACGGCCTTGGATTAAAAGAGATCCAGGAAACCATCGCCAAAATCGATCCCCTGCCCGGGGCAAAGGAGTTTTTGGACCAGCTGCGCTCCCTGACTCAGGTAATCATTATCAGCGACACCTTCACTCAGTTTGCCACCCCTCTGATGAAGAAGCTTGGCTGGCCTACCCTTTTCTGCAATTCCCTGGAGGTGGCCCCGGACGGCGCAATCACCGGATTTAAAATGCGCATTGAAAATTCCAAGCTGACCACCGTAAAGGCCCTGCAGTCCATCGGCTTTACCACCATTGCCGCCGGCGACAGCTACAATGATCTGGCCATGATTCAGGCCGGGCCCGCAGGCTTCCTCTTTAAGACCACAGAGCAGATCAAGGCGGACCACCCTGAGCTTCCCGCCTTTGAAACCTATGAGGAACTGATGGCAGGATTTAAGAAGGCCATGGGGCTTTAGCCTGTGCCGGAGGCGGCACAAAAAATCCCCCTTTGAAGGCGTCTTTCAAGGGCCTCAAAGAGGGATTCTCTTTTGCCAAATTTTATCCTAAGTCGTATTCCTTATCGTACTCCACCTCGCTGATATGCTCCGCATCATCCGCTGTTACTTCACCCTGGCGCTCCTCGTCATCGTTAATCCAGTAGAGCTTGCCGCCGGAGATCTCGTAGGTATAATCTCCATCCACCTTATAGGTTTTGCTCTTTGTCTGAACCTTGCCTGACTCACTGATCAGGTAAAGCTTTCCGTCGATGGCGTAAACCTGATAATCGGAGCCGTCGTCCGCCTCAATCTGGCGCCCTTCATAGTAAAGGTAGTCGTCCTTCTCACCGCTGTAGCCTGCGCCCTTGTTGGAGCCGGACTCCGCAAAGTAGTAGGTGTAGGTATCGCCGTCCACATGAACGCCGCTTTTCTTTCCGGTGTACATCCTGCCATTGGAATCCAGATCACCGAAATATCCCACCAGGCCCTTGCCCTCGGATGTGGTGATCTTTAACAGGCCGGTCTGCATGCAGCCGTACTGATTAAAGAAATAGGAGGAACCGTTTACCTTGGTGGTGGCGGCGCTCATGGTCTTGGCCCCGGAATCCAGATAAGCAGGGGTTCCGTCGCTTTCAAAATAATACCAGCGGCTGTCCCCCTCCTCCGGGAAGTCCTCAGAATCATCGTCCGTAATCTCCTCGGAATCATCGGAATCGCCGGGATGCTCGTCCAGCTCCAGCCACTTGCTCTTGGCCATCACTCCGCTGTTCTCATCTCCTAAGTAGACAAACTTGCTGATTCCGGTGGAATCCCCGGACTCCTGGTCATTGACCGCTACCCAGCCGCTCATCATGATGCCGTTCTCATCGAAATAATACTTATTCCCATTGATCACCGCAGTCTCATACTCTCCGGAATCGGCCCGCTCCGCCTTGCCGTTGTCCCGGAAATAGAACCACTTGGTGTCGTCCCCGGCGGAAGAATAGTTCTCAGAAACGTCCCCTTCCTCCGGCTCGTCCTCCTCGTCCCAAGCCAGACAACGCCAGCCTGTCTTCACATAGCCCTGATCCTCGCTGCCCAGATAGTAAATATCGTCATCGTCAAAATACCAGCCGGTGCGCATCCGTCCTTCCTCGTCAAAGCAATAGCGCAGGTTGTTGATGGTTTCCCACTTATCCTCCACCAGCTTCCCGCTGGAATTGACAAAATACCATCCCGGCTCCTTGCCGTCCAGTGTTTCCGTCAGATGAATCCAGGAATTGGTCACCCTGGCTCCCCTCTCATTCACATAGTAGGTGTCATCGATAAAATGGTTGACCGCCATCACCCCGTTGCTGTCCAGATAAAAATATTCGCCGCCGGAGGTCTTCCAGGCGTTTGTCACAAAATTCCCATTGGAATCCTTATATTTCCACTGTCCGTCCTCGCTGGTCCATCCTTCCGCCGCAAAGGAGGCAAAGGACATTCCCAGGGACATAACCGCAGCGGCAGCCAGTCCTGCCCAAATCCTGGTACTGATTTTCATGAGTCGCATTCTCCCTTCATCCATTCGTTCTTTCACATTTTAGCACATCCGGGCTTTCAGTACAATTACGCAATTCTTACGTTTTCCAGTTCTGACCTCAAACCTGACATCTTTCTTAATACTTTTGGAAGCCTATTGTCAAACGGTACTCCTTGTGTTACGCTATTATTATCAGATAATGTTTGAAGAAATCTGAATTTTATAGGGAGGATGTTACGATTATGATGCGAAAACCAGTACTTTTGATTACGGCGCTCTTTCTGTCCCTGATCCTTTCCGCCTGCGGCGGCGCTTCCTCCAGCACGGACAGCGCAGCCCCAAGGCCTGCCGGCGTCGCCATGGACAGCGGCGAAAACGAATATGCTGTGGAGGAGACCATAGCGGCCCCTGTGGGGGAGATAGCTGCGGTACAGGCAGCCAGCGAGTCCGGGCAGATCACTGACTCCGCCACTATTTCCCCGGAGCTTCCCGCCGCCAGGAAACTGATCCGCACGGTAAGGCTTTCTGTGGAAACCAATGCCTTTGATTCCTTCCTGAATGATTTAAACCAGCAGGTTGCCCAGCTGGATGGGTATGTGGAACAGTCCGACATCTCCGGAAACAGCATGCATCAAAACCGCCCCGCCCCTCGGTACGCCTCCCTCACCATCCGGGTTCCTGCCGGCAAACTGGACCAGCTGATTTTACAGGTGGAGAAGCAGGGCAATGTAACCAACCGTTCGGAAAACACCCAGGATGTAACCCTCCGGTACACGGATCTGGAAAGCCGCAAAAAATCCCTGACCGTGGAGCAGGATCGCCTGTGGGAGCTGCTTGAGAAGGCAGATACCTTGGAATCGGTGATCGCCCTGGAGGAGCGGCTCTCCGAGATCCGCTACCAGCTGGAGTCCCTGGAATCTCAGCTGAGGCTTTACGATAATCAGGTGGATTACAGCACCGTTAACCTGGATATCCAGGAGATCGTACAGGATTCCGATTTTACTCCCACAGAGCCGGAAGGCTTCGGAGCGCGGGTTCAGAAAGGCTTGTCGAAAAACCTGTCCTCCCTCTCGGAAGGCGCGGTAAGCTTTGCAGTAGCCGTCATTACCCTAAGCCCCTTCTGGCTTCCCCTTCTGGTGATCGCCTTAAGTCTGCTATTTGTAATCCGCCGCGCCGCGAAGCAGAAAAAAGATTCCAGGCCCAAAGAAAAGCCGGAAGAAAAATCCTGACCGCTCTTCCATTTTGGGGCGGCAGCAGTTATAATAGGTAGATAACCAACCGCTTGCCACCTCAAAAGGAGACTCACATGCCGATGGATACCAAGCAGTACATCGCGGATCACTTAAACGCCCTGTTAAAACGCATGCAACTGGAGGACATTACCGTTAAAGCTCTGGTGGAGGACTGCCAGATCAGCCGCCAGACCTTTTACTATCATTTTCAGGATCTGGTGGACGTGATCCAGTGGAGCATCCACCAGGCCTTGGACCGCTCCCTCCAAAAAAGCCTTCAGGCAGGAAGCCTTGAGGAAGCCATCAGCATCTTCGTCTCCGGCGCGGCGGAAAACCGCGCGCTTTTAAAACGGCTTTTAGACAGTCCCAGACGTGCCCAGATGGAGCACCTGCTGATCCAGGCCCTCCAGGCTTATCTGACAGGGCTCTTTGAATGTCAGCTGGATGATTCCCGCCTGACAGCGGCGGATTTGAGAAGCCTTCTCTGCTTCTGTTCCTACGGAATCACCGGACTGCTTCTGGAGGAATGCCGCCCGGACCCGGAAAGCCAGAAGCGGCTTACCCGCCAGATCTGCCGTCTTCTCTCCGGGCAAATGCAGGCGGAGGGGCGTCCACAGTCCTAATCATTGGGTCAATTTGGCCGGAGTGTCACAGTTTTTGACACTCCGGCCTTTTTGTCAGGACAAAAGAGGGATACTGCCTCTGGAAATTTCGTCCAAAAGCTGATATATATTGAACAGTTGGAATTTTTCATGAGAAAGAGGGGATGATTTACATGGAACTCCAGCAGGGCATATTTGCCGTCAAACTTTGCGAGCTGGAAAAGGAATACGGGCTTCTTCAGTCTACCATCGGGGCCTGTCAGGGCCAAGACCCTCAAAAGGTGCGCCGTATGCTTCATCAGGTGCAGGAGGCCTTTCAGACCCAAAACCGGCTGCTTGCCCTATCCGCCCGCAGCTGCAGCCTTCCCTGCGTCTCAGCTCTGGCCGCGTCCCAGGCGGATTCCTGGAAACAGGCCGAAGAGCTCTTTTACACCCGGTTTTCCCAGGACATGGGGGACCCCTTTGAAGCCTCCGCCCTTTACGCGGAATACGCCATCGACTCCGCCACCCAAGCCATGCGTTATGCTTTGATCTGCGCCTTAAGCGCCATGGATCTCCAAAACCAGACAACATTGAAGGAGGAATCACATAAATGAATGAAATCAAAACCCCAAAGAAGCCGCTGATCTACTACTACAGCATCGCCCTTCTGATTCTGCTTCTCTTTAACTTTCTGGCTATGCCATGGATGGCCCAGCGCAGAATCGTAGAAGTAGACTACGGCACATTTATCACCATGACCAACAACGAGGAAATCGGCCAGGTAGAGCTTCAGGAGACAGAGAACCAGATTCTCTTTACCAACAAGGATAATACCGTTGTTTATAAAACCGGCATGATGCCTGATCCGGACATTACGAAGCGCCTCTACGACTCCGGGGCCAAGTTTACCGGAGAGATCATCGAGCAGACTTCCCCCATCATTTCCATCCTGCTAAGCTGGGTTCTGCCGGTAATCATCTTCATAGTCCTGGGCCAATATCTGACCAAGCGGATGATGAAAAATGCCGGCGGCCCCAATTCCATGATGTTCGGCATGGGAAAGAGCAACGCCAAAATCTACGTGAAATCCTCCGAGGGCATCAAGTTTTCCGATGTGGCCGGCGAGGACGAAGCCAAGGAAAATCTGGCGGAGATCGTGGAATACCTTCACGATCCTGGGAAATACCGGGAAATCGGTGCCTCCATGCCCAAGGGTATCCTGTTGGTCGGCCCGCCCGGAACCGGCAAAACCATGCTGGCAAAGGCCGTGGCAGGCGAATCCAACGTTCCTTTCTTCTCCATGTCCGGCTCTGAATTTGTGGAAATGTTCGTGGGCATGGGCGCTTCCAAGGTCCGCGACCTGTTTAAGCAAGCCAAGGAGAAGGCCCCCTGTATCGTGTTCATCGACGAGATCGACGCCATCGGAAAAAAGCGCGACGGACAGATTGGCGGAAACGACGAGCGAGAGCAGACCTTAAACCAGCTCTTAACGGAGATGGACGGCTTTGAGGAAAATACCGGCGTCATCATCCTGGCCGCCACTAACCGGCCCGAGTCCCTTGACCCGGCCTTAACCCGCCCGGGACGCTTCGACCGCCGGGTGCCTGTGGAGCTTCCGGACCTGGCCGGACGCGAGGCCATCTTAAAGGTACATGCCAAGAAGATCAAGGTAGCGGACAATGTGGACTGGAATAAGATCGCCCGCATGGCCTCCGGCGCTTCCGGCGCGGAGCTGGCAAACATCGTCAATGAGGCCGCCCTGCGGGCCGTCCGGGACAGACGGCGTTTCGCCACCCAAGCTGACTTAGAGGAAAGCATCGAGGTGGTGATCGCAGGCTATCAGAAGAAGAACGCCATCCTTACCGATAAGGAAAAGCTGGTGGTATCCTACCATGAGGTGGGCCACGCCCTGGTAGCCGCCCTCCAGACCCATTCCGCCCCGGTACAGAAAATCACCATTGTCCCCCGTACCTCCGGCGCCTTGGGCTACACCATGCAGGTGGACGAGGGCAACCATTACCTGATGACCCAGACGGAGCTGGAAAATAAAATCGCTACTCTCACCGGCGGCCGGGCTGCGGAGGAACTGATCTTCAAATCCGCCTCCACCGGAGCCTCCAACGACATCGAGCAAGCCACCAAGCTGGCCCGGGCTATGATCACCCGCTACGGCATGAGCGAGGATTTCGATATGGTAGCCCTGGAGACGGTCACCAACCAGTATCTGGGCGGCGATACCTCCTTAGCCTGCTCCGCCGAGACTCAGGCGAAGGTGGACCAGCAGGTGGTAGAACTGGTAAGGAAACAGCACCAGAAAGCCTTAAATATCTTAACTGAAAATAAGCGGAAGCTGGACCAGCTGGCCCAGTACCTTTATGAGAGAGAGACGATTACCGGGGATGAGTTTATGAAGATTCTGAACCAGAAAATAGAATGAAGACAAAAATGAACAGCGGGGGCGTTTGCCCCCGCTGAACTCAAATATATTGATCCCAAAATTCACCCCTAAAGTATTCCAGGAGAAACAAAGGAACGCTGTTGAGTACTATTACTTTTCCCTTTGAAATCCATTTTTCTTTATTACCCTTCAAATTATCCTGATGGCCATCGTAATCGAAAAACAGATAAACTTCCATGAAATCGTCGCGTTTATACCCTTCCAGCTTTCTTTTAGCAGTTTCATTATATTCTCGTACTACTTCGATTACATCCGTTTCGAATTCATCTTCCTTTAACTTCTGCCAAAGCATGTAGATATTTTCTCCTGCTGGAAACATAATTGGAACAAGCTCAGAAATAGGGGCGAAAAATTCCCGATTCAAACTTTCGATCAGCTGCCGCTCTGTCTTCTCCCCCTCGTAAATAATTGCGATCTGTTTTTTAGTCATCAAACGCCCCCGCATTATACATCTTCTGTAAATTATGCGCTTTCCTCAGCTCCTTTGTCGTAGCCTCACTAAAAGACTTAAGCTTCCCATTCTGGATTCTAAGATAACAGTCCGGCCGAAGCAAGTCATTGGTCATGATATCCGTATTGTGCGTCGTCAAAATACTCTGTGTATTTGGCAGACGCAGCAGTTCCTGCACCACTGCCAGCGCAAGATTATTATGATAAAAGGCATCAAATTCATCGATAAACACAAGGGATACCTTTTCCAGCTGAATCAGCCAATAATAAAATAGCGTGATCGAACAGGTTCCACGCGAGGCCACGCTATAAAAATTGACCTCTTTTTCTCCAAATCTGCAGTAAATGGCTTTTTCACACTCAACTTCCTTAACAAAAAGCTGATAATGAATACCAAGCTGCCGCAAAAAATTCTGGAACGCCTCTACCTTGCCCAGTTTAATGATTCCACTCGCAACGCTCTCTGAACCAGTTTTATATCCCTGATAATAATTGCGCTCTAACGAGCTGAACCATAACATATTTTCCACATATTCCATGAATTTTTCAAATATGAGATTGGTTCGATTTTTAACGAGAACCGTATTGCTGTAGACATACTTTACAAAGGAAATATTCTTTTCCGTTAAGTCCATGTTCAAGGTCTGAGCGCCTTCCAGATTCAGTGTCCCTTTATGGCTTTCAAAATCATAGGACAAGCATAATTCGCCATTAATTGATATTTTTTCTTTTAAAAGCTCCTGTGCGTCTTTTTTCTCATATTGATATTCCAGGCAGCCTTCCTCAAATTGGAATTCATAATAGAATGTGACAGGACCGTCATTTTCCAAATTACCATAGAAACGGTAAAACTGTAAATTCTTGTTTTTATCTGTCAGATGCAGAACAATATCAAGCAACGCATGGCCCAGGTTGCTTTTACCGCTTGCATTTTCTCCGTAAATCAGCGCGGTTTTGATCAGACCGTTTTTTACCGCCTGATTGCTGAATTCATAATGATTAACTTTCGATAAGTCCAGCACCAACTCTTCTTTAAAATTCTTGAAATTTTTTACCCGGAATCGTTTTAACATTTGCGCAGCCTCCTATCACCTACATAGTACAATAAAAATGATGTTAAGGTCGAAACTATATATTAGTTGCGCCCTGTACCTATAGTACCTTGAAAAATTCATATTTTGTAGTAT
>CALWQV010000048.1 GCA_944383785.1 uncultured Enterocloster sp. | reverse complement strand
GCACTGGTTAAATTAGGTGAGAAAAACGATAAGGTAGTAGTTCTGGACGCCGACCTGGCTCATGCTACTCAGACCTGTATGTTTAAGGAGAAATTCCCGGATCGTCATTTTAACATGGGTATTGCGGAGGCAAATATGATGTGCGCGGCTGCCGGCTTCGCTCATACCGGATACATTCCTTTTGCCAGCACCTTCGCCCTGTTTGGAGCAGGACGCGCTTTTGAGCAGATCCGTAACTCCATTGCTTATACCAACTGCAATGTGAAGTTTGGTTTCTCCCACTCCGGACTGTCCGTAGGAGAGGACGGCGGAAGCCACCAGTCCATCGAGGATATCGCTCTGATGAGAGAGATGCCCCATATGACCATCTTCGTTCCCTGCGATCCCGCTGAGACCGAGAAGGCTGTTATGGCAGCCGCTGAGATCAACGGACCGGTTTACATCCGTGTTGCAAGACCTGTCTGCGATGATTTGACCACCGCCGACACCCCCTTCATCCCCGGCAAGGCTAATGTGATGAGAGAGGGAACCGACGTTTGCATCATCTCCTGCGGACTGATGATTTCCAGAGCCCTGGCTGCCGCCGAGCTTCTTGAGAAAGAGGGAATCAGCGCCGCGGTTGTAAATATGCATACCATTAAGCCCATCGATTCCGAGATCATCCTGAAGATGAACCAGACCTGCAAGGCCATCGTAACCGCTGAGGAGCACTCCATCATCGGTGGACTGGGCTCCGCTGTTGCCGAGGTTCTGGCAGGCCATGACGGCGCTAAGTTCGCAAGAATCGGTATCGAGGATAAGTTCGGCAAGTCCGGCAAGCCGGATCAGCTGTTTGAGGCTTACGGCCTGACCGCTGAGAACATTGCCGCTAAGAGCAAAGAGCTGCTGAAGTAACACTAAAAACTAAGTAGAGAGCGGACGCCGCTTTCGGCGGCAGGCCGTGGCGGCGTCCTTGTTTATGAATATTTTTGGAGGAATAGAAAGATGGAGATTTTAAATTACGAGTTTACCGGCGAGGGAATGCATCGGGTATTTGAGAACGAGAAGTGGACCGTTGGAATTAAGAACTGGAAGCCCGCCAACGATGTAACCGGCATCGACTGCTTAGAGCGTCACAACCTGACCGACGAGCTGTTCGTTCTGGTTGAGGGAGCCTGCACCTTAGTTTACGCCAACGAGACTGAGAATGGCCTGGAGTTCAAGGCTGTGAAGATGGAGAAGGATAAGGTTTACAATATCCCCGCTACCCTGTGGCACAACACCATTACCCAGAAGGATACCAAGATGATCCTGATCGAGGATTCCAACACCTCTATGGACAACAGCGATATCCTGAACCTGGATGCCGCTCAGATCGAGAAGGTTAGAAGCCTGGCGTAAGTAAATTTAGACGGAGGAAAATATCATGAGATTTTTCGTTGATACAGCGAACGTAGATGAGATTCGGAAAGCCAACGATATGGGAATTATCTGCGGCGTTACCACCAATCCTTCCCTGATTGCCAAAGAGGGACGGAATTTTGCGGAAGTGATCAAGGAGATCACCTCCATCGTAGACGGCCCCATCAGCGGCGAGGTAAAGGCTACCACCGTTGACGCTGAGGGTATGATCAAGGAAGGCCGCGAGATCGCAGCTATCCACCCCAACATGGTTGTTAAGATTCCTATGACCGTTGAGGGCTTAAAGGCCGTTAAGGTTCTGGCTTCCGAGGGAATCAAGACCAATGTAACCTTGATCTTCTCCGCGGCTCAGGCTCTGCTGGCCGCCAGAGCAGGCGCTACCTATGTATCTCCTTTCCTGGGACGTCTGGACGATATCTCCATGCCCGGCATCGACCTGATCTGCGATATTACCGAGATCTTCCAGATGCACAATATCGATACCCAGATCATCGCCGCCAGCATCCGCAACCCGATCCATGTGATCGACTGCGCGAAGGCAGGAGCTGACATCGCTACCGTTCCCTACAAGGTTCTGGTACAGATGACCAAGCACCCGCTGACCGACCAGGGAATTGAGAAATTCCAGGCGGATTATAAGGCTGTGTTTGGGGAGTAATGTCCGAATTGTTTTGAAACGTGAAAACGGCTTCCGAAACCCTTTTTGGGGACGGCGGAAGCCGTTTTTTGCGTGATTGACAAAAAAGGAAATTGATTTATTATATAATTATCAATTATAAAAATGGCCTGTTTTCAGGCGGAAAAGAAGGAGGGTTATATATGAACGCAAAACAGACAGTGATGGTAAACGAGTTCACAAACGGAGTGCTGGACCCGGGCGAACCTATGCTGGGGCCGGTGAGGGACGGAGGAAGAATTGTGGTGAACACGGCTGCGGGCTGCTGGGGGCCTATGCTGACGCCGGAGCTAAAGGGCGGCCATGAGGTTTCAAAGCCCGTCTATGTGGAGGGGGCTGAGCCGGGGGATGCCATCGTGATTCGCATCGAGTCGGTGCGCGTTACATCCGATGTGACCTCTTCGGGAA
Organism: uncultured Enterocloster sp.; assembly: GCA_944383785.1. GTDB lineage: Bacteria > Bacillota > Clostridia > Lachnospirales > Lachnospiraceae > Enterocloster. The sequence continues at coordinate 17,961 of CALWQV010000048.1, read as the reverse complement.
ACGACCATCCCATCGAGGGCAGAGCCAACGGGGATGGCTTTGTAGCGGGGGTATGTCCGGTGTGCGGCATGGAGAATCCGCCTACCCACATTGAGGGAATCGGCGTGGACGCCATCCGCTGCAATAAGTGCGGCTCCCCCTGTTCGCCTTTTGAGTTTACCAAGGGCTATACCATCGCCTTTGATGAGAAGAAGCAGATTGGAGTGACCTTGAACCAGGAGGCAGCAGAGAAGGTGGCGGCCGATGGGCGGCATTACATGCAGACCCCGGATGGTTCCATCCAGAACCCGGTGGTTACCCTGGCGGGCCATGATATGCCGGGGGTAGCAGCCCGGTTAAGACCCTTTATCGGTCAGCTGGGGACGACTCCGAAACGTCCGTTTCCTGATTCCCACAATGCCGGGGACTTCGGGGCCTTTCTTTTAGGCGCGCCTCACGCCTACGGCATGACGGAGGAGGAGTTAAAGGATAAGACCGACGGCCATATGGACATTAACAAGGTGCGGGAGGGCGCGATTCTGCTATGTCCGGTAAAAGTTCCGGGAGGCGGCGTCTATGTGGGCGATGTCCATGCCCAGCAGGGCGAGGGAGAGATCGCGGGCCACACCACCGATGTTTCGGCTGTGGTGGTTCTCCAGGTGCAGGTACTAAAAGGGCTGGGAATCGACGGGCCTGTACTGCTGCCAAGGCTGGAGGACGTTCCCTACCTGGCCAGGCCGCTGACTATGGAAGAGAAGGCCATTGCCCTCAGAGAAGCGGAAAAATGGGGGCAGACGGGAATCGAGGAATCCGCTCCTGTAACCGTAGTGGGAACCGGGGCTAACTTAAATCTTGCTATTGACAATGGCTTGACCCGGGCGGCGGATCTTTTTGATATGACGGTTCCGGAAGTGATGAACCGGGCGACCATTACCGGCGCCATTGAGATTGGAAGAGCGCCCGGCGTGGTGACCGTATCCCTTCGGGTTCCGGCAGAGAAGCTGAAGGCGAAAGGCCTTTGGGGGCTGGCGCGGGAGCAGTACGGGATGTAAACAGATTTTGGAAAAACAGGGGGCGCTTAGTCGCCCCCTGCTGCAAGTGGTGGAAAAAGATCCAGCTGTCCATCCGCTGCGGCGAATTTATTGCGGATCAGGGTGAGAAGGGCCTGCTCTGCCCTGCTGATATAGGCATCCCGGCGGAAGATGGCGCAGACCCGCCATCCGATGCCGCGTCCGGAAAGCGAGTAAAGGCGAAGCTTCGGAGAGGGCGCGGATTGACGGATTACGTTGGCCGGAAGGATCGCCACTCCCAGGCCGGCCTCCGCCAGAGTATAGAGGGCGTTGTTGCCGCTGACAGTCAGGGTGACGTTGGGAACAATGTTGTAGTATTCCATCAACAAGCGGAACATGGTTCCTAGGCCGGATCTGGGAGCGGCGGCCAGCACCGGAAGCTGGGAGAGAGCGGAAAGGCGGAGTATATTGGAGCTTCCTGGCTCCAGGTGAGCGGACTGGACGATGTCCTGCGCAGATACTGCGAAAAGCTCTTCTTCAAATAGAGGCTCATACCGGAAGCGAAGGTCATTTTCCAGCTGAGTGAAGATCAGTAGATCCACACTGCCGCTGTAGAGCTTTTCTTTCATGTCCAGGATCGGGCCTGTTTGATAGGAAAGACAGACGTTTGGGAACATCTGGCGGTATTCTTTGATAATGGCAGGGAGGATTTGGGCGGAGCGATTATAAGGGATTCCCAGCCGCAGCTGGCCGCCGGCTCCCTGGGCGGCGTCCAGACATTTCTTTTCCAGATCGCTATAGATTAAAAGCATTTTGCGAGCGGCCTCTATGTACTGTTCCCCGGCATAGGTGGGCTTTAAGGGGTAACGCGTCCGGTCAAAAAGTGGTGTGTGAAACTCCTGCTCTGCCTTGGCCAGGGCGTGGCTGACGGCTGGCTGGGAAACGCACAGAAGCTTGGCTGCCTCGGAAATGCTCCCTGTCTGCGCGATGGTTAAAATCTGCTTCATTTGATAAAAATCCATAAGCTTCCCTCTCCATATGATAAATAAATACTCATACTTATATTATAAAATATAAATTTGTTTTTATAAAGATTTTGTGCTGTAATAATAGTAGAAAAAACGAAGGGAGATGGGTTTTGATGAGTTTTAGGGTGATCGATATTTCGGGCGTGACTCCATTTGAACGCGGCGAACAGCACGGAAAAGGGGCGCGCCAGCTCATTGAACGGGGAATTAGGAGCTATCAGGAAAGCTTTGAGAAGGACCAGCATGTGTCATGGGACAAGGTCAGGGCCAAAGCCATGAGATATGTGGATTTTTTGGCGAAGGATTACGGGGATCTTCTGGATGAAATCCGGGGGATTGGAAACGGAGCCGGGGTAGATTTCGAGGATATGATGGTTTTAAATACCCGGTATGAGCTTTTGAAATTTCCGATCCAGGAGTGTACCACCTATGCGGTGATGCCGGAGGCTTCTGCGGATCGCCATGTTTACCTGGGCATGAACTGGGATAATGTCAGATGGATGGAGAACAGCTCTGTCCTGCTGCGGGTGGATGAACAGAATGGGATGAAATATTTCTGTATGACAGAGGCGGGGCAGTTGATCCGCCATGGCTTTAATAATTTTGGAATCGGCCTTGTTACCAACAACCTGCTGAGCACCGGCGATCGGGATGAGGTTGGAGTTCCCACTAACTTCATGCGCCGTAGGATTCTGACCAGCAAAACCCTGGAGGAAGCGGTGGAATCCGTGAACCGCGCCGCCAGAGCGGTTTCCTGCAATTTGATGATCGGTTCCGCCTGCGGGGAGGCATCGGATCTGGAGGTGAACCCGGCGGTTCCGATTGAACGAAAGCCCAGGGAGGGTATCCTGACCCACGCTAATCATTTCACGGTTCACAGGGAGATCTGCCGCGGCAAAGGGGCCAACTTCCGGGATGTGCGCCTTTATTCCCTGCTGGAGAGAAGAAAGGGAGAGATTACGCCGGAGTATATTATGGAATGCCTGCGGGATCACTACAGGGCGGATCCTTCCTCCCATGAGGCTATCTGCAAGCACGAGCCTCAAAATGGAGAGAGCGGGGGAATTGACCCGGCAAAGGCTTCTGTAACCATCGCTTCCCAGATCTACGATCTGACGGAGAAGAAGGCCTGGATCTGTAAGGGGAATCCTTGCGAGAATGGGTATGAGGAGTATAAACTGTAAACTTTTGCGAAATTTCCTTGACGAATCAGCGCAAGTTCATTAAAGTAAAGTTAAAGTGTAAAATAGGAAGCGGCTTAGGGGATTCCCTAGGCCGCTGTGAAAAGTGAGGGAAAAGACCTTGGCAATCAGGGAAATCAAACGTCTTACAATCGTCCAGCAGGTGGTGGACGGTCTGAAGGAATATATTATGAACGGTGATGTTCAGGTGGGGGACAAGCTTCCTACAGAGAGAGAACTCTGCCAGGAATTTGGTGTGGGCCGTGGGACTGTGCGGGAGGCGGTCCGCACGCTGCAGGCGCTGGGCTTTGTGGAGATGGTTCCTGGAAAAGGATCCTTTGTAGCCAGTAAAGAAGAGGCCAGCGAGAAGGAGATTACCAGATGGTTTGCGGAAAATGAAGTGGAGGTTATGGATGTAATTCAGGTTCGCAGTGTGATTGAGCCGCTTGCTGTGAAGCTGGCTGTAAACCATGCCGCGGATCAGGATAAGGAAGCCTTAAAAGAGATCCACCAGCAGACCTTGGCGGCTGTAGCGGCCGGGGATTTTATTAAGCTTGGAAAATGTGATGAGGCTTTTCATGCCCTGATTATGGAATGCAGTAAAAATAAGATGCTGATCAGTATTAACCGTCAGATTACGGACTATCTGAAAAATTTCCGGGGCAGAACCTTCCGGATTCCTAACAATGTCCAGAATATTGTGCCGGCACATACCAATATTTTGAAGGCATTTCTTGACGGTGACGCGGAGCGGGCGGAAGCCTGTATGGAAAAGCATATGGAGCAGATCATGATTGACCTTGAATCCAGCAAGGATTACGAAAATATATCATAACTACCCTCTTTACAAATGTCTTTTTATGTGGTACGATCAACACATAAGATTGTATGATGACATGACGACGGACAATAAGATGATTCTACAGAGCAAAGCTGGAAAAACAATTTAGTGGAAAAGGAGTGTTAAATCATGAGAATCGCATTAATCAATGAGAACAGCCAGGCGGCAAAGAACGAGCTGATCTACAAGAGCTTAAAGAAGGTAGCGGACGCCAAGGGCTACGAGGTGGACAACTACGGCATGTATTCCGCAGAGGATGCCTGCTCGCTGACCTATGTGCAGAACGGGATTCTGGCGGCCATTCTTTTAAATTCCGGAGCTGCCGACTATGTGGTAACCGGCTGCGGCACCGGCGAGGGAGCCATGCTGGCGCTGAACAGCTTCCCCGGCGTGATCTGCGGACATGTGTGCGACCCCAGCGACGGCTACATGTTTGCCCAGATTAATGACGGAAACGCGATCGCGATGCCTTTTGCCAAGGGCTTTGGCTGGGGCGCGGAGCTGAACCTGGAGTACACCTTCGAGAAGCTGTTCTCCGAGGAAAGCGGACAGGGATATCCCAAGGAGAGAGCGGTTCCGGAGCAGAGAAATAAGAAGATCCTGGATCAGGTAAGAGCCAACAACTTTAAGGATCTGATCACCTGCTTAAAGGGCCTGGATCAGGATCTGGTAAAGGGAAGCATCGCCGGAGAGCATTTTAAGGAACTGTTCTTTGCTCACTGCAAGGATGAGGCCATTGCGGAGTATGTGAAGAGCCTGCTGGCGTAAACACGGGCGGTTTCGGATTCAATAACAAGCGCAATGGGTTTATAGGAGGAATTGAAAATGGATTATCTGCAGAATTTTTCCCTGGAAGGCAAGGTTGCTTTAATTACCGGCGCATCCTACGGCATCGGGTTCGCCATCGCGAAGGCCATGGCTGGAGCCGGGGCTACCATCGTATTCAATGACATTAAGCAGGAACTGGTAGATAAAGGGCTGGCCGCTTATGAGGAGGAGGGCATTAAAGCCCACGGCTATGTGTGCGACGTCACCGACGAGGCGGCGGTCAACGCTTTTGTGGCCCAGGTTGAGCAGGAGGTAGGCGTGATCGATATTCTGGTGAACAACGCCGGAATCATCAAGCGCATCCCCATGTGCGACATGACGGCGGAGCAGTTCCGCCAGGTTATCGACGTGGACTTAAACGCTCCTTTTATCGTGTCTAAGGCAGTGATTCCCGGCATGATCAAGAAGGGCCACGGAAAGATCATTAACATCTGCTCCATGATGAGCGAGCTGGGCAGAGAGACGGTTTCCGCTTACGCGGCGGCAAAGGGCGGCCTGAAGATGCTGACCAAGAATATCGCATCCGAGTACGGCGAGTACAACATCCAGTGCAACGGCATCGGGCCTGGCTACATCGCCACCCCTCAGACGGCTCCCCTGCGGGAGATCCAGCCTGATGGTTCCAGACATCCCTTTGACCAGTTTATCGTCAGCAAGACTCCTGCGGGACGCTGGGGCAACGCCGATGATCTGGGCGGGCCGGCGGTGTTCCTGGCATCCGACGCGTCCAATTTTGTAAACGGCCTGATTCTCTATGTAGACGGAGGAATTTTGGCTTATATCGGGAAACAGCCTAAATAAAAACATTGTAAGCCGCCGCTATTCATAAAATGGATGGCGGCGGCTTAGTTGGGGGCAGAAGTTAAGGCTCCAGCAGATCCGAAACCCGGATCTTTAAATCTTCAAAAATTCCACAGACAAGTTGATGATCGAATGGAATGATAGCAGGTGAGAACTCTTCTGCCTCGTAATAATATACGGTAGTAAAAGATTTAGAGGGATCAACAATCCAGTATTCTCTCACCCCGGCCTGCTCATATAAGGTATTTTTCAGCACATAATCCATTTTCCGGCTAGAGGGGGATACCACCTCGACGATCAGGTCGGGAGCGCCCAAGCAGCCGGAATCCGTCAGCTTATTCTTATCACAGATCACAGAAACATCCGGCTCCACCCAGTTTTTATCTTCGGCATCCAGGTTGACGGCGAAGGGGGCGTGATAGACTTCACAGCTGCCTTTATGGCTTGTGATATAGGAATCAAGGACAGAGCTAAGTTTAGTACTTAATTTCTGGTGGATCCGGCTGGGCGGGGCCATGTCATAGAATTGGCCGTTAATCAGCTCAGCCCTATGCCCTTCCGGAAGGCTCCAGTAATCCTCTGATGTGTAGACATGCTCTTTTGGTAATGGCATAATATTCCCCCTTACATTTATATGTACTTCTATTATATGCAACCATTTTTTCGCAGTCAAGGGGCTTTCTGTATCTCTATTTTCATGTTTTCACAAAAAGTTATTGACACAAGTAACCAATGGATTTATAGTAAAAACAGATTATTAAAACCATAAAAATATCATCTACGGTGACGGATAGAAACCAGGTAAACGACATGGACGAGAGAACGCTTGATTATGAAGAATTAAATGGCTGTCTGTCAGCCATTATGGATATTGGAGAGCTGCTTTTGATGCACGGCGCGGAAGTCAGCCGCGTGGAGGATACGATTGAACGGCTGTGCAGGGCCTACGGCTTTAAACGGGCCGATGTTTTTACCATCACATCCAGCATCATTACGACCGTAGTGACAGAGGATGGACGCTGCCTTACTCAGACCAGGCGGATCAGAGAGCGAGTAACGGATCTAGGAAAGGTGGCGAAGGCCAATGCTCTTTCCAGAAAAATCTGCGCGGCAACCTGCAGCCTTGAGGACTTAAGGACAGAGGTAAGGAAAATTTGGGAAACGCCCAAGATTCCGACCTGGGTAAACCTGCTGATGTACGCCGTGATTTCCGCAGCGCTGTCCGTTTTTTTCGGAGGCGGATGGCTGGATGGCTTGGCGGCGGCCCTGTCGGGCACGGTGTTGTTTATCACTCTTCAGGCCAGCGCCTCCTTAAAGCTCAACAGCATCATCCAGACCATGGCCTGCAGCGCCCTGACGGCTTTGACGGTGCTGCTTTTGGTAAGGCTTGGAATCGGACGGCAGCCGGACAAGATCATGATCGGCAATATTATGCTGGTGATTCCGGGAATCCAGTTTACCACCGCTTTGCGGGATATGATCAACGGCGATACGATCAGCGGCCTCTTAAATATGAGCGAGGCGGTTTTGAAGGCGATTTCCGTGGCCATGGGCTTTGCCATGGTGCTGATTATAGTGGGCGGCGGCTGATGGGAGGCAGAGGATGGAATTTTATATCATACAGACGATGATGGGAATGATCGGGTCCGTGGGATTTGCCATTCTATTTGGCATCCTGGACCAAAAACTGATCGGAATCGCTTTGGGCGGCGGAGCCGGCTGGGCGGTATATCTACTGTGTACCGCAAATGGGCACAGCATGTTTGCGGGGCTTTTTGTAGCGAGCCTGTTTGTGGCAGCTTTCAGCGAGATTTTGGCCCGGGTGCTGAAAGCGCCGGTGATTCTTTTGCTGGTGCCGATGCTGATCCCGGAGATTCCGGGTGGAGATTTGTACTACGCCATGTATGATCTGGTGCAGCGGAATTTCGCCGATTTCGGAAACTCCGCCAACAAGGTGCTGGTGGAGGCGGGGGCGATTGCCCTGGGGATTATCCTGGCTTCCTATATTGCGAAATTTGTCCGCAATATACGGATTCATATGGGCGGTCGGATTTTATGAGAGGAGAAGGGAATATGAACAAAAAGATTACAAGGGACGACGTGGCGAAGCTGGCGGGGGTGTCCCCGGCGGTGGTGTCCTACGTCATCAACCAGACGAAATATGTCAGCGAGGAAAAGACTCTGGCGGTAAAAAAGGCTATCGAGGAGCTGCAGTACCGGCCAAACCTTCATGCCAGAAGCTTAAAGACCAATAAATCCATGCAGATTGCCTTTGTCTGCGACAATCTGCGCAACAACTGGCTGGAGATCGCGGAGAAGAAGTTTTTCGACAGAGGCTATTTTGTGTCCCACTGCTACAGCCGGGATGGGGACGAGTTTATCCAGATGCTGATCGAGGGGCGCTTTGACGGCGTGTTTATGCTGTCCAACCGCTATACGGCGGCCCAGTTAAATCAGATCGCGGGGGCGGGGATCCCGGTGGTGCTGTATAAGACCAGGGACTATAGCTTTCTGGAGCCCAATATCGTGGCGGTTGCCCCGGACATCTACAGCGGGGTAGAAAAGACGGTCAATTATCTGGTGTTTCGGGGCCACAAGCGGATCATCCTCGCGCCCCCTCTGCGCTACAATATGAACATGGCCAAGGGCTTTCGTGAGCGGGCCTACAAGGACGCCTTAGAGGCCAACGGCCTGCCCTACAATGATCACTATGTCTGCCGGAATACGGAATCAGAAAACAGCGTCCTGGCGACGATTTTTGACCTGGTATTCGCGGGAAATCCCGATGAGCGGCCCACGGCTGTGATCGCCGGGGACGATTACCTGGCGGGACATATTATCCAGTACGTGAAGCGTCTGGGCTTAAAGGTTCCGGCAGATCTGGCGGTTGTGGGCATGGACAATATTTATCTGGCGGATATGCTCTCACCGGCCCTGACCAGCGTGGATTTTTCCAAGGAAGAGTTCTCCGACCGGCTGGTGGACACCATGTTAAAGCTGATCGACGGACAGAAACCGGCGGATCAGTATATTGCGGTTTCCCTTGCTGTGCGCGAAAGCGCATAAAAAGGGAAAACTTTTTCAAAAAAAAGTATTTACATGTGTAACTAAATGTGCTAATATATAGCCATCAGAGATAAGCAATATAACGAAATACACAAAGATATACAAGCTAAATTGTGCATAATGCCTGAATAAAACGAGGGCACTTTTTTAAAACAACATAGTTACACGAGTAACCAAAGCTTAAAAGAGAAACAGTAAAATCGTTATCCGAAGGCCCAAGGCCTTTGAAATAAAAAGTGTTTAAAAGGGAAGAGACGAAAGGAGTTTAAAAAATGGCAGAGAAGAAAATCTATGAAGCATGCAGACGCCTTTTGACGATCTGCGCCAATTGCCAGCCGGAGGAGAACATTCTGATCGTAACCGATACAGACAGCCTGGAGATCGGCATGGCCCTTTGGGATGCGGCGGAGGAATTCCCCAACAAGACCATGGTTATGATGGAGCCCAGAAAGATGCATGGAGAGGAGCCAACCGCACTGGTAGCAGCCGCTATGTTAAAAGCGGACGTGATATTTCGCGCCACCAAGTTTTCACTGTCCCACAGCCATGCCAGAAGGGACGCGTGTGCTGCGGGCGCCAGAGATTTGAACTGCTGCGACTACAGCCTGGAGATGCTGGAGAGAGGCGGGCTCTACACCGACTTTGAGGCGGACCGCAAGTATGTGGACCAGCTGCTTAAGGCCATGAAGGACGGCGATCAGATCCATATCACCTCCGAGGCGGGAACCGACTACTACGCCAGCATCAAGGGACATAAGCTGTTCCCACAGTACGGCATGGTGAGAAATCCCGGCGAGACCTGCTCCCCGCCAGACATTGAGATGGCTTCCGGCGCCATTCCCGGAACGGCCCACGGCAAGATCGTAGTAGACGGAAGCATCACCCATCCGGCCATGGGCGTTTTGAAGGAACCCATCACCATCTATGTGGAGAACAGCTTTGTGACAAAGATCGAGGGCGGCGAGGAAGCCAGGCGCTTTGCCGAGGAACTGGCCAAGGTTTACGACCCCAGAATGTATCGGGTTGGAGAGATCGGAATCGGACTGAATCCCGATGCTTCCCTCTGCGGAAGGATGCTGGAGGACGAGGGCTGCAGCGGATACGTTCACGTAGCACTTGGAAATAACGAGACGGACAACCAGGATTTCATTCTCCACATCGATATGATGTTTAAAGATCCCACCATTGAGCTGGACGGTAAGGTGATCTTCGACCACGGCAAGGTAGTATTCGATTAAAATGTTTTTGGGAAAAACAGTCCGGCTTCCGTTCTTGCGCACGGCGGGGCCGGGCTGGAGCACCATCATAGATTTCACAACAAAGAAGGAGTAAGGAAAATGAGCGATGTAATGAAAAACGGCCAGCTGATGCCGGCAGAACTGACAGCACAGATTCGTGAAAAGTATCATCATGTTGATGTAGATCCATTTACCAATACAAAGAGACTGTTCTTTGACAATTCCGGCGGCTCCTTCCGCTTGAAAGCGGCCAGCGACGCCTTTAAGAGAGTGGACGACCTGCCCAACTGCGGCGGACACGGCGGAGCGGCTTCCGATTACCTGGATTCCTTAAGAGATCAGGCCTGCAAGGATGTTTCCACCATGTTCAATGCCGAGGGCGGCTGCATTGCCACCTCCATGACCGCTTCCATTATCCTTTTCGACGTATCGGAAGTGATTATCGCGAATGTTCCTGGGACTAACGTGGTAACCACCGCCTTAGGGCACCCCTCCGCTTTTGACGGTTGCGCCATCCCCGCTGAGAAGTACGGAAAAGAGCTGAGAGTGGCCCAGACCGACCCGGTAACCGGAACCATCCGCCCCGAGGATGTGGTGAAGCTGGTGGACAAGGACACCTGCCTTTTGAGCGTGATTATGACATCCAACATCACCGGAGCTGTGCTTGATATCGAAACCATCGCCAGAGAGGCCAGAAAGATTAAACCTGACCTGTACATCGTCTGCGACTCCGTACAGCATACCCCTCACGGCCTGACGGATATGAAGGCCTGGGGACTGGACTGCGTGAACTTCGCTCCCTACAAGTTCGGCGGCGCAAGGGGCCTGGGAGTAGGCTGGCTGTCCGAGCGGGTGATGAACCTGCCCCACAGAAAATTGATCAAGGAGAAGCAGAGCAACTGGGAGATGGGCGGCTGCGCACCCGGCATGTACGCTATGCTCAGCGCCATTTTCGACTATGTGTGCTGGATCGGAAAGCAGTTTAAGGACACCGAGGACAGAAGAGAGCTGTATGTGGAGGGCATGACCCGCATCATGCTGCACGAGAGAGCCCTGCTGTACCGTCTGCTTCACGGCTCCGATGAGGTGAAGGGACTTCTTGACATCGAGGGCGTAAAGGTGGCGGTGGAGATGAATGATCTGACCGAGCGCGACCTGATCGTTCCCATCGTATTTGACAAGCTGACCTGCGAGGAAGCTTCCAGGGCTTATGAGAAGAAGGGCGTAGTGGTTCACGAGCGCACCGACGCCAGCCTTTACTCCGCCCGCCAGGTTAATTCCATCAACCTTCACGGAATTGTACGTATTTCACCCCTCCATTGCCACACCTATGCGGACATCGATGAGTTCCTTAAGATTACGGCTGAAATCGCGAAGTAAGTTTAAAAGATCAGGAGGTATTTTATGAAAAAAGTATTGGCGTGGGGCTTAGCTCTCATGATGGCAGGTTCTTTGATTGGCTGTTCCCAGAGCGCGGGAACAGCCGGCTCTTCGGCGGCTGGGGATACCAGTGCGGCCCAGGGCGGCAGCGATGCGGCGGGAGACGCCGGCGGCTCCGGAGAGGTATTTACCTTAGGGCTCATTGCACCCCTTTCCGGTTCCTCAGCTGTTTCCGGACAGATTCTGCAGAACGCCACGGAGATGGCGGTAAACGAGATCAACGAGGCAGGGGGAATCAACGGCGAAATCCAGATTAACCTAGTGGCGGTGGATGACGAGGGCATCCCGGCAAACTCCGTTACCGCGATGCAGAAGCTGGTGGAGCAGGATAAGGTTCAGGCGGTCATCGGCTCCCAGCCCTCATCCTGCACCATGGCCAACATGGAGATCACCCAGGCGGCTAAGATTCCTCAGATTACGCCCGCTTCTTCCAACCCCGGCGTGACCGAGAGCGGCAATCCTTTTATCTATCAGATGACGGCCACAGACGAACTTCACATGAGAAATGTGATGTCCTACATGGCGGAGGAGAACGGGGCCAAGACCTTCGGAATCCTCTACGAGTCCTCTGACTTTGGAACCGGTGGATACCGCATCGCCAGCGAGCTGTGCGGCGAGTTTGGCCTGGAGATGGTGGCCAACGAGGTTTACAACTCCGGCGACACGGACTTTTCCGTGGCATTAAGCAACTTAGACAGCGCGGATCCTGATTTCTTCATCTTCTGGGGCTATCACACCGAGGTGGCCATGATCTGCAACCAGATGGTACAGTACGGAATCGACCGTCCGGTGATCGGCCAGGGCTACAACTCTCCGGAGCTGACTAACCTGGGCGGAGCAGCGGTGGACGGCATCATGATCAGCACCGCATTTGACGCGGCCAACCCCGATGAGAAGGTTCAGGAATTTGACCAGAAGTACAATGAGCTTTACGGCGGCGGCTACGATCAGAACGCGCCTCAGTCCTACGACGCGGTTTACATCATCAAGGACGCGGTGGAGCGCTGCATCGCCGACGGCAAGGATTACACCGATGGGGAAACCTTAAACGAGTACATTTCCACCACCAGCTGGGACGGCGCTACCGGCGTTACCACCTTCGACGAGACAGGACGTATGGATAAGGAGCTTTTGATTATCCAGATCGAGAACGGCGAACATAAGATTATCAAGGGTTAACGGGGACGAAAGTCCCCTTTCCCCCCATAAAAAGGAGGCGGCGCAATGCTTTTTCAGCAGGTATTAAACGGTTTGACAAATGGCAGCCTGTACGCGCTGATGGCGGTGGGAGTTACCATGGTGTACAAATCCCTTGGTATGCTCAACTTCGCCCACGGTGATGTGATGATGGTAGGCACATTTATCACCCTGACATTTTCTCTGATGGGAATCCCCTTCTATGTGGCCATTGTGCTGGGCATCGCCAGCGCGGCTGTCCTGGGATTCCTCCTTGAGCGGATCATTCTGCGCAAGGTAAAATTTTCTTCCTTCGTAAATCTTCTGATTGCCACCGTAGGCGTGTCCTACGTGCTGCGCAATACGGCGATGGTGGTCTGGGGCACCAGCCCCCAGCTGTTTCCCAGCATGTTTCCGGCGAAGTTAATCCGCATCGGAAGCTTTACCATTACGCCCCAGAGTATCGGCATCATCCTCATTTCCCTTGCTCTGATTACGGGACTGCACCTGTTCTTCACCAGGGTTAAGGTAGGAAAATGTATGCAGCTGGCAAACTCCGACCCGGAGGGCGCGGCTATGATGGGCGTCAATGTAACCTACATGCGGTTTCTCACTTTCGGCATCAGCGCCGGCCTGGCGGCCATCGCGGGCATCATGATCGCGCCTTTGACCTACGCCAGAGTGGATATGAGCGCCACCATCGGTATGAAGGCCTTCGCGGCGGCTATCTTAGGCGGAATCGGAAACCTGTGGGGAGCCCTTTTAGGCGGAGTGATTCTGGGAATCGTGGAGGCTCTGGGTTCGGCCTATATTTCAACGGCTTACCGGGACGCATTTTCCTTCATCATCTTGTTTGTAGTTCTCTTTGTGAAACCCACCGGACTGTTAAACAAGAAGATTGAGAACAAACTGTAGGGGGTGGAAGCATGGCAAAGACAAAAAGCAATCAACTTGTAAAAATTGTGGTCATTGCGGCCATCCTGATTCTGATTCCGATTTTGACGCCTAATATGTACATTATGCAGGTCATCAACATGATCGGCATCTACATTATCTTAGGAATCGGCATCAACGTGCTCACCGGCTTTACGGGACAGCTCTCCCTAGGCCAGGCGGCCTTCTTTGGAATCGGCGCCTATACCACGGCGATTATCAACACCAGAACCGGCATGCAGTTTTTCGTCTGCCTCATCGTCTCCATGATCGTCACCGGCATCGTGGGACTGATTCTGGCGGTGCCGGCCTTAAAGGTGAAGGGTTCCTATCTGGCTCTTCTGACTATGGGCTTTGGCGAAATCGTCCGCATCGTGATGATCAACTGGACGCCGGTGACCAACGGAACCTCCGGCATCCGGGGAATCGAGGCCCCCATTATCTTCGGCTTCGCCTTTGACAGCTTAAAGCAGGTGTATTTCCTAATCGTCATTTTCATGCTGCTGGGGCTGTTTTATGAGAATATCCTGATTAAGACCAGAACCGGACGGGCCTTTGTGGCGGTCCGGGAGGACAATGAGGCGGCGGAGCTGACGGGCATCAACGTGACTACCTATAAAATCCGCGCCTTCGTGCTCAGCGCCGTTTACTGCGGAGTGGCGGGCTGCCTCTACGCCATGATGATCAAGTACGTAAGCCCCGACACCTTTGTGAACAACACCTCCAACGTGATTCTGTGGACCGCTATCGTAGGCGGATTCGGAACCGTTGTGGGACCGGTATTCGGCGGCGTGGTGATGCAGGTTCTTCCGGAGGCCCTCCGCTTCCTGGGAGACTGGCGGCTGGTGGTGTACGGCGTTATCCTTTTGATCGTGATTCTGCGGTTCCCCGGCGGCTTGTATCCTTATATTGAGAAATTCCTGGCCCAGCAGAAAGAAAAACGGGCTGTGAGAAAAATGGCGGAAAAGGGGTGAGGACAATGGCAATTCTGGAATTGAAAGACGTAACGAAAAAATTCGGTGGTCTGACTGCTGTGGACGGCGTGAACCTGAAGGTGGAGGAAAACCAGATCAGCGCCCTCATCGGGCCCAACGGAGCGGGAAAAACAACGGTATTCAACATGATTACCGGCGCTTACCAGGTGACAAGCGGAGACGTGCTGTTTATGGGCGAGAGCCTGAAGGGCAGGAAGCCTCACCAGATTGTGGAGAAGGGGATTGCCAGAACCTTCCAGAATATCCGGCTCTTTAAGTCGGCTTCCGTACTGGAAAACGTCATGACCGGCTTTCACTGTAAGACCAAAACCGGCATGTTTAACGTGATTTTCCAGCCTGGAAAATGCCGCAGGGAAGAAGAAGAAACCCGCCGGAAATCCCTGGAAATCCTCCGTTTTCTGGGGCTTGATGGGGTAAAGGACTTAGAGGCCAGAAACATTCCCTACGGCCATCAGCGGCTTCTTGAGATCGGCCGTGCCCTGGCTACCTCGCCGAAGCTTCTGCTTCTGGACGAGCCTGCGGCGGGCATGAACTCAGAGGAGAAGCGGGAGCTGGTGGAAACCATCCGCAAAATCCGGGACACCTACAATTTGGCAGTGCTTTTGGTGGAGCACGATATGGAGCTGGTGATGGGCATTTCCGAGAATATTACGGTGATTAACTTCGGGCGCAAGATCGCCGATGGAAAGCCGGAGGAAATCCAGCACAACAACGACGTAATCGAAGCGTATCTGGGAAGGAGTGATGATTAATATGGCAGAGACAATGTTAAAAATCTCGGATCTCGTTTCTTCCTATGGAAATATCAAGGCCTTAAAGGGCATCAGCATGGAAATCAATAAGGGCGAAATCGTCTCCCTTTTGGGAGCCAACGGAGCGGGAAAATCCACCCTGATGAAGTCCATCCTGGGCATGGTACACATCGAAAGCGGCAGCATCCAGTTTAAGGGCCAGGAGATCATCGGCAGAAAGAGCCATGAGATCGTGCCCATGGGCATTTCCCTGGTTCCCGAGGGACGGAAGATTTTTGTGGACGTCTCAGTGGAGAAGAATCTGGAAATCGGGACATTTTTCCGCAAGCGGGAGGCTTCCAGGGACAAGGAGCTTCTGGATATGGTTTACTCTACCTTTCCCAGGCTTTACGAGCGGCGCAGCCAGCTGGGCGGAACTCTCTCCGGCGGCGAGCAGCAGATGCTGGCGGTTGGCCGGGCCATCATGTCGGACCCGCAGCTGATGATGCTGGACGAGCCCTCCATGGGACTGGCCCCTCTGGTGGTGGCGGAGGTATTTAACGTCATTAAAAAGGTTCACGACATGGGAATTACGGTGCTTTTGGTGGAGCAGAACGCCAAGATGGCACTGAAAATCAGCGACCGGGCTTACTTGATGAATACCGGAAAAATCGTGGTGTCCGGCACAGGGGATGAGTTCTTGAAGGGCGATGTGCTGACCAGCGTTTACCTGGGCGGCGGACAGAAAGGATAAGCGATGAAACTGGAAAATGTAAAACTGAATCTTGAGACAGAACTGGTTTTAAACGTAGGGGACCCCATCGGCAAGACCAATGCCCCCCGCTGCTACAATAAGCTTTTTGAGCGTCTGGGCATGAACGCCATCATGCTTCCCTGCGAGATTAAGAAGGGGCAGCTTCCGCAGTTTCTGGATTCCTGCCATCTGATGGGCATCCATTATATCTGCCCCACCATGCCCCATAAGGGGGATTTTGTGGACCTGCTGGACGATGTGGACGAAACCTCACGGCTGTTCCACTCGGTTAACGCCATCCGGCTGGACGAGAAGGGAAGCCACGGAGCCGGAATGGACGGCAAGGGGGCGGTGAAAGCCATGCTGGAAGGGGGCGCGAGGCTGGACGGTGTGAACGCCCTGCTTTACGGAGCCGGAGGCATTGCCGGTGTCGTAGCCTATGAGCTAACCCGCCAGAATGTAAAGAAGATCTATATTGCCAACCGTACCCCCGGAAAGGCGGAGGCCATCGCGAAGGTGGTGCGGGAGCATACGGCGGCCCAGGCGGAGGTAATCGGAACCGATCCGGCCTCCTTAGACCGGGCGGCGGCGGACTGTGAGCTCTTTGCCAACCTGACGCCCCTGGGGATGAAGGGATATCCTTATACCCATGATTATATGGGCTTTATCAGCCATTTGCCAAAGACGGCTACGGTATTTGACTGTGTGATCAATCCGCCGGAGACGGAAACCATCGCCGCAGCCAAGGCCAGAGGCTTAAACACGGTGCCGGGCATGTATATGCTGGTGGCTCAGATGGATGTGATCTTTGATTTCCTGTTCCAGAAGAAGATTACTCAAGCGGACAAGGAGGCTTGTATCGAGGAGCTTTGCAGCTACCTGGGCGTGGATAAGCCGTCCTGAACTGTTACAATAAGGGGCGGGATTCCCGCCCCGGACAGTTAAATTTAGAAGAAAGCGGGTGCAGTATCATGATTCGAGTTTCCTACGAGGAGCTGTTTAATGAATTTAAGAGAGTCCTGGCAAGCCGGGGCTTTGAGGAGAAGATGGCGGCGGACGCTGCCACGGTGTTCGCCCAGAACAGCCTGGACGGCATCTACAGCCACGGAATCAACCGTTTCCCCAGGGTTGTATCCTACCTGGATAAGGGGGAGATCAAGCCAGAGAATGTGGCCACCTGTATCGACGCCCACGGAGCCATGGAGCGCTGGGACGGCCACAGGGGCTTTGGTCCATTAAATGCCAAGCGGGCTATGGACCGGGCTTGTGAACTGGCAAAGGAGTACGGAATCGGCCTGGTAGCTCTTGGAAATAACAACCACTGGATGAGAGGCGGCACCTACGGCTGGCAGGCCGCAGATCAGGGCTGCATCGGAATCTGCTGGTCTAACACCCAGCCCAACATGCCGGCCTGGGGAGGAAAGGACCGGAAGATCGGAAACAATCCCTTCATCTACGCAGTGCCCAAGTCCAACGGAGAGCATGTGGTAGTAGACTGCGCGGTATCCCAGTTCTCCTACGGAAAGATCGAGGAGGCAAAACTTAAGGGCCAGCAGCTGCCTGTTCCGGGAGGCTACGATGAGGACGGCAACCTGACCACAGATCCGGCAGCTATCGAGAAGACCTGGAGAGTGCTGCCCATGGGTTACTGGAAGGGAAGCGGAGTATCTATTCTTCTGGATCTGATCTCCACTGTGCTGACAAATGCCAATTCCGTGCAGAAGATCGGAACCTTTGGGGACGAGGTAGGCTTATCCCAGATCATGATTGCCATTGACCCCGGAAAGTTCCAGAGCCCCAAGGTGACGGATGAGATTGTGGACGAGCTGGTGGCGGATATTCACTCCTCTGTGCCGGTTGCGGAGGGCGGAAAGGTGTTCTACCCCGGCGAAATTGAGATCGGAACCAGAAAAGACAACCAGAAGAACGGAATCCCGGTGATTGAGGAAGTGTGGGAGCA
>CALWQV010000047.1 GCA_944383785.1 uncultured Enterocloster sp. | reverse complement strand
CCATGGTAGCCCCTTCTTCAATGGCCACTTCGAAGTCATTGCTCATGCCCATTGACAGCTCATCCATAGTAACATTATCAATGTTTTTGCTGGCTATGTCAACAGAAAATTGATACAATTTTTGAAAAATTCCTCTATTTTCCTCAGGATTATCTACAAAAGGCGCAATAGTCATCAGCCCCCTGATGTGAATATGGGGCAGCTGGCTGATGGTACGGATCGCGGACTCGGCGTCCTCCAAGAAGAAACCGAACTTGCTCTCCTCCCGGGCTACATTGATCTCCAGAAGAATATCCGCCTCTATGCCCTTCTTTGCCGCCTCCGCTTCAATCTGATTTGCCAGACGCAGAGAATCCACCGAGTGAATCAGCACCGCCTGCCCTAAAACCTGATGGACCTTATTTCTCTGCAGATGCCCGATCATGTGCCAACGGATGTCCTGGGGCAGAACCGGCTTTTTTTCCAAAATCTCCTGTACCTTATTCTCGCCGAAATCCCGCATCCCCGCCTCGTAAGCCTCAAGAACCATCTGAGCCGGCTTTGTCTTGCTTACGGCAATCAGCCTTACATCCTCCGGGTTCCTCCCCGCTCTTTTGCAGGCCTCCTCCATCCGTGCCTTTATCTCGCCGATCTGTTCTCTGATCATTTCTCTCCCGCCTTTCTAAACATATCTACTGGTAGAGGATCTGCCCCTCCTGCACCATAGAAGCATTTAATACAATATGGTCATACACGGAAAGTCCATAGGAGGTTCCCTCCTTTACCGTATAATATTCCTCATTGGAATCAAGAATCTCAATCTGCTTAAACACCGCGTAGCCCCGGTTGATGTTGTACACTCCTTTTAAGGATGCGGTCTGGCTCAGCTGGAAGCGGTCCGTGGACTGGGGCTTTACAATATAATCACCGCTCTTTAGCTCGCTTCCCTCTCCCGCGTCCACATAATAGTAAGTTTCGTCCGAATAGTAAATATCCGCCGGAACAAACACCACGGAAGTTCCCTCCTCCGAATAAACCTCCTTGTAGAAACCCTGATCCGAGCTGTCCCCTCCTGGCGTCATATACTCCATGGGAACCAGGTAAAAATCCTTTTCCGTCACAGCGCTGATGGGGATCTTTAACCCTCTGGTCTGATCCTCCACAATTTCAAACTCCACAAAACGATCCCCGATAAACTGCTCCATATATTTGCTGAAATCCAGCTTTCCGTAGGTTTTCCCATCCTTCCCGGTGATTGTGCTATAATTCGCCGTAGTAGTAAAGGAATCCGCCAGAAAATGTATGGTCAGGGCGCTCCGGTCGCTAAAATGCTCCTGATCTTCCTCCGACAGCAAAAATACAATGCTCCAGTCTTCAGAAGTAACGATCTTATAAACCGGAACGCCGCTGTCGATCATCTGGCCTGACTGGCGGATCGTCTTGGAGTAGCCGCTGCGATCGAACAGAGCTTCCTCCACATCAGAGGGAGTCAGTCCCTCATAGGAATCAATCCCGTAGGAGACAACGCCGGACACATCGGAGGTAATCTGCTGAAAGTTCACCCCTGCCTCGGCCGCCATCTGATCCAGCTGTTCCACCGTGCCGAAGCTGGCGTACTCCATCACGCTGTTTTCCAGGTCATAGCGGTAATCGTAGACCGTGGAAAAATCGGAATCCTGAAAGGATATCACAAAGGAATCCATCTGTTTACGAAGGTCCCTGATATTTTCTTTGGAAATAGGCTGTTCTTCTGTCTGTATCTCGTCCATCAGCGCTTTAAGCCCTCCGGTTTCATCCAGGGAATAGATTCTGGCTCCCACAGACGCCCTCTTTCCCTCCCGCAGATAGAGATTGATATAGCCCGCGCCGGCAGAATTCTTCACCTGCTCCTGGCGAAGGATCAATCCCGTATAGGAGCGGTCGCTTACGATCCCCCCCTGAACCACCTCGTAAAACTGTATCTTCTCCTTGCTCAGATAGGCGGTAACGCTGAAGGCCAGATAGACAAAAATAATCCCGAAAATAATCACCCCAACGTTGATGTTGAGGGGCTTATGCAGCTTCCGGATTTTCTGGTTCTTTTTCTTCGCCATTTTCCATACCTCCCGGATGGCCGGGGCCCAGCCCCATGGGGATAACTGAAACATAAAGCAGCCTGCCGGCCCGGCAAGGTTTGCCAGAATCCGGCAGGCAGCCTAAATCATCTGTCCGTAAACATCCATCTATTTCCTATAAAGAGATCAGCACATCGCCTTTTGCGCACTCCGGAAGTTCATCGGCGTCCATAGAGATGCTGATAATGAAGGTGACATGATGCTTTTCACCCATTTTTTTCAATGCCATATACGTATCGGAAATATCTTCGCCCTCCAAGCAGGCTAACTTAAGGAAACTGTCGAGATACATGGTTTCCAGATCATGATCCTGAGAAATAATTCCGCTGACAAAACCTAAAAATCCTTCACTGCTGGTTACATGAAATTCATTCACATTGATCAGACGGATTCGATTATTCAATTCATACATGTGCTGGGCGCTCTTGTCTAAGTACACCACTGTGCCGTGAGCGCCTTTGATGGCGGCGTTCGCCATATCCAGCAGATGCTTTGTCTTGCCTTTACCCCTTTTACCTGCAATAATCTGAACCATATTGATCTCCTCCTTGAGTTATATATGTTGTATAAAAAATCAATTAAGATTACTATAATTATAGTATAACTCCATACAAAACGCAATCACTATTTGACGATTTTAGAAATTATATTTGACATATTATCATATAGCCCCGGTCGGCTGTCCGCTTTCAGGACAACGGAGATATATTCCCGGTCTTCTTCATCCCTGCAAGCCAGAATCAGGCAGTATCCTGCCGCGCTGGTAGTGCCTGTCTTACCGCCAAACACCGTCAGTCCCTCCGGCTCCTGGCGGTCTCCCGTCATATACCAGTTGCCTCCGGACCAGGTTTTGGAAACGGGCTGTCCATCACCGTCCCGGTAGTTTGCCGTATAGGAAGTGGTTCCGGTCACTGTCCGAAACATGGGCTGCTTTAAAGCTTCATTAAAAATCAGATACAGGTCATAGGCCGTGGTATAGTGATCCGGGTCTGTCAGCCCGTGAGGATTGACAAAGTGGGTATCCATCGCTCCCAGGCGGCGCGCCTCTTCATTCATCAGATCCGCGAACTTCTCGATGCTGCCGCTCATGTGTACGGCGATGGCCGCTCCGGCGTCATTGCCCGATGGAAGCATCAGGCCGTAGAGCAGCTGTTCCATGGTCAGACGGTCCCCCGGGTGGATCCCCGCAAGGGTGGCCCCGCTTTCCGTAATAACCGCATCCTCCGTCACCGTCACCTCATCGGTCAGATCGCCGTATTTGATGGCAACCAGGGCGGTCATCACCTTTGTGATGCTGGCCGGGTAAAGGCGCTCAAAGGAATGCTTGCTGTAAATCACATCCCGGCCCTCCAGATCAAACACCGCCGCCGCCTCAGCCGTCACCGCAGGATCCTCCGGCGAGTCTTCCTCCACCACGCAGAGTTCCTCGCCAAAAGCCTGGGCAAGAGAGCCGGTCTCGGGAAGGACCAGCGCCTCCATGTATTCTTCCATGGAATAAGCGTCCCGAACCCCAAAACTACAGCCGCCCAAAAGGGCTGCTGCCGCAATCAGAAGGGCTGCCCCGGCAGCCCGTATCTTCATCACCGGTACGCCTCGCGCCACTCCAGATCTCCCCGGTCCAGAGCCTTGATCAAAAGCTCCGCAGTGGCCAGATTGGTTGCCAGGGGGATGTTGTAGCTGTCGCAGAGACGGACTACGTCATTTACATCCGGCTCATGGTTTTTGGGGCAGAAGGGATCTCTCAGAAAGATCACCAGATCCATCTCATTGTGCTCGATCATAGCCGCCATCTGCTGCATCCCCCCCAGATGGCCCGCCAAAAACTTGTGAATGGAAAGATTCGCCACATCCTCAATCAGGCGTCCTGTGGTTCCTGTGGCAAACAGGTTATGCTTATTCAGGATCCCTCTGTAAGCGATGCAGAAATTCTGCATCAATTTCTTCTTGGAATCATGAGCTACCAGACCTACGTTCATACGATTATACCCTCCTTGAAATTCCTGAAACGTGTCTTGTCGTCAATGTCTGCTCTCCCGCTGGAGTCCTATATTCAGTACCAGACCCATTCCCAGGAAAATACTGATAAGCGAACTGCTGCCATAGCTGATAAACGGTAGCGGCAGTCCCGTGTTTGGAAATACGCCGGTGGCAACTGCAATGTTCGCGAAGCCCTGAAAGGCAATCAGAGTCGCCATGCCCGCGCAGACCAGTCTTCCCGCCAGATCCTTCGCTCTGGCTGCAGTCAGAAGACATTCATAAACGATAAGCAAAAATAATATGATCACTATCATGCAGCCCACAAACCCCAGCTCCTCGCCGATGACGGCGAAAATGAAGTCTGTCTGCTCCTCTGACAGAAAGTTGCCATTTTTAACAGAGGCAATGGTGGTGTTGTACAGCCCCTTGCCCGTCAGCTGCCCGGAACCAATGGCCGTAATGGAATTAGCCTGCTGGTAGTAGGACTGCTGGTATTTCTCCGGATTGATCCACGCCAGAATACGTCCCGCCTGGTACTCCTTGATAAAAGGAATCATGCCATTCATCAAAAGATAGATAAAGGTGACGGCTACCGGAATCACCACTGCCAGCGTGCCCGCAATCCAGCGGTAGCTGATGCCGCTGGCAAAAACGATCCCCGCCACAATCACCACCATCACCAGGCTTGTGGAAAGATTGGGCTGAGCGTATACCAGGTAGGCGGGAGCCGCGAACAAGAGGGCGGCCGCGCCTACCACAGACGGCTGATTCAGCTTCTCCTGGTACTTCATAAAATACCAGGAGAAGAAAGCGATCAGTCCGATTTTTACAAATTCCGAAGGCTGAACCTGGCCGATCAGAGGGAGCACGATCCATCGCTTTACATTCTTTACATCGCTTCCCCAGATCAGAACCGCCGCCAAGAAGGCAAGGCAGCCCGCGTAGATCAGCCAGCCCAGGTTCAATAGCCTGCGGTAATCCAGCAGCGAAATCCCGATGGCGCAGGCCAAGCCGATGACCACTCCCAGGATCTGCCGGTTCACCATAGACTCATCCATATTGGTAGCGCTTCGTATCACCAGAATCCCCAGAATATTCAGCGCGATCATATACAGAATCAGCCGGAAATTATAATTTCGAAAGTTGTACTCAAAAAGCATATTCAGTATATTCCTTTATTCGGTATGGAACGAACGGGAATATGGATGTAAAGTATGCCAGGCGGCCGCTTCGCCTCCCCCGCCGTCCCATCGTCAGGCTCCATCCTGAGCCGCACCTTATCACGATCGATCTCCATGTATCTGGAGACGATACGGATCATGTCATCCTGAAGCATCCGAATCAGCTTCGGCGGGCAGTCCGCCTGATCCGATACCAGAATCAGCCTCAGACGGGAGCTTGCGATTCTCCCGGAACCTTTTGTAGAAAATCTGTCCAGGCCACCCAATCCGTACACCTTCTTTCCTAAGCCCGCTTCAAAATCCTGCCAAGCCTGGTCAGAAGCCCGCCATGAGGCTCGGGTTGAGCGAGGGGGATGTTCTCCCCCATCAGCCTGCGGCAGATGTCAAAATAAGCCTGTCCAGCCATGGAACCCATGCCCACCAGAGGTTCTCCCTGGTTCGCTGAAACTACAATATCCTCGTCGTCCGGCACCGCGCCGATGACGTTTACCGCCAGAATATCCATCACATCGCTCAGGGACATCATATCGCCCCGCCGAACCATATCCATGCGGATCCGGTTCACGATCAGGTCGATCTCATCCAGCTCCTCCTGCTCCAAAAGCCCAATGATGCGGTCCGCATCCCGGATGGCAGAAACCTCCGGCGTGGTCACAACCAGCGCTCGGTCCGCTCCCGCGATGGCGTTGCGGAATCCCTGCTCGATGCCTGCCGGACAATCTAACAGTATGTAATCGAATTCCGGCCTCAGATCGTCTACCAGCTTGATCATCTGCTCCGGGTTAACCGAGGTCTTGTCCCTGGTCTGCGCCGCCGGCAGAAGATAAAGGTTGGGATATCTTTTGTCTCTTATCAGGGCCTGCTTCATACGGCAGTTCCCCTCCACCACGTCTACCAGATTGTAGACAATGCGGTTCTCCAGTCCCATCACCACGTCCAGGTTGCGGAGTCCGATATCGGTATCGATCAGGACTACCCGCTTGCCCAGAACAGCAAGGCCGGTTCCCACATTGGCAGAGGTGGTCGTCTTGCCTACCCCGCCTTTTCCAGAAGTAATCACAATCACTTCACTCATGATGAATTCCTCCTGAAAAATTGATTCCACTTTAATATTCTACCTTAAATTGCACCAATTTACCAGCATTTTTTTTGATTCATGGCAAATTTAACATATTATTTAGAAATGTTTTCCTGATGGAGTGGATCTGAACCTCGTCTCCGCAAGCGGAAGCGATCATGGCGCCCCTTCCCAGCCGCCGATTGCGGTCGTTGAAACGGCTGGTGGCGTCGCTTATGCGGATCTGGGTCGGCGCCATCTCCAGGGCTACCACCACCGCCTCCGGGTTTCCGCCCATCCCAGCCGCCGCCGTGCCTCTTAAGGCTCCCAGCACAATAACATTTCCCTTGGAAATGATCCGGGCCCCGTGCTCCACATCGCCGATCACAACCACGCTAACCTCGGATTCCAGCACGTCCCCCTTCTCCAAGGTTCCCCGGTAAAACTGCCCGGTTCTGGAATTTAACTCCATCAGCTTGTCGTTTAAGGCCTTTTCGCAGCGTTCAATCCTGCGGGCGTCGGTGTCCAGCAGGCAGAGGATCTCCACCTGGGAATTTCTCGTAATCGTATCAACAATCTGCAATTCTTCTTTTGCCGTAAGCTCCCTGCCCTCCAAAGTGAGGGTCATCTGGACGGCGCCCCAGAACTTGGCGCTTTCCCGGAACTTTTTGCCGATGGCCTCCAGCAGCTCCTGAAACGGGATCTGGCTGTCCAAAATCACAGTCATTCCCGCCTTACTGCTTTTGATTACAACCGAACTGCGCATACAATCACCTTTCTTTATTATTCTCCGTTGATGGTCACATCGTTGACGCCCAAAGCGCCGGAACCCATAATCTCATCCAGAGTGGTATAACCATAATAATATTCATAAACCCGCTTTCCCAAGGTGGCCGCGTTGGCGCTGGTATATCCGTAAGGGATATTGACCGTTACCGCGATTTCCGGGCTCTCATAGGGGGCAAAGGATACGAAAAAGGCATGGTTGCCGCGGTTTTTATTTTCCTCCGCCGTACCGGTCTTTCCGGCCACAGACACCGGAAGATCTGAGAAAATCCGCTGGGTACTGCTGTTTGTAATAACCCGCCGCATACCCTCGTGAACCGTATTCCAGGTTTCCTCGGTGATATCCAGCTGAGAATGTACCTCCGGATTGTAATCCTCCAAAAGATTTCCGTCGGAGTCAGTCCGCTTGTCCAAAAGACTCAGTTCAAACACCGTACCCCGGTTGGCAACCGCCGCCACGTAGCGGGCCAGCTGCACGTTGGCAAAGGAATTAGTTCCCTGGCCGATGGAGGAACGCTCCGGGTCCGTATCGGATATATGGGGTGCTACCTCGGGAAGCTCCACTCCGGAGGTGTGGTCCAGGCCGAACATGGTAGCGTATTTGCTCAGGGTTTCCAGGCCCTGATCCGGCGAATAGGTTCCGTCGGCCGTAGTGGATAGCCGGTGCGCCAGCTCCGCCATCACATAGTTACAGGAGTTCTGGATTCCCTCCACCAGCGTCTCCGCATTGTGGCGTCCGGGATAGATCCAGCAGCGCAGGGGCAGGTCGATATTTTCATAAATACCGGTACAGTCGATGGTTTCAATGGTATTCACCACGCCCTCCTCCAGAGCCGCGATAGCCGTAATGGGCTTAAAGGTGGAGCCGGGAGCCTTGCTGGCCTGGGTGGCGTTGTTGTAAAGGGGATTGGACAAATCGCTCTGAAGCTTCGCGAAATACTCCGGGTCCACGCTACCCGACATCTGGTTATTGTCATAGCTGGGGTACGTCACCAGGGCCAGCACCTCTCCCGTATTCACATCCGTCACCACCACACCCGCCGTACAGGGGTCCAGGGCCAGCTGAGCAGGGGTAATTTCAATGTTGGAAATCTTGCTGCGAATAAAGTTAAAGGCATATTCCTCTCCGCCGGCAGCAAGTTCCGCCTGGGCCTGGGGATCCTCCGCCAAAACGCCCTGGGCAAAGAGGGCCAGGCACAGCTGACGCCCGGTTACATACCCGTCGTTGATCAGGTAGCGGAACATTTCCTTCGTAAAATCATCATCTTCTTCCAGGCTGGCAATGACAAAATCCACCAGCTGCTGGAAAATATCGTCCGCATCCGAATAGCGGCTGGTAATCTCCAGCTTCGTGGTATCCACCCAGCTGGCGGCAATGCCGCTGTAGATGTATTCCCTGAGGCTGATGGAGCCGCCGGCCCAGGCCTGATAGCTCTCGCTGTCCGTATCGATCTGATCCCGCTTTACCACACCGGCTTCTCCGGCCAGAAAACTATAGATATAGTTCATATAGTCCCGCATCTCCTCCGACAGGTCGTTCATGGCTTGGGGATGGGCGCTGGTCAGCTGGCTGCGAATATTCTCCAAAATCCGCTCCCTAGAGGACTGATAGATGCTGTAGATCTCCCGCTCAATGGACTCGGCGTCCTCCGCCGCCATATCGTCCAGGGAAAGGACATTGTTATTGATCAGCTGGTAATAAGCGTCCTTCACAGGAATCAGCTTTTTGGAGGCCGCCAGCTTGGCATTCTCTTCCGGGTCCACCTCCAGGCGCAGCTTATCTACCAGAATACCAGCCAGCTGCTGCTCGATCAGGCGGTAAATTCCGATCTGAAGATCACGGTCGATAGTCAGATAAATATCGTCTCCGGCGGTGGGTTCCTTCTGCTCAATGATCTCCCGAGGGCGGCCCATATTGTCCACGTACATGCGGGTGTAGCCCTTCTCGCCCTGAAGCTCCAGCTCCATGGATTGTTCGATGCCGGTACGGCCCACCACATCATTCAGATTATATTTATCCTCGCTGTCCTGTGGAAGGCTGATCCCCTCCTCACTCTGGCGCCACTGGTTATTCAGTTCTTCCAGCTGATCCTCCTGAATCTTTCCTGTATAGCCGATAATAGGGGCAAAATACAGGCTGTCATTATAAACTCGCACAGAACTCTGGCCCACCTCCACGCCCTGAAGATCCGCGATATTCTCGTTGATCTCAGCCATCGTCTCCTCGGCGATGCCTTCGGAAACGGTGGTAGCTTCGTACTTCTGGTACTCGGTCAGCTTCATGGTAAAAATAATATTCACCATATTTAATGCCGTCCGGTCCGGAAGGATCAGGGCATTGCCCTTCTCATCCTTCATCTCATCCAAGCCGTACTCTTCCTTCTTCTCTTCAAAAGCCTCATAGGCGGTAATGTCCGTGGGATAGCGCCCTTCCTCATCGTCCAACTGGCTGGTGGAGGAAAGTCCGTAAAAGTTCAGCATAAAACGGTTCTTGGTAGCCTGTCCGGTAAAGGTAAAATACATCTCCCCGCTCTCGTCCATGGCCACCTCAAATCTGCCCTCTACGGTTTCGCCGTGCTTTTCCAGAATCCGCACCAGGCGGTAAAGCATGGCGTTGCGATCCTCGTCCCTTGAATAAGCGCCCACATCCCGGATGGTTACCGTGTAGGCCAGCTCATTGTAGGCCAACACATTGCCATTGCGGTCGTAGATATTACCCCTGGTTCCAGGGGTAATCACCGTCTGCTCCGTCCGCTGCATATATTCCGACTGGTACTGAGCCCCCTCCAGAATCTGCATATGGAACAGCTTCACTGCCAGACCGGCAAACATCAGCGTAAAGATCACCGACATGGCGAAAAGCCTTGAGGTCAGAAGGCGTTTCAAAAAATCCGTTACAATTTCATAGAGTTCGTTAAACAATCGTCGAGTCTCTCCTTTTTCCTATATCCTCCAGTCTGCGGCTGGCTGACAAAAACAGACGGTATACCAGCAGGGTGGTCACAACCGTAAAGATAATCTCCGGAACCATAATATGCCAGAAGTAGTAAGGCAGGTTCAGTCTTCCCCGTATGAGGAAACGGAAGATGTAAATATACATGCAGTAAATCAGCTCGTTAAAAACGCTGAGGATCAGGGGCAGAGTAATGTAATCCTCGTAGTAGTACTTTGTAAAAATACCGTTAAAGTAGCCGATATAGATCAGGATCAGGGAATAAAAACCGAAAGGCCCGCTGTAGAACAGATCCATCAGCAGGCCGGACAGAAGGCCGAAGACCATCCCGGCGATTTTTCCCTGAATAAACCCAAAGGAAAAGGTAAGAATCAGCAGCAGATTCGGCGTGGCCGCCAAAAACGGCAGCAGCGGAAACACACAGTTCTGCACCGTAAATGCCAGAAGAATCAGCAGAATATTCAGCAAAATCTGCTTTAGCTTAATATTGGTGTTCGCGTTCATCTAGTCCTCAGGCGCCTCCCCCGTATCCTTTAATTCCGTAATGATCAGCACCTCCTGGAGGTTGTCGAAATCCACCACCGGGATCAGGTACCCGGACTGAGTCAAGTGCTCGGAATCCATGGTCACGTCTGCGGCATAACCGATCAGTATCCCGGGCAGGAACTTGGAGCTGATGTTGGATGTAATGATCTGATCCCCGTTCTGCACCACCCCGTTCTTGGAAAAGTCGGTGATGCGCAGCCTTCCGTTTTCATATAAGGTCAGATCCCCGGCCACGATACAATTATACTCGGAGCCCGTGGGCATAGCGCTGACACGGCTGGAATCGTCGATGATGGAGCGGACCGTAGCGTAATTGGCCCCAACGTCTGTGACAATCCCCACCAGACCTCCCTGGGCCACCACATTCATGTCCACCTCCACGCCGTCTGCGGAGCCCTTGTTGATGCGGAATACTTCAAACCATTTGGAAGAGTCCCTGGCGATCACTCTCGCCCCGATTTTGGGATACTGCATATATTCCTGATCCAGCTCGTAAAGGCCGCGCAGCCGCTCAAGCTCCGACTGCTGGGCCTGAAGCCGGTTATTTTCCTCCGTCAGGGAGGCTACCTGGCTTTTTAACTGGTCGTTTTCCGCTAAAGCGTCCTTCAGACGGTTCAAATCCGTCAGCTCATTGTAAATTCCGGTTCCAACCCGGTTTACACCGGTCTGGATGGGAATCAGAAAATACCCGACTCCCGTGCGCAGCGGGTCCATAATACCGTCCCGCAGGGACGTGATGCCGATCAGCAGCACGCACAAAACCGTCAGCGCAATCAAAATATATTTGCTGTGTTTTGATTCCATGTACAAATTTCCTCTTTAAAATCTATCGCAAATCTACAGCAGATCCTTCTCGCGGAAGCTGAGATACTGAAGGTCCCCGATGATGATATGGTCGATTAAGGGAATCCCCACTACGCTCCCGGCCTGGCTCAGCCGCTTGGTAAGAGCCGCATCCTCCTTGCTGGGAGTGGGATCGCCGCTGGGGTGATTGTGTACCAGGATCATGGTCACCGCCCCGTGGCGCAGCGCCTGAATCAGCACCTCCCTGGGGGAAATCAGAGAGGCGTTTACCGTGCCCTTTGACAAAAGCACATCCCGGATCAGTATCTGCTTCGTATCAAAAAACATGACACGGACCTCTTCCTGCTCTAAGTGGCGCATCTCTTCCATGTAATAATCCGCGATCTCCTCCGGCTGGCGGAAGGAGGGGCGGATCTCCTGGCTCTTGCGTCTCCAGATCCGCCTGGACAGCTCCCCGATGCAGCAGAGCTGAAGGCCCTTCACCAGGCCAATGCCATCCAGCTTCATCCAGTCCTCCAAGGAGCGGTGAAGAAGGCTGGCCAGGCCCTCTCGCCCGTCCTGGGGCCCGCCCTGGCCCAAAATCCGCTCCGCCAGCTTTAGGGAATTCTCCAAACGGCTTCCAGTGCGGATAATCACCGCCAAAAGCTCCGCATCGCTTAAAGCGGCTGCTCCGAGCTGGCGGCATTTCTCATAGGGGCGTCTCTCCGGCGGGAGATCTTTCATCTTTATTCTTTCCATATTTCCTCCTAACTACGCACCCTCTCCGGTACAGAAGCAGGAGTTTCGCCTACAGCAGGCGGAAAATCAGGAGCGCGATCGCCACTCCGATGATGCTGGCCATGGTAATTTTGATGGTCAGGCCAAAGGTAATGATTAAGACTCCCAGGTTTAAAATCAGCGGGGAGTCCAACCCAAAGGACTGTCCGAAATTCAGCCAGCTCAGCCAGGATATGCCCTCGGCCAGGCTGCCCAGAAAACCTCCCAGGACAATCCCCGACAGCAGTAAAATCAGCAGAATCCAGAAATTTTTATTTCGCATAGGGCTGCTCTCCTTCTGGCAGGGAACCTTGGCGTTTCCATATTACCATAAGTTTCCTGCTGTGTATACATAAATCCGGAATGTTATAATTTTTTTATAACTCCGGCGTCCAACAAACTTTGAAGAGATTTTAGAATACCAAGCTTGCCGTGATACCAGGTCAGGCCGCCCTGAAAGTAAACGGCGTAAGGGGGCTTGATGGGGCCGTCGGCGGAAAGCTCAATGGAAGAACCCTGAACAAAGGCTCCGGCCGCCATAATCACCTGGCTGTCGTATCCCGGCATATCCCACGGCTCCGGCGTTACAAAGCTGTCCACCGGCGCGGCTGCCTGAATCCCCTTGCAGAAGGCAATTACGCCCTCGGGCGTTCCAAAGGTAATGGCCTGGATAATGTCGTGGCGCTCATCCTTTCCTGCCGGAAATACCTCAAATCCAAGGGACTCATAGACATTGGCGGCGAAAATCGCGCTCTTTAAGGCCCCTGACACCACCGTGGGGGCTAAGAACAGTCCCTGGTACAGCTGCTGGTTGATCCCAAGGCTTGCGCCCACTTCTTTTCCAAGGCCCGGCGCGCTGAGACGGTAGGAAGCCCGGTCGATGCAGTCCTGCCTGCCCACAATATAGCCTCCGATGGGGGCAAGCCCACCGCCGGGATTCTTGATCAGGGAGCCTACGATCATATCCGCTCCCACGTCTGTGGGCTCCGTGGTCTCCACGAATTCGCCGTAGCAGTTGTCCACCATGCAGATCACGTCCGGGCGGATGGATTTCACAAAGGCGATCAGCTCCCCGATGCGCTCCACCGACAGGGTGGGCCTGGTGGCGTAGCCCTTGGAGCGCTGGATGGTCACCAAGCGGGTCCGCTCGTTTAATGCTTCCCGGATTCCCTCATAGTCGAAGGAGCCGCCCTCCTTTAAATCCACCTGCCGGTAGGTCACGCCGTACTCCTTTAAGGAGCCGCAGGAGGGACGGATTCCAATCACTTCTTCCAGGGTATCATAGGGCTTTCCCACCGGAGAAAGGAGCTCGTCCCCCGGGCGCAGATTGCCGGATAGGGCGATATTTAAAGCGTGGGTTCCGCTGATTAACTGAGGACGCACCAGGGCGCTCTCACCGTGGAAAACGCTGGCGTACACGGCTTCCAGGGTATCCCGGCCCAGATCGTTGTACCCGTAGCCGGTGGTGGCGGCGAAATGGATATCGCTGACCCGGTTCTCCTGCATCCCACGAAGTACCTTCAGCTGATTGTACTCGGCCCGCTTGTCAATGGCCTGAAAGCGGTCCTTTAACTGCTCCTCTATCTTTAAACCATATTCTAAAACCGGCCTGCTGATGCCTAAACCGGCATAAATCTCCAAAATCT
Organism: uncultured Enterocloster sp.; assembly: GCA_944383785.1. Lineage (GTDB taxonomy): Bacteria > Bacillota > Clostridia > Lachnospirales > Lachnospiraceae > Enterocloster. The sequence continues at coordinate 7,104 of CALWQV010000047.1, read as the reverse complement.
CATCTTCCATCTTCATCTTACCTACTCACTTTCTCTTCTCATGAATCGCCCGGACCCGTTTCAGGGCACGATTCCCTCTTGGCGGCATTCCTTAAGGATATGTTCCAGCATCCGGTCCATGTCATTTTCAAAATCAGTCGGATTCAGCCAGCGCACATCCCGCTCCCGCTTAAACCAGGTCAGCTGCCGCTTAGCAAAATGCCGCGTATCCCGCTTTAAAATATAGACCGCCTCTTCCAGGGTGCAGACGCCGTCCAGATAATCCAGAATTTCCTTATACCCGATGCCCTGCATAGAGGTCATGCCGCGGCGGACGCCTCTCTCCTTCAGCGCCCGGACCTCCTCCACCAGACCCGCCTCAAGCATCTGGTCCACTCTGCGGTTAATCCGCTCATAGAGAACAGCCCGGTCCATGTGCATAACATAGTACAGGAAATGATAGGGGGATAGTCGCTTCCGCTCCCTCTCATTGTGCCCGGATATGGGCTCCCCAGTCTGACGATAATACTCGATGGCCCGGATCACCCGCTTCACATTGTTAGGATGGATCAGGCGGGCGGATACAGGGTCGATCTTCTCCAGCTGTTCATGAAGGTATGCCTCGCCCCGCTGCCGCGCCAGCTCCTCCAGCTCTTTTCGCAGGGGGCCTTCCCCCGTATCATCCTCAAAATGAATGTCATAGAGCAGGGCCTGAATATAAAAACCTGTCCCCCCTGCCACGATGGGAATATTTCCCCGGCTGTAAATCTCCTCCAGGGCCTTTTTCGCCATCTGCTGAAAGATCGCCACATTAAACTCTTCCTCCGGCTCCAGCACATCGATGAGATGGTGGGGAACGCCCTCCATCTCATCTTTCGTCACCTTGGCGGAACCGATATCCATATGGCGGTAGACCTGCATGGAATCCGCGCTGATGATCTCCCCCTTAAGGGCTCCTGCCAAGCGGATCGAGAGGGCGGTTTTCCCTACCGCCGTAGGACCGGTCAGCACAATCAAAGGTTTTTTTGCCATAAAATCCCCTTTACACAATACGCTTGAATTTCTTTTCCAGCTCATATTTGGTCATGGAAACCATCACCGGCCTGCCGTGGGGGCAGTGATACGGATTTTTCAGCTTCAGCAGCTGATCGATCAGGGCATCCGCCTCCGCCTGGGACATGACGTGGTTTCCCTTCACCGCCGCCTTGCAGGACATGGAGGCCACCCGCTCGCAGATCAGATCCGGCTCCCCCGCAAGACCTTCCTGGGACAGATTGTCAATCATCTCCATCAGCAGCTCTTTCTTGGCAATGGAAAGCAGATTGGAGGGAACGCCCCGAACCGCAAATTCATTTCCCCCAAAGGGTTCGATCTCAAAGCCCAGATGGGTGAACGAGTCCATATACTGCTCCAAAAGCAGCGCCTCGTTGGTGTTCAGCGTCAGAATCAGCGGCGGGCTGATCATCTGGGTATCAAACCTTCTAGTTTTTAGGGCCTCCATGGTCTTCTCGTAGAGAACCTTCTCGTGGGCCGCGTGCTGGTCGATGATGATCAGCTGCCTGTCATACTCCACCATCCAGTATGTACCGAATACCTGGCCGATCAGACGGTGACGCTTCCTGGAAGCCGGGTCCAGAAACTTTTCCTCAAAGAGATCCATCTGCACTGGCGCGGGCTTTTGGGATTCCGGCTTTGGAATTTGTGGTTTTGGGATCTCCGGCGCTGCCTTCGCGCCGTAAAGCCTGGCGGCCGGTTCTTCCCGCAGAAGCACTGGTTCTGGCTCCCGCCTTTCTAAAGGCTTCTCTGTTTCCGGCAATTCCCTTTTCACCGTCTCTCCCAGGGCCCGACGCCTTTGATACTCAAAGGGCTCCGGATGGGGTTTGCGGACCGTTTTTTCACCCGTTTTCTCTTCGGACTTCGGTTCTTCTTTTTCCTTTTCCAGGCTCACCTGGGGAATCAGCTCACGGTAAGCCAAAGCCTTGGAAACCGCGTCAAAAACGGCCCGATACACCAGATCACCGTCCTTAAAGCGCAGCTCCATCTTGGTGGGATGAACGTTCACATCGATAAAGTCCTGATCAATGTCAAAATGCAGCAGGGTGAAAGGGTACTTATGCTGCATCAGATAGGGCTTGTAGGCGTCCTCTATGGCTTTGGAAATAATATTGCTCTTAATATACCGCCCGTTAATAAAATAATTTTCATAGTTCCGGTTTCCCCGGCCGATCAGCGGCTTGCCCGCAAATCCGCTGATTCTAATCTCCCCTTCCTGGCCCTGAACCTCCAACAGGTTGCCAGCCACCTCGCGGCCATAGATGGTGTAGACCAGATCCTTTAAGCTGTGGTTCCCGGAGGTGTAAAGCTTATTCTGGTTGTTCTGAATAAAGCGCAGTGAAATATCCGGGTGGGAAAGGGCGATCTTCTCCACCAGGTCCGCCACGTAAGCCCCTTCCGTAGCAGGGCTCTTTAAGAATTTCCTGCGCACAGGAGTATTGTAAAAAAGATTCCGGGCAATGAAGGTGGTGCCGTCAGGAGCTCCCACCTCTTCCAGGCCCTTTTCCGCTCCGCCCTCGATCTCATAGCGAAATCCGGTCAGACTGCCGTTTGTCTTGGTAATCAACTCCACCTGGGACACCGCCGCGATGCTGGCTAAAGCCTCGCCCCGAAACCCCAGGGAGGAAATGGTAAACAGATCTTCTACTGCCCGGATCTTGCTGGTGGCATGGCGCAGAAAAGCTAAGCTGATCTGATCCTTCGGGATTCCGCTTCCGTTGTCCGTCACCCGGATCATGGAGGTGCCGCCGTCACGGATCTCCACCGTCACCGCAGTAGCCTTCGCGTCAATGGCATTTTCCAAAAGCTCCTTCACAACGGAGGCAGGGCGCTCGATCACCTCTCCAGCGGCGATTTTATTGATGGTATTCTGGTCAAGGATCGTAATCATTGCCATAGGTTTCTCCTTACAGGTCCAGAAGTCCTTCCAGCAGATGGACTTTCATAAAGCCTTCCTCCGGATTGATTTCCATAACGCACTCATGGGTGGCGGGAATCAAAAGCTCTTTGTCATTGACGGTATCCACAATGTAGACGTCATTGGCGCCCGTCTGCAGTACGTCCCGCACGGTTCCTAATTTCGTCCCATCCTCCATGATTACCTCAAGGCCGATCAAATCGCCGATAAAGTACTCATCCTCCTGCAGCTCTACCGCCTGATCCCGTGTAATCAGAAGATTTCTGGAACGGTAGGGAGCCACTTGGTCAATATTATCGTAACCCTTAAATTTCAGGATTACCATATTTTTAAAAAATCTTACCTTCTGTATCTCGAGAGGAATTTTTTCCTTTCCCATATCTACATATACCCGATCCAGTTCCTTAAAACGAGCAGGGTCATCCGTTGTGGGAAATACTTTTACCTCTCCGCGTATTCCATGGGTTGAAGTGAGCACGCCCACTCTCAGCATATCATCCATCTTATCCTCTCTTCTTCGCGGCTCACAAGAGAAAACAGACCGTCATCCCACATGGGCTGACGGTCCTCTTGCTACCGGATCTCAACGATCACTTTTTTGTCTTCTTTTGAGGCAGCGGCCTTTACCACAGAACGAATCGCCTTGGCGATCCTGCCCTGCTTACCAATGACCTTGCCCATGTCGGCCGCAGCAACCTTCAGCTCGATTACGATTTCATCGTCCTTCGGCGTTTCCGTAACCACAACCTCTTCAGGATTGTCCACCAGCGCTTTGGCTATTACTTCAACTAACTCTCTCATAAAACCACCTCATATACGAAAACTACTGAATACCGGCGATCTTTAAGAGCTTTGCAACTGTCTCAGTGGGCTGAGCGCCAGTTGACAGCCACTTCTTAGCGGCTTCCTCATCGAACTTGATTACACTGGGATCCTTGGTGGGATCGTAGTAACCAACCTCTTCGATGAATCTTCCGTCTCTGGGAGATCTGGAATCAGCAACCACAATTCTATAGAAAGGAGCCTTCTTCTGACCCATTCTTCTCAATCTCATCTTTACTGCCATTTCGTTCACCTCCTTAAAATTTGGTCATTTCCCAAAACGGGAACTCTATTTAGACATACAGGAAAACCTGTTTGACTATCTGTGTTAAAAGGGCAGTTTCAGCTTTCCGCCGCCCATAAGGCCTCCAAGGCCACCGAAGCCGCCCCGCTTCTTGCCGCCGGCAAGTCCTGGCATCTGCTTCATCATCTTCTTCATCTGCTCGAACTGCTTCACCAGGCGGTTTACCTCGCTGATATCCACGCCCGCGCCCGCCGCGATCCGTTTTTTGCGGGAGGGATTGATCAGGGACGGATTCGCCCGCTCCTGCTTCGTCATGGAGAGGATAATCGACTCCACCCGCTTCATGGACTTCTCACCCTCGCTCATGTCGATTCCGGACAGCTGATTGGATACTCCGGGGAGCATGGAAAGGATGCTTCCCATTCCGCCCATCTTCTTAATCTGCTGCATCTGGCTTAAGAAGTCGTTGTAATCGAACTCCGCCTTGCGCAGCTTCTGGCTCATCTCCCTGGCCTGCTGCTCGTCGATCTCCGCCGAGGCCTTCTCGATCAGACTCATAATATCGCCCATGCCAAGGATTCTGGAGGCCATGCGGTCCGGATAGAAGGGCTCCAGATCCGACAGCTTCTCGCCCATGCCCACATAAAGGATCGGCTTGCCGGTCACCGCCCGTATGGAAAGAGCGGCTCCGCCTCTGGTATCGCCGTCCAGCTTCGTTAAGATCACGCCGTCGATACCAATCTTCTGGTTAAAGGTTTCGGACACATTCACCGCATCCTGGCCGGTCATGGCGTCCACCACCAGAATGGTCTGGGAAATGTCCACCGCCTCCTTGATCTCCACCAGCTCATCCATCATGGCTTCATCAATATGAAGACGGCCCGCCGTATCCAGAATCACAAGATTCTGACCATTCTTCGCCGCGTGTTCTACCGCAGCCCTGGCAATATCTGCCGGCTTGTGCTGGGTGCCCATGGAAAATACCGGAATCCCCACCTTCTCGCCGTTGACCTGCAGCTGCCTCACAGCCGCCGGACGATAGATGTCGCAGGCAACCAGCAAGGGCTTTCTGCTCTTTTTACCTTTCAGCTGCGCCGCCAGCTTAGCGGCAGTGGTGGTCTTTCCGGCGCCATGAAGACCGGTCATCATCAAAACCGTAATCTCGTTTGAAGGCTTTAAGACAACCTCCGTCATCTCATCGCCCATCAGGCGCACCAGCTCCTCGTTGACGATCTTGATCACCGTCTGTCCGGCGTCCAGGCGTCCGAAAATCTCAGCGCCTACCGCTTTCTCCTGGATAGCATTCACAAACTGCTTGACAACCTTAAAGCTGACGTCCGCCTCCAGAAGGGCCATGCGGACCTCCCGCAGAGCTGCCTTTACTTCCGCCTCGGAGAGCTTTCCTTTGCTGCGGAGATTTTTAAAAACATTTTGAAGTTTTTCCGTTAAGCTTTCAAAGGCCATATGTGGCAAACCTCCTTTAAAGGGTACTGCTGATCTCGCCCGAAAGGCGCTGAATCGTCAGAATCCGCTGCCGGTCCCCTGTTTTCAGAAACTGGTCCGCTTCCTCTTCAATTCTGGCCGCCGCATCGCGGATCTTCATAAATTTCGCTACCAGCTGGAGCTTTTCCTCATACTCCTCCAGAATCCGATCGCAGCGACGCACCAGATCGTGGACGCCCTGACGGCTGATCCCCTGCTCCCTGGCAATCTCGCTGGCGGAAAGGTCGTGAAAAACCACATCCTCATAGATCCTGCGCTGGTGCTCGGTCAGCAGCTCTCCGTAGAAATCATACAGAAGGCCCTGCTCTACGATTCGTTCCATCTCAACCACCTGGGTTATCATAACGGATTGCGCGGGAATTGTCAAGTGTTTTTTCTTGACGCTTCTAATTTCTTATAGGCAATCATTCTTTTACCAAAAACCCGTCAACGCCTCAGCGCGCTGACGGGTCATATTCTTAGCGGATCTGTCCTGCCGCTACTTCTTCCGCTTTCTTTAACGCCTCATCGATTCCCAGGGGATTTTTGCCTCCTGCCTGGGCCATGCCGGGACGTCCTCCGCCGCCTCCGCCTACCAGGCCCGCGATCGCCTTAATCAGGTTGCCCGCGTGAGCTCCCATCTTCTGCGCCTCATCGGTGGCGGTGGCCATCAGGTTCACCTTTCCTTCGTGCTCGCAGGCCAGCACAACCATGGCGCTGCCGCCAAGCTTGTCCTTTAACTGATCTCCCAGGCTGCGCAGACCGTTCATGTCCACATCCGCCACACGGGCCACCAGAACCTTCAGGCCGCCGATCTCCTTAACCTGGCTCATCACGTCGCCCAGAGAGTCATTTGCCAGACGGTTCTTTAACTTCTCGTTCTCGGAGGTCAGGCTCTTGATTTCCTCCAGCAGCGTCTCAATCTTTGCGCTCAAGGCCGCCGGTGTCGTCTTGGCCGCCTTAGCCGCATCGTGAAGCTGCCGCTCTACCTCCTCATAGTGGCGGATCAGGCCCTGGGAAGTCAGGGCCTCGATTCTCCTGACTCCAGCCGCGATGCCGGTTTCGGAAAGGATCTTAAAGGAGGCGATATTTCCGGTGTTTGCCACATGGGTACCGCCGCAGAGCTCCACAGAGAAGTCTCCCATGCGCACAACCCGCACCTTCTCCTCGTATTTCTCGCCAAAGAGCGCCATAGCCCCGGTCTTCTTGGCCTCATCCAGGGTCATTACCTCAGTAACCACAGGAAGGGAGGCCTGAATCTCACGGTTCACCAGCTCTTCCGTCTTCCGGATCTCCTCCGGCGTCATAGCGGAGAAGTGGGTAAAGTCAAAGCGCAGTCTCCCCGCATCCACATAGGAACCGGCCTGCTCCACATGGTCGCCCAGCACCACACGCAACGCCTTTTGCAGCAGATGGGTGGCGCTGTGGTTTTTGCAGGTCAGCTGGCGGTTTTCGGCGCAGACCTTTAAATTTACTTCCTCGCCCACACGCAGCATTCCCTTTGTCATCACGCCTACATGGCCAATCTTGCTGCCCTGAAGATGGATGGTTTCCTCCACCTTAAATTCGCCGTTGGGGCTGGAAATGGTTCCCACATCCCCCTGCT
>CALWQV010000046.1 GCA_944383785.1 uncultured Enterocloster sp. | reverse complement strand
ATGTGCCCATCCCCTCTCTTCTGGCGGTATCCGCTCTGCAGCAGTACCTGGTGCGGACCAAGAAGCGCACCAGCGTAGCCCTGATCCTGGAGAGCGGGGAGCCCAGGGAGGTTCATCATTTCGCCACCCTTTTAGGCTACGGGGCCTGCGCGGTGAATCCTTACCTGGCCCACGAGTCCATCCGCGCCCTGATCGGAAGCGGCATGCTGGATAAGGACTATTACGCGGCGGTGCAGGCTTACGACAGCGCCGTTCTCCACGGCATTGTAAAGATCGCCTCCAAAATGGGGATTTCCACCATTCAGTCCTACCAGGGGGCCCAGATTTTTGAGGCCATCGGCCTCTCAAAAGATGTGGTGGACCAGTATTTTACCGATACGGTCAGCCGGGTGGGAGGCATCACCTTAAAGGATATCGCGAAGGACGTGGACGCCCTTCATTCCGCCGCCTTTGACCCTCTGGGCCTGGATGTGGATCTGACCCTGGACAGCGTGGGCAGCCATAAATCCAGGGCCGGGCAGGAGGATCACCTGTACAATCCCCTGACCATCCATCTGCTTCAGGAGGCGACCAGACGGGGAAGCTACGAGCTGTTTAAAGAGTACACGGAGCAGGTGGACCGGCAGGATCGGGCCTGCCACTTAAGATCCCTTCTGGACTTTTGCTATCCGGAGGACGGGGGGATTCCCTTAGAGCAGGTTGAGAGCGAGGACTCCATCGTCCGGCGCTTTAAGACCGGCGCCATGTCCTACGGCTCCATTTCCCAGGAGGCCCACGAGACGCTGGCCATCGCCATGAACCGGATTCACGGAAAATCCAATACCGGCGAGGGCGGCGAGAGCTTAGACCGGCTGGTTCCCGGCCCCGAAGGCATGAACCGCTGTTCGGCCATCAAGCAGGTGGCCTCGGGACGATTCGGCGTGACCAGCCGCTATCTGGTCAGCGCCCAGGAGATTCAGATTAAGATGGCTCAGGGGGCCAAGCCCGGAGAGGGAGGCCAGCTGCCAGGGAATAAGGTATATCCCTGGGTGGCGAAAACACGCCACTCCACCACCGGCGTCAGCCTGATCTCTCCGCCGCCCCACCACGATATCTACTCCATCGAGGATCTGGCCCAGCTGATCTACGACCTGAAAAACGCCAACACAAAAGCGCGGATTTCCGTCAAGCTGGTGGCGGAAGCGGGAGTGGGCACAGTGGCCGCCGGCGTGGCCAAGGCAGGGGCCCAGGTGATTTTGATTTCCGGCTATGACGGGGGCACGGGAGCGGCTCCCAGAAACTCCATCTACAACGCGGGGCTGCCCTGGGAGCTGGGAGTGGCGGAGGCCCACCAGACCCTGATTCAAAACGGCCTCAGGGACAAGGTGATCCTGGAAACCGACGGCAAGCTGATGACCGGACGGGACGTAGCCATCGCCTGTATGCTGGGGGCGGAGGAATTTGGCTTCGCCACAGCGCCCTTAGTCGCCCTAGGCTGCGTGATGATGCGGGTCTGCAACCTGGATACCTGTCCCATGGGCATCGCCACCCAGAACCCGGAGCTGAGAAAGCGCTTTCGGGGCAAGCCGGAGTACGTGGTGAATTTTATGTACTTTATCGCCAGACAGCTGCGGGAGTACATGGCCCGTCTGGGCATCGCCACCGTAGACGAGCTAGTGGGAAGAACCGACCTTTTGATGAAGCGGCGGGATCTTTCCACGCACCGGGAGGAGGAAGTGGATTTAAGCTGCATCCTTCAAAATCCTTACAGCGGCATGAAGGTGGCGGGCTATAACCGTAAACAGGTCTACGACTTCCATTTGGAGCATACGGCGGATGAAGCGGTCCTTCTAAAGAAGATGAAGCCGGCGCTGGGAAGCGGACAGAAGAGAAGCATCCAGCTGGAGGTATCCAATGTGAACCGGACCTTTGGAACCATTTTCGGCGCGGAGATTACCCGTTGCCATCCCGAGGGGCTGCCGGAGGATACCTTTACCGTCAGCTGCAGCGGCAGCGGCGGCCAGAGCTTCGGGGCCTTTATCCCCAAGGGGCTGACCCTCAGGCTAGAGGGGGATTCCAACGACTATTTTGGCAAAGGTCTTTCAGGCGGAAAACTGATGGTTTATCCCCCGGCGGGAGCTGCCTTTAAGGCGGAGGAAAATATTATCATTGGAAACGTGGCCCTGTACGGGGCAACCAGCGGGAAAGCCTTTATCAACGGCATTGCCGGAGAGCGCTTCTGCGTCCGCAATTCCGGAGCTACCGCCGTGGTGGAGGGCGTAGGCGACCACGGCTGCGAGTATATGACCGGCGGCTGCGTGGTGGTTTTGGGCCCCACGGGAAAGAACTTTGCCGCAGGCATGAGCGGCGGAATCGCCTATGTGCTGGATGAAAACCGGGATTTTTACAAGCGTCTGAACAAGGAACTGGTATCCTTTGAAGAGGTGACGGGCAAGTACGATGTGCTGGGATTAAAGGAGTTAATCCGGGAGCATGTGGCCTGCACCAACTCGGAGAAGGGCAAGCGGATTCTGGAGCATTTCAGCGAGTATCTGCCCAAATTTAAGAAGATCGTGCCCCATGACTACCGGAGGATGATGAACGCCATCGTACAGATGGAGGAAAAGGGGCTTAACAGCGAACAGGCGCAGATCGAGGCATTTTACGCCAATATTAAGGATTGATGGAGGAAGAGATATATGGGAAAAATAACCGGATTTATGGATTATGACCGGGAAACCGGAAGAGAGATTCCTCCCCTGGAACGGATCAAAAATTACAGGGAATTTCATATTCCTTTAAGCGAGGCGGCCCAGAGGCGCCAGGGGGCCAGATGCATGGACTGCGGCGTGCCCTTCTGCCAGTCGGGAACTATAATGAAGGGCATGGTCAGCGGCTGCCCCTTAAACAACCTGATACCGGAGTGGAACGACCTGATCTATATGGGAAACTGGGATCAGGCATATAACCGGCTGAAGCGCACCAACAGCTTTCCGGAGTTTACCTCCAGAGTATGCCCGGCTCCCTGCGAAGCCGCCTGCACCTGCGGCCTTTACGGGGAACCGGTATCCGTCAAGGAGAACGAGCGGGCGATTATCGAGAGGGCATACGAAAGGGGGCTGGCCCAGGCAAAGCCTCCGGCCATACGCACGGGAAAAAAGGTTGCGGTCATCGGCTCCGGCCCTGCGGGCCTGGCGGCGGCGGACCAGCTGAATAAAAGAGGCCACTGGGTGACAATATTCGAGCGCAGCGACCGGTTCGGCGGACTTTTGATGTACGGGATTCCCAACATGAAGCTGGAAAAATGGGTGATCGAGCGGAAAATTAAAATCATGGAAGAGGAAGGGGTCACCTTTGTGGGAGGCGCAAATGTGGGAGCTGAGGTGAAGGCAGCCCGGATTCTCAAGGATTTTGACCGGGTGATCCTTGCCTGCGGCGCTTCCAACCCCAGAGATATCCAGGCAGAGGGCAGGGACGCCAAGGGGATTTACTTCGCGGTGGATTATCTGAAGGCGGCCACGAAAAATTTGCTGGAGGCCGGCTCCCAGGCAGAGAGCTCCATCAGCGCCAAAGGAAAGCATGTGCTGGTAATCGGCGGCGGCGATACAGGAAACGACTGCGTGGGAACGGCGATTCGCCAGGGCTGCGCCTCCGTGGCCCAGCTGGAGATGATGCCAAAACCGCCGGTTTCCAGGACCGAAGATAATACCTGGCCGGAGTGGCCCAGGATTCTTAAAACAGATTACGGCCAGCAGGAGGCTGCGGCCCTTTTCGGCCAGGACCCCAGGGTTTACCAGACTACGGTTCGCTCCTTTTTAAAGGATAAAGGGGGCAATGTGACCGGCGCGGTGCTGGTTTCCTTAAAGCCCCAGAAGGACCCGGCAAGCGGAAGAACTCTTATGGTTCCCCAGGAGGGCAGTGAGCGGGAGATTCAGGCGGATCTGGTTTTGATCGCGGCGGGCTTTTTAGGAGCACAGAGCTATGTGGCGGAAGCCTTTGGGATTGAACTGGACGGCAGAACCAATGTAGCCACGGAGAAGGGCGGATACCGTACCAAGGATGAGCGGATTTTTGCTGCCGGGGATATGCGCCGGGGCCAGTCACTGGTAGTCTGGGCTATCCGGGAAGGCCGGGAAGCGGCTAAGGCGGTGGACGAAAGCCTAATGGGGTACACCAATCTGGTTTAAAGGCTGTTGCTCGAAACTATTTGACGCTTTGCTCCAAAAAAAGTATAATGATGGAAAACGCAGTTTGGAGTGATGAAACGCGATGGTGGCGATTAAAATAGAGGATGTAAAGGAATTTACGAGCAGACTTTTTTTAAAGGACAGCTTTGACGGCTTCCTGTTAAAGGAGGCCCAGATCGTCACTTTTGGAAGCGTATCCATCGACGGACGGCTGCGGCGGGGCTTTTTTTTGCCCCAGGAGCTGGAGCGCCTGGGCCAGGAGGCATACGCCCCCTGGAGCCTCTGGAGGCCCCACTGCTTTGAATTGATCCGCGGAAAGCGGCTGCCGGAGAGTTTTCGCGTTGTCCTGCAGCTGCCTCAGGATCAGGCGGAGCGGTTTTGCCTGGAGCTTGGAGAGAAGGAACAGGATGCTCCGGGACTCTATCTGAACATCCGCTATGAGGATGGGACCCTTTACTGCGTAACCGGGATTTCTCTTAAGGTGTTTACCCTGGACAAAACCTTAGAGCAGGAGTGGGACCGCAGGGCGGAAGAGATGATGAGGCAGATGAAGATCGCGCACATGTGACATCAAGGGAGATAGGCCCTCCAAATAGGAGGGGAAAGGACGTAAAGAGCATGGACAAAAAGGTGCTGAAAGAGCGGATTGAGAAACTGGAGGCTCTGGCCGCGTCCAGGGAAAACAGCCTGGATCTGACGGAGGTTTTGGATCAGCTGAAAGACTTGAAGCTGAGCCCTGAAGAACTGGAGCAGGTTTACAGCGGGTTGGAGTATAAGGGAATTCGCGTGAAGATGCCGGGGGACGGGACAGAGGACGTCCTGCTGGATGATGATGATTTTGATGGGGATTATCAGGAGACAGAAGGAGAGGCTTCCGATGAACCAGGGCGTCTGGACCAGATTCTGGAGGGCGTGGGAAGCGGGGACCCGATCCGGGAATATCTAAAGGAGATCGGTTCGATTCCCCTGCTTTCTGCGGAGGAAGAGACGGAGTTAGCCAAGCGCAAGGCCCAGGGAGACACAGCGGCGGCAAAGCAGCTGGTAGAGGCGAATCTCCGCCTGGTGGTCAGCATCGCCAAGCACTATACCGGCAGAGGCATGAGCTTTCTGGACCTGGTTCAGGAGGGGAACATCGGCCTTATGCGCGCGGTGGAGAAATTTGATTATGCCAAGGGATATCGGCTCAGCACCTACGCTACCTGGTGGGTGAAGCAGGCCATCACCAGAGCCTTAGCGGATCAGTCCCGCACCATCCGCCTCCCGGTTCATATGGTGGAGACGGTGAACCGCATCCGCAGAGCCCAGCGGGCCTTGTCCGTAACCCTGGGCAGGGAGCCTTCCATGGAGGAGCTGGCAAAGAATCTGGGAATGACGGCCCGCAAGGTGACGGAGCTCTTGCAGGCTTCCGGGGATACGGTGTCCTTAGAAACGCCCGTAGGCGACGAGGACGGCTCAAGCCTGGGGGATTTTGTGGCGGACAACAGCAATGAATCCACAGAGGAGAAGGCGGAGAGCGTTCTTTTAAGGGAAGAGATCGACGAGATGCTGGGAGGCTTAAGCCCCCGGGAGCGGGAGGTGATTATCCTGCGTTTTGGCCTGGAAACCGGAAAGCCCATGACCTTAGAGGAAGTGGGGCGGCGGTTTAATGTGACCAGGGAGCGGATCCGCCAGATCGAGACAGCGGCCCTGCGCAAGCTGAGAAACCCTTCAAAAAGCAAAAAGGTCCGGGACTTCCTTCCCTGACCGGAGAGGATTAGATATATGAAGTTTGTAACCCAGGAGGCGGTCCACAGCCTGCCGCTGTCCCTGTTTCCCTTAGGGGAGATTGCCGGCTTTCCTGTACGGCCGGGACTTTATGAGATGAACGGGGCGACTCCCCTTCAGAACGGGGTGAATTTTACAGTCCACACCCATTACGGGACGGGCTGCTCCCTGCTTTTGTTCCGCAGGGAAGAGGAAGAGCCCTACGCGGTGCTTCCATTTCCGGAGGAATATAAAATCGGCAAGGTTTATTCCATGATCGTGTTCGGACTGAACATTGAAGAGTTCGAATACGCCTACAGTGTGGATGGTCCCTGGGATCCGGCCAGGGGCCTGATTTTTGACCGGAAAAAGGTGCTGCTGGACCCATACGCCAAGGCGGTGACTGGGATGCGGGAGTGGGGCAAGAATCGGACCCGCAGCTACCACGCCAGAGTGGTGCGCAACAGCTTTGACTGGGGAGATATGCCCCAGTCTTCCAGGGAGATGAGCGAGCTGGTGATCTATGAGCTCCATGTGCGCGGGTTTACCCGCCATCCGTCCTCCGGCGTTCAGAATCCGGGCACTTTTGCCGGCCTGGAAGAAAAGATCCCTTACTTAAAGCGTCTGGGCGTCAACGCGGTTGAGCTAATGCCGGTCTTTGAGTTTGACGAAACCATGGGGGCCAGGGAGGTGGACGGCAGGAGGCTTTTGGATTACTGGGGCTACAATACGGTCAGCTTTTTCTCGCCCAATACCAGCTATACGGCGGCAGTGGAATACAACCGGGAGGGGCAGGAGCTGAAGCGCTTGATCAAAAGCCTTCATGCCAACGGCATCGAAGTGATTTTGGATGTGGTGTTCAATCACACAGCGGAGGGAAATGAAAAGGGGCCGGTATTTTCCTTTAAAGGCTTTGACAACCGGGTTTACTATATGCTGACTCCCGACGGCTATTACTATAATTTCAGCGGCTGCGGGAATACCCTTAACTGCAATCATCCCATTGTGCAGCAGATGATTGTGGAGTGTCTGCGCTATTGGACGGTTCATTACCGGGTGGATGGATTCCGCTTTGACCTGGCCAGCATCCTGGGACGCAACGAGGACGGTTCCCCCATGAACAACCCGCCTCTTTTGCAGCGACTGGCCTTTGATCCTGTTTTGGGAAATGTAAAGCTGATCGCGGAGGCCTGGGACGCAGGCGGCCTTTACCAGGTAGGGCGCTTCCCGGCCTGGAAGCGCTGGGCGGAATGGAATGGGAAATACCGGGACTGCCTGCGGGATTTCTTAAAATGCGGGCCCTGGGCAGCCAGGGAAGCGGCCATGCGGATTACCGGCTCAAGGGATTTATACGAGGGCGGCTACGCGGGCTATAATTCCTGCGTCAATTTTCTCACCTGCCATGACGGCTTTACCCTTTACGATCTCTACGCCTACAATCGGAAGCACAACGAGGCCAATGGCTGGAACAATACCGATGGTACCGACGACAACCGCAGCTGGAACTGCGGGCAGGAGGGAGATACCTGCAATGAGGAGATCAACCGGCTGCGGCTGCGCATGATCCGCAACGCCTGCGCCGTACTGATGTGCAGCAGGGGGACTCCCATGTTTCTGGCCGGAGACGAGTTCTGCAATACTCAGTTTGGAAACAATAATCCTTATTGTCAGGACAATGAGATATCCTGGCTGGACTGGGGACTTTTGGAAAAGCATCAGGAAATGTTTGAGTTTTTCCGTTTTATGATCGCCTTCCGCATGTCTCATCCCGCGATCCGCCGCAGCCTTCCCGGCGCTGTCTGCGGGCTGCCGGCGGTGAAAATCTGCGGAACCGAGGGGGAAGAGCAGGAGATCGATGAAAATACCTCCACTATGGGAATACTCTTTTCCGGCTATGACCGGGAGCAGGGGCGGGACGACGTGGTTTATCTGGTCATCAATACCCACTGGGAAGACCGGTCCGTCAGCCTGCCGAAGATTCCGCGCTATATGAGATGGCTGTTAAGCTGCGACACTTTCGGCCGCTCGGGGCGCTGCTGCTATGAGGGGCAGGAGCGGCCTGCCACCGGGGAGCACTATGTGATGAAGGGCCGGACAGCGGCGGTGTTTACAGCGGAGCAGGGATTATAAGGGGCAGATATAAAATGACAGGGAGGAATTTTCTCCTCCCATGCAAATTTTAATTGCACTGTAGTTTTCTTTTTTATTCAATCGTATTTTACGGTATATTTATTACCTTTTTGTTAGCACTCACATATATTGAGTGCTGATTTTTTTATTGACTTTTCGCATATAAGGTACTAGAATAGGAGAGTACGGGTTTGAGTTTTCATAACTATTTAAATCTATAGAAGAAAGAGGCGGATTGATTATGGCAAAAAAAGGAAGTTTGTCCATTACAAGTGAAAACATATTTCCGGTGATTAAGAAGTGGCTGTATTCGGACCACGACATTTTCTACCGGGAGCTGGTCAGCAACGGCAGCGACGCCATCACCAAGCTGAAGAAGCTGGAGCTGATGGGGGAGTATGAGAAGCCGGAGGATGTGGAGTACAAGATCCAGGTGACGGTAAATCCCGATGAGAAGACCATCAAGGTATCGGATAACGGCCTAGGCATGACGGAAGAGGAGATCGACAAGTATATTAACCAGATCGCCTTCTCCGGCGTTCAGGATTTCCTGGAGAAGTACAAGGATAAGGCCAATGAAGACCAGATCATCGGCCATTTCGGCCTGGGCTTCTACTCCGCCTTCATGGTGGCGGACAAGGTGACCATCGACAGCTTGTCCTACCAGAAGGAGGCGAAGGCCGTTCACTGGGAGTCCGAGGGCGGCATCGACTTTGAGATGACCGACGGAGAGCGGACGGAGGTGGGAACCACCATTACCCTGTATCTGAATGAGGACAGCCATGAGTTCTGCAATGAGTACCGGGCCAGAGAAGTGCTGGAGAAATACTGCTCCTTTATGCCTGTTCCCATTTATCTGAACAACGAGAAGGCGGAGCCTCAGTATGAAACTATCGAGAAGGATGAGCTGACGGACAAGGACACCATCGTGGAGACGGTGATGGAGCCGGCCAAGACCGAGGAGAAGGAGAAAGAGGACGGCACCAAGGAGACGGTGGAAGTGGAGCCGGCCCGGGAGCGGTACAAGATTTTAAAGCGCCCTGTTCCTTTAAACGATGTAAACCCGCTGTGGAACAAGCATCCCAATGAGTGCAGCGAAGAGGACTACAAGGCATTTTACCGGAAGGTATTTATGGATTACAAGGAGCCCCTGTTCTGGATCCATCTGAACATGGACTACCCCTTCAACTTAAAGGGCATCCTCTATTTCCCAAAGATCAATATGGAGTACGACAGCCTGGAGGGCGTGATTAAGCTTTACAATAACCAGGTATTTATCGCCGACAATATTAAGGAAGTGATTCCGGAATTTCTGATGCTTTTAAAGGGTGTCATCGACTGCCCGGATCTGCCCTTAAACGTTTCCAGAAGCGCCCTGCAGAACGACGGCTTTGTGAAGAAGATTTCCGATTATATTACCAAGAAGGTGGCGGACAAGCTGTCCGGCATGTGCAAGACGGACCGGGAGAATTACGAGAAATACTGGGACGACATTGCCCCATTCATTAAGTTCGGATATATTAAGGATGAGAAATTCGCGGAGAAGATGGGCGATTACATCCTCTTTAAGAACCTGGAGGGTAAGTACCTGACCTTTAAAGACTGCCTGGAGGAGAACAAGGAGAAGCACGAGAATACCATCTTCTACGTAACGGACGAGAAGGAGCAGAGCCAGTATATCAACCTCTTTAAGGGGGAGGGCATCGATGCGGTGCTGCTGCCTCATAATATCGACAGCCCCTTCATCAGCCGTGTGGAGCAGAAGCACGAGGGTGTGAAATTCCTTCGCATCGATACGGATCTGAATGCGGCTTTTAAGGAAGAGGTGAAGGAGGATGACGAGGACTTTAAGAAATCCTCAGAAGAGCTGACAGAGGTATTTAAGAAGAACCTGAATAATGACAAGCTGGAGATCAAGGTTGAGAAGATGAAGAATGAAAAGGTGGCTTCCATGATCACCGTGTCCGAGGATACGAGACGTATGCAGGATATGATGAAGATGTACAGCATGGGCGGCATGGATCCTTCCATCTTCGGAGGCGCCGGCGAGACGCTGGTTTTGAACGCCAACCATCCCCTGGTCCAGTATGTATTAAAGAACAAGGATGGGGAGAATACGGCTAAGATCTGCTGGCAGCTTTACGATCTGGCAAGCTTGAGCCACGGTTCCTTAAGCCCGGAGCGGATGACGGAGTTTGTGGCCCGCAGCAATGAGATCATGCTCCTTTTAGCGGGCGAAAAGGCGGAGTGATTTATAACATCTGGTCTGCGTGTTCTTGACATCTATGGGTATCATGATATAATAAGTAGTAATTAAAACTACATGATGAATCATGTATTGGTGGAGGAACGCGTATGACCTATCAAATTATCGGCGACAGCTGCCTGGATCTGACCAGCGGGATGCGGGAGGACGCTCGCTTTGGCACGGTTCCCCTGACCCTTCAGGTGGGGGATGAGACAGTGGTAGATGACGAGAGCTTTAATCAGGCCAAGTTCCTGGCCATGGTTCGAGCCTGTCCCCAGTGCCCCAAGACGGCCTGCCCCTCGCCGGAGCTCTTTTTGGAGCGCTACCGGAAGGCGGGGACGGACGTGGTGTTTGTCATTACCCTCTCCTGCCATTTAAGCGGCTCCTATAATTCAGCGATGACGGCCAAGCAGATTTATGATGAGGAACAGAAGGCGGGGACAGGACCTTCCACACGGGTGGAGGTGATTGATTCCCTTTCGGCTTCTTCCGGTCAGCTGTGCATCGCCCTTTATCTTCAGGGACTTTGCGAGTCAGAGGCGGATGTGGATGAGATTCTTAAGAAGGCCCTGGAATACCGGGACCGGATGAATACTTACTTTGTGCTGGAAACCCTGGAGACGCTGCGCAAGAATGGACGCCTTACGGGACTTAAAGCATTTTTTGCCACAGCCCTGAATATTAAGCCTGTGATGGGGGCGGATCAGGGTACGATCATCAAGTTGGATCAGGCCAGGGGGATTAATAAGGCCCTGAAGCGCATGTGCGATATCGCGGTGTCCCAGGCCGGGGATACCAGCCGCAAGACGGCAGTGATCGCCCACTGCAATAACCGTCAGCGGGCGGAGTTTGTGAAGGAGCAGTTAAAGAGCCTGGCGAATTTCGGCCGGATCGTGATTACGGAGACAGCGGGCGTAGCGACACTGTACGCCGAGGACGGAGGCATTGTGCTGGCCATGTAGGAAAGGATTTTTAGATGGGAAATCGACATAGGGCGGCTTTTGTAGCCGCCTTTTTGGGTATTTTTTTGATTGGAATTTTGGGATTTAAGGTGTGGCACGGGATGGGGAGCTCCTATGAGACGGTAGAGACGCTGTCCGGCCAGGAGAAGGGAGCTGGCCTTGTGGGAGAGGTTCCGGAGGCTCCGGAAGGGGAAGGGGCCTCGGCAGGGGGAACGGCTTCGGCGGAAGCGTCCCAGGGAGAATCAGCCGATGTTTCGGAAACTCCCGCCGGGGAGACGGCTTTGCCGTCAGAAGAATCTCCGGTTCCTGAGCCGGTTACCTTAGTATTCGCCGGAGATGTGCTGCTGTCGGATCATGTACTGAACGCCTATGAGACAGGAGGCGGAATCACAGGCGTTGTGGGACAGGGATTTTTAGATGAGATGCAGGGGGCGGATCTGTTTGTAGTGAATGAGGAATTTCCCTTCAGCAGCCGGGGGGAGGCTGCGCCGGATAAGCAGTATACCTTCCGTCTGCCGCCGGAGCGGGTGTCAATTTTTAAGGAGATGGGCATCGATCTGGTGACGCTGGCCAATAACCACGCCCTGGATTTTGGAACCGACGCCCTGGTGGATACGCTGGATACCCTGGATCAGGCGGGGATCCTCCATGTGGGAGCGGGGCGGAACCTGGATGAGGCCAAGGAGCCGGTGATTGCGGAGCTTAAGGGGATGAAAATCGGCTTCATCGGGGCTTCCAGGGTGATTCCGGAAACCTCCTGGAACGCCACCTCCACAAAGCCTGGGATGCTGGTGACCTATGATCCGGCGCTGACGGTGCAGGAGATTGAGAAGCTGGATGAGGTCTGTGACTATGTGGTGGTTTACGTCCACTGGGGCATCGAGCGTGCGGAGCATCCGGAGGAATACCAGCGGACCATGGGGCGGCAGTATATCGATGCCGGGGCGGATCTGGTGGTGGGAAGCCACCCCCATGTGCTTCAGGGAATCGAATATTATGAGGGAAAGCCCATTGTCTACAGCTTGGGGAATTTCGTATTTGGCAGCAGTATTCCCAGGACAGCTCTTTTAAAAGTTGTTCTGGAGCGGGAAGAGACGGAAGAGCTTCGGGCGGGCCTTCAGCTACTGCCCGGCGCCTCCGGGGCCGGATATACCCGGCCTTTGACAGAAGAGGGGGAGCGGGCGGAATTTTACAGCTATATGATGGGGATTTCCTATGGAGTGAATGTGGATGGAGAAGGGAAGGTGCTCACCCAGCAATAGGGGGATGAAGCCTTCCCTGCCAGGTGCCCCGCTCCTTAAAGCGTTTGTAAAGGCTTCCCAGCACCAGGCGTTTGTTCCGGCTCCAGAGAGGGGCTATGAGAATGTCCTTCGGACCGTCTCCGGTGAGACGGTGGATCACCACCTCCGGCGGCAGCCGCTCCACACAATCGATCACTAAATCAAGATATTCTTCCATGGTATACAGAGGGAACGGATCCCGCAGGTAAAGCTGCCCAAGGTCCGTTCCCTTTAGTACGTGGAGCAGCTGCAGTTTGATTCCCTCCCCCAGACGGTGATCCGCCAGGTATTGGACGGTTTCCAGGCTGCGTTTTTTATCCTCGCCGGGAAGTCCCAGGATCACATGAACGATGGTTTCCAGGCCGGCTTCCTTTAAACGGCGGCAGGCGTCGGTGAAGATCGGGAGCTTGTAGCCCCGCCGGATGAAGGCGGCGGTATCCTCATGGATGGTCTGAAGACCCAGCTCCACCCATACCGGTTTTATGCGGTTAATCTCTGCCAGAAGCTCTAC
Source organism: uncultured Enterocloster sp. (assembly GCA_944383785.1). GTDB lineage: Bacteria > Bacillota > Clostridia > Lachnospirales > Lachnospiraceae > Enterocloster. The sequence goes on along the minus strand of CALWQV010000046.1, from coordinate 8,309 downwards.
CACCGGCTCCGGCAGACAGTCCGGGCGGGTGGCGATGGAGATTAGGGCAATGTCCGGATGGGCCGCCGCCCCGTAAAACAGGTTCTTTAAGTAATCCAGGGGAGCGTAGGTGTTGGTATAGGACTGGAAGTAGGCGATATAGGCAGGGGATGTTTCTGGATGGAATTTTCCGGCTACCAAGGCCTTCGCCTGTTCAATTTGAAGCTGCAAGTCTTTCTGGCAGGGGGAGGCGAAGTCACCGGAGCCGCCTGTGCTGCAGAAGATACAGCCCCCGGTTCCCAAAGTCCCGTCCCGGTTGGGGCAGGTCATGCCGCCGTCTAAGGACAGCTTGCACAGCTTTCTGCCAAAGCGGGCTTTTAGCTCCCAGTTTAGTGAGTGGAAGGGAAGGTTATCCCAGCGGGGGGTGGATGGAAGGTTCATGATGGCTACGCTCCTTTGGTTCATAACTGCTATTATAGAGTGGTTGGGGGATGAGGGCAAGGAAAATTTTTTAAGCATTTTCATCTTCACATTGATTTTCAGCCCTGTTTTGTGCTAGACTATGATGCATAGCGTTTAGAACAACAAAGGAGGATTCATCATCATGAGTAAGAAACGTTCACTGGGTACGGTCTGCATTCAGGGCGGCTGGGAGCCGAAGAACGGCGAGCCCAGACAGCTGCCCATCTATCAGAGCACAACCTTTAAATATTCCACCAGCGAGCAGATGGGGCGTCTGTTCGACTTAGAAGAGAGCGGCTATTTTTATACCAGGCTGGCTAACCCCACCAACGACGCAGTGGCAGCTAAGATCTGCGAGCTTGAGGGCGGCGTAGCGGCGATGCTGACCTCTTCCGGGCAGGCGGCTAACTTTTATGCGGTGATGAACCTCTGCCAGGCGGGAGATCACATCGTAAGCTCCGGGGCTATTTACGGCGGAACCACCAATCTGTTTACGGTGACTATCCCCAAGATGGGGGTAGAGTGTACCCTGGTGAACCCGGACGCCTCTGAGGAGGAGCTGGAAAAGGCCTTCAGACCCAATACCAAGGCCCTTTTCGCGGAGACTATCGCCAATCCGGCTTTGACGGTGCTGGATATTGAGAAGTTCGCGGCTGTGGCCCACCGCCATGGAGTGCCGCTGATTGTGGATAATACCTTTGCCACCCCCATCAACTGCCGTCCCTTTGAGTGGGGAGCGGATATTGTGACCCACAGCACCACCAAGTACATGGACGGCCACGCGGCTACGGTAGGCGGCTGTATTGTGGACAGCGGCAATTTTGACTGGGAAGCCCATCATGACAAGTTTAAGGGATTGACGGAGCCGGATGAGTCCTATCACGGCATCATCTACACACAGAAATTCGGAAAGCTGGCTTATATTACCAAGGCCACCTCCCAGCTGATGCGGGATCTGGGCTCCATCCAGTCGCCCCAGAACGCCTTTTTGATCAATATCGGGTTGGAAACTCTTCATCTGCGGATGCCTCGCCACTGCTCAAGCGCCCTGGCGGTGGCCAAATACCTGAAATCCAGGGAGGATGTGGCCTGGGTGTCTTATCCGGGACTGGAAGGGGATAAATACTATGAGCTGGCTCAGAAGTATATGCCGGGCGGAACCTGCGGCGTTATTTCCTTTGGCCTTAAGGGAGGGCGTCAGGCTGCGGCGGAGTTTATGGATAAGCTGAAGCTCTGCTCCATTGAAACTCATGTGGCGGATTCCAGGACGGCGGTTCTTCATCCCGCAAGCCATACCCACCGGCAGTTAAATGAGGAGCAGTTAAAGGAGGCGGGCGTGGATCCCTCCATGATCCGTTTCAGCCTGGGACTGGAGGATCCGGAGGATATTATCGAGGATATCCGCCAGGCCCTTGAAGATTGAGAAGAAACGTAACAGTTCAGGATGGCGGCAGGCTCCGGACGTTGGGCCATGCCGCCCCTCTTTTTAGGCTCCTTTGTGACTGCCGTTTATAATAGGAGGCGAAAATTTGAAGAAAAAATTAAAAGGTCTGCTGCGCATTATATTTGGCCGTACTACTTATGTGCTGGTGTCTGTCCTGATTCAGATCGGGCTTTTGTTTATCCCTCTTCATCTGATGGAAGAGTATGTGGTGTATTTTTACGCTGCCTTTGTGCTGTTGGGGGCTGTGGCGGTGATCTACATCCTGAACGAGCAGACGGACAGCAGCTTTAAGCTTGCCTGGGTGATTCCGGTGCTGGTATTTCCGGTATTCGGGGTGGCCTTTTATATTTTTGTCCACATTCAGATTATTCCCAAGCTGATGGCGGGCCAGCTGAAAATGACCAGCGGCCAGATCCGCCCCTTTTTGAAGCAGGATGAGGCGGCGGCCCGGCAGGCTATGGAGGAAAGCGAGGATGTAAAGGGGCTGATCCATTATATGAACCGCTGGGGCGGGTTCCCCATCTATCGGAATACGTCGGCGGAATTTTTTCCCTTGGGGGAGGACAAATTTGAGGCTTTAAAAAGGGAGCTGAAGAAGGCTAGACGGTTCATTTTCATGGAATATTTCATTGTTGAGCGGGGCATCATGTGGAACGCTATTCTGGAAATCCTGGAGGAGAAGGTAAAGGAGGGCGTAGAGGTGCGGGTTATGTACGACGGCACCTGCTCTATGGTGCTGCTTCCCTATCACTATCCTCAGGAGCTGGAAAGAAAGGGCATCCGCTGCAAGATGTTTTCCCCGGTTAAGCCGGTTTTATCCACCCACCAGAATAACCGTGACCACCGGAAAATCGTGGTGATCGACGGCTGCACGGCTTTTACGGGGGGAGTGAATCTGGCGGATGAATATATTAACCGGAAGGTGCGCTTCGGCCACTGGAAGGACACGGCGGTTATGCTGAAGGGCGAGGCGGTTAAAAGCTTTACCATGATGTTTTTGCAGATGTGGAATGTGGCGGAGCCGGGACGGCTGGAGGATTATGGGCGGTATCTGGCTTCCGCCGCAGAGCTTGAGGTGCTTCCGGGGGATAAGAGAGGCTTTGTGATGCCCTACGGCGACAGCCCTATGGATAAGGAACGGGTTGGGGAAGAGGTTTATATGGACATTTTAAATCGGGCCAAGCGCTATGTCCACATCATGACCCCATACTTGATTTTGGACGATGATATGAAGAACGCCCTTTGCTTCGCTGCCAAGCGGGGAGTGGAGGTGATTATCATTATGCCCCATATTCCGGATAAGATGTACGCCTATCTGCTGGCCAGAACCTATTATCCGGAGCTTATCCAGGCGGGCGTGCAGATTTACGAGTATACGCCGGGTTTTGTCCACGCCAAGGAATTTATCTGCGATGACGAGAAGGCGGTAGTGGGAACCATTAATCTGGATTTCCGCAGCCTGTACCTGCATTTTGAGTGTGGAGTTTATCTGTACCGCAGCAGCGCTGTGGGGCAGATGGAGGCGGATTTTAAGGCGACTCTGCTGAAATGCCAGAGGATTGCCTTAAAGGACTGCGCGGGCTATCCGGCCTTAAAGCGCCTGGCGGGACGGACACTGCGGCTGATCGCGCCTTTAATGTAGAATTGGACTGTTTGAAGGACGAAAAGGAGACAAGATGGATATGATAAACGGAGCTTTAGTGTTGGAGGGCGGCTCCATGCGCTGCCTGTTCACGGCGGGAGTGCTGGATGTATTTTTAGAGCAGGAGATGAATTTTTCTTATGTGATCGGCGTTTCCGCCGGCTCCATGACCGGATTAAGCTATGTGAGCCGCCAGCCGGGGCGGACCAGGGATGTGACCATTGGATTTGTAAATGACTCCCGGTATCTGAGCTTTCGCAGGATGATGAAAAAACGTCAGATCTTTAATTTTGATTTCCTCTTTGGGGAGCTGAGCCATGAGCTAATCCCCTTTGACTGGGAAACCTTTAACCGGTCGCCTCAGCGCTATGTGGCGGTGGCTACCCGCTGCAAGACGGGCCAGCCGGAGTATTTCGAGAAGGGACGCTGCTCCGATCTGGAGGCGGCGGTGGCGGCTTCCAGCAGCATGCCCCTGTTGTCCAGGATGATCACCATCGACCACAAACAATATCTGGACGGGGGCTTGTCCATGCCCATTCCATACCGGAAAGCCATGGAGGAGGGGTACGAGAAGGTGGTGCTGGTTTTAAGCCGGGATCATAACTACCGCAAGCCGCCCATCAGCCCTCTTCAGGAGAAGGCCTACCGCAGATATTTTAAGCCGCTGCCCCAGCTTTTGGCTTCCATTGAAGAGATTCCGGCCCGGTACAACCGTATGGAGGATGAGATCGACCGGCTGGAGGAGGAAGGGAAGATTTTCGTGATCCGGCCCCCAAAGCCTGTGACCGTATCCAGGCTTGAGAAAAATAAGAAGAAGCTGGAGGAGCTGTACCAGGAGGGGAGAGAAGAGGGGGAGAAGCGGATGGAGGCGCTAAAGGAATATTTAAATTCGTGAGGGGGTGTTCGTGTGGGTGAACTTACAAATTATGACAATGCCGTAAAAGCAATAAAAACTGCCATTTTACAAAGTCAATATGAGGCGGCGAAATCTGTAAATGAAAAGCAACTGTTGCTGTATTACAGTATAGGAAAATATATATCGCTTAATTCGCGAAATGGTTTTTGGGGAAAAGGAGCCATTGATACGATTAGCGAACGATTGGATCGTGAACTGCCTGGGCTTAGAGGGTTTTCGGCCCGAAATCTTCGTTATATGAGAACCTTCTATGAAGAGTGGTCAAATTTAGAGAAGAAAGATCAGATGTGTGAGAACAGCAATTTGGAACCGGCTGGTGCCAAAACGGAAATATCAATTTGGAACCCATTGGTGCTAAAACAAACTGAGTTTCCTGTAGAGGCCTTCTTCTCGATTGGTTTTTCGCATCATCGGACAATACTGTCTAAGATAAAAAATGTAGATGAGAGGCTTTACTACATCAAACGATGTGCCTCTGAGAAATATAGCCGTGAAGCGCTGGAACAGTCAATTGATCGAGATGATTACCATCATCAAGGAAGTTTACCCAATAATTTTTATCAAACGCTTCCGGCGACAGAGCAAGCTTTCCGCGCAGTTAATACTTTTAAAGATGAGTATCTTCTTGATTACATTAATGTAGAAGAGCTGAATATTAGAGATCGGCAAGATGTAGATGAAAGAATTGTGGAAAAAGCCATCGTGCATAATGTGAAAAATTTTATTCTGACATTTGGAAAGGATTTCACATTTGTGAGAAATCAATTTCATCTGGATGCTTTTGGGGAAGATCAATTTTTAGACCTCTTATTTTTTAATCGTGAGCTAAATTGTCTTGTAGCTGTTGAACTAAAATCAGGAAAATTTAAAACGGCATATCTGGGACAATTATCAGGATATCTTAGCATATTGGATCAGTTTGAAAGAAAACCACATGAGAATCCGTCAATTGGCATTATACTGTGTAAAGATATGAATAAGGCTTTTGTGGATTTTGTGATTAGAGATTATACAAAGCCTATGGGAGTCGCAACTTATAAGACATCAAAGGATATGTCTGAAAAATTAAAGAATGCGCTTCCGGATATTGACGATTTAAAAAAGCTTCTTGATTCAAATGATGAGATATAAATTTTACACATTTTCTAACATTTTGCCCACAGAATCTTCACAAAGCCATGTTACAGTGTCAACGGATGACAGGAAACGTGAGAGAGAGGAGTTTTTATTTATGAACCGAGGATATAAAGCCAGGCGCTGTATGTTTACGGCTTTGTCGGCAGTGGTGGGAAGCACTGCCCTGGCGCCTTACTGCGTGTACGCCAATACTTCCTACGCCAATTTCCAGATGCGGGAGCAGGTGGTAGACCTGGTGGGGATTATGAGCATTACTGATTCCACCGCCCAGGTAACCCGGTCGGATTTCGCCAAGATGCTGGTAAACGCTTCCAGCTGGCGGGAGAATTTGACCAGCGTGGCGGTATCGGTGTTTGCCGATGTGCCGGCTTCCCACCCCAATGCGGTTTATATCCGCATCGCCGCCTCCCAGGGGTGGATGAGCGGATTTTTAGGCGGCCTCTTTAAGCCGGACGACTACATTACATATAAGGATGCGGTGAAGGCGGTCCTGACCCTTTTGGGCTACACCGACGAGGACTTTACCGGCGATCTGGCTTCCTCCAGAATTTCCAAGTTTAACTACCTGGAGCTGAATGAAGAGGTGACGAACCGCCAGCCAAACGAGGTTTTAAACCAGACCGACTGCATGAATATTTTTTATAACCTGCTAAAGGCCAATCCCAAGGACAGCAATACCATTTACGGGGCGGTTCTGGACTGCGAGCTCAACAGCGACGGGGAGATCAATCCCATCACCATCCTGGACGACGAGCGCAGAGGCCCCATCCTGGTGCGCAAGGGCTTTTCCGTGGCGGATTCCGTGCCCTTCTCCACCACCGACGCCAATGTATTCTTAAACGGCGTGGCCAGCGACCTGGCGGCGGTGAACCGTTCCCAGAGAGACTGCGGCTTCGCGGTGATTTACTACAATGTGAAGTCCAAGACCATCTGGGCCTATACCACCAGCGGCTGGGACGATGACGACGCGGAAAATGCCAGCTACATCCTGTTAAAGGGCGAGGTAAAGAGCATCTACTACCAGTCTACGGATGTGATTACGCCTACCTCCATAGAGCTGGAGGTGGATCTGAACGATTCCTCCGACTCGGAGCTGATCGATGGCGACGGAAATATTACCGTATCCCTGGATTCCTCGGAGCTCCAGTATGTATTCTCCATCTACGGCAGCATCCAGGTGGGAGACGAGGTAGTGGTGGTATGCCAGGGCTCCGGAAGCAAATACTCCGCTGTGGACGTTTTGGAATATTAAGGTGCGAGGTGCAGGATGAAGATCGATTTTGAAAGTCTCAAATCACGTCTTCCTTTTCGAAAGAAGGAGGAGACGGCAAAGAAACGGCCCAAAAAGAAGAGATGGCTGAATATTGTCATTGTGCTGGCGGTGCTGGCGGCGATTCTCATTGTCCTTATGCTGCGCCGCTCCGCCGCGGCCAAGGAGGCGGCGGCCCAGGCCCAGACGGTGAATACGGCGGTGGTAACCCGCCAGAGCATCACCTCCCAGCTTTCCTCCTCGGGAACCCTGGAGGCGGCGGAAACCTACAGCATCACTTCCCTGGTGGAGGGCGAGATCATATCCGCCAATTTCGAGGAAGGGGATCAGGTGGAGAAGGATCAGGTGCTCTATGAGATCGACCACTCCAGCATGGAGTCGGAGCTGACTTCGGCCACCAACCGTTTGACCCGGGCCCAGGAGGATCTGGCGGACGCCCAGGAGGATTACAATGAGGCCTTAAACGATTACAGCGGCAATACCTACAAGGCCACGGAAACAGGATACATCGATACCCTTCACATCCATGTAGGGGACCGAGTCAGCGGCAACAGCCAGCTGGCGGATCTCTACAGCGACGACCAGATGAAGATCCGCATCCCCTTCCTTTCCGGGGAAGCGGCCCTGATCGGCGTGGGAAATGGAGCGGTTCTGACTTTAGTGGATACGGGAGAGCAGATCGGCGGCGTCGTTACCGCGGTGGCAAACCGGGAACAGGCCCTAACCGGCGGACGGCTGGTAAAATATGTGACCATTACGGTGAATAACCCCGGCGGCCTTACGGATTCCATGAGAGCCACCGCCCAGATCGGCGATTTTATCGGAAGCGAGGACGGAACCTTTACGGCGGCGGTGGATACCACCATGACGGCTAATTTAAGCTCCGCGGTGGAGGTGGAGGCCCTTCTGGTAAATGAAGGCGACTATGTGACAAAGGGGACTCCCCTGTTCCGCATGACGGCGGACTCGGCGGAGGACTTGATGAAGAGCTACTCCGACGGGGTGGAGCAGGCTGAGGAAAGCGTGGAATCCGCCCAGAGCAGCCTGGAAAATACCCAGGACAGCTACGACAATTATACCATTACGGCTCCGATTTCCGGTCAGGTCATTGCCAAGAATTATAATGTAGGCGAGACGATTACCAGGGACACCAACAGCGAGAGCACCCTGGCGGTGATCTACGATCTGTCCAGCCTGACCTTTGAGATGTCCATCGACGAGCTGGATATCCAGGACGTCAAGGTGGGCCAGCCGGTGACCGTAACGGCGGACGCCTTTGAAGGCCAGACCTTCTCCGGCACGGTGACCAATGTAAGCTTGGAGAGCAGCTACTCCAACGGCGTTACAACTTATCCGGTAACGGTGACCATGAGCGATGGGCTGGACACCCTGCTGCCGGGCATGAACGTAGACGGGGTGATCACCCTGGCCCAGGCGGACGATGTGCTGACCATTACCG
>CALWQV010000045.1 GCA_944383785.1 uncultured Enterocloster sp. | reverse complement strand
GCGCTTACGTGCGATACATACAGAGCACTTGGCGAGGTCTTATCGAGCCTAGTGCGGAGTATTGTTACGAGCACTTAGCGCCTGTCCTTTAGGCGCTTACGTGCGATACATACAGAGCACTTGGCGAGGTCTTATCGAGCCTAGTGCGGAGTATTGTTACGAGCACTTACGAGGAGGAAAGCCAATGTATTCATTTGACAGCAGAGTGCGTTACAGTGAGACAGACGAAACGGGCAGGCTCACAGTGCTGGGGCTGATTAACTATATGCAGGACTGCAGCACCTTCCATTCAGCCGACGTAGGGGTGGGAGTGGAAGTGTTGGAGGCCAGGCACAAGGCCTGGATGCTTTCTTCCTGGCAGATTCTTATTGACCGCTGGCCCAGGCTGGGCGAGAGGATTGTGATCGGCACATGGCACAATGAGAGCAGAGGAATTTACGGCTACCGGAATTTTGTGCTGCGCACCCAAGAAGGAGAGAGCCTGGCCCGGGCGGGCTCTGCGTGGTTCCTCTATGATCTGGATCAGGGAACGCCGGTCCGGGTGGAGGCGGAGGATATCGCTGCCTACGGGACGCCGGAGCCGAAGCTTGAGCTGCCGGCGGCTCCCAGGCGGATCAAACTGCCTGAAGCGTATGAGGAGCGGGAGCCGGTGCGGATTCTGCGCCACCATCTGGATTCCAACCATCATGTCAACAATGCCCAGTATGTGGAGATGGTGCGGGAGCTGATCCCGGAGGAGCTCACGGTTCGGGAGATCCGGGCGGAATACCGGAAGGCGGCGATTCTGGGAGATGTGCTGTATCCCCGTCTGTGTAAGGATGGGGAGAATGTCTGGGTAGCGGCTCTGTGCGGCCGGGAGGGCGAAGCCTGCGCCAGCGTGTGGCTGAGAACAGAATAGGATGAAAAAGGAAAGAGGATATGATTGAATTAGGAAAGATTCAGGAACTGGAAATCCTGAGAGAGAAAGAATTTGGCGTATATGTAGGAGAAGCGGGGGGAGAGGAAGCGGTGCTCCTTCCGAGAAAGCAGGTTCCGGCTGGGGCGAAGATCGGTGATCGGGTTACGGTATTTATTTATAAGGATTCTTCCGACCGGCTGATCGCCACCACCAGGACGCCGAAGATACAGACGGGAGAGACGGCCCTGTTAGAGGTAAAGGATGTGTCGAAAATTGGCGCTTTCCTGGACATGGGCGTAGAGAAGGATCTGCTGCTGCCCTTTAAGGAGCAGACCCGCCCTGTGAAAAAGGGGGACCATTGCCTGGTGACTTTGTATGTGGACAAGAGCGGCCGCCTAGCCGCTACCATGCGGGTTTACTCTCACATGAGCAGCGATTCTCCCTATAAAGAAGGAGATTGGGCGGACGGCATTTTGTATGAGATCAATGAACAGCTTGGCGCTTTTGTGGCGGTGGACTGCCGCTATTACGGCCTGATTCCCAAACGGGAGATGTTCGGGAAGCTTCGGGAGGGTGATTCGGTCCATGTCCGGGTGATGCGGGTGCGGGAGGATGGAAAGCTGGATCTTTCCCTGCGGGACAAGGCTTATCTCCAGATGAATACGGATGCCCAGGCGGTGTTAAAGGGGATCGATGAATTTGACGGCGTTCTTCCTTTTACCGATCAGGCCAATCCCCAGGTGATCCTTCGTGAATTTGGCATGAGCAAAAATGCCTTTAAGCGGGCGGTGGGGCTTCTTCTGAAGGAGGGGAAAATCGAGATCACCGATACCTCCATCCGCCGAATAGAGGGAGGAGCCGCAGGAAAAGGGAAAAAAGGGGAAATTGTTAAAAAAATGCACAAGCAAAGAGGGAAAAAATAGGTCAAAACCCCGAAAATTTTCATTTCTGAGGTTTTTACGGCTATTTGACAGGAATAAACAGGGCAAAAATTAAGGAAAAATAAAAAAAGTTACAAATTTTAGCAATCGATCTTCTGTGAAATTTGGAATTTAGAGCAGATTTTTCCTCAAATATACAAATTAGCTAAAACCGAAAATCGGATTTTGTGGATTGTAAGCATGGCAATCGGCGGCGTTTTCCGCTATGATATGGATAGCTGTTAAGGACAGGCGGAATACACCTGCTTTAAGGTCCGGCAGCAGGAAATGAAACGATGATCCACTGATTTTAGGAGGAAAAAAAAGATGGCTAGTTTATCATTAAGGAACGTAACCAAGAAGTACCCCAACGGTTTTGTTGCGGTAAAGGATTTTAACCTGGAGATTGCGGATAAAGAATTTATCATTTTCGTAGGACCGTCCGGTTGTGGTAAGTCCACCACCCTGCGTATGGTTGCAGGCCTGGAGGATATCTCTTCCGGAGAGCTGTACATCGACGGCAAGCTGATGAACGATGTGGAGCCCAAGGACCGCGATATCGCCATGGTTTTCCAGAACTACGCTCTGTATCCCCATATGTCCGTATATGACAATATGGCGTTCGGACTGAAGTTGAGAAAGACCCCCAAGGATGAGATCGATAAGAAGGTTCATGACGCTGCCAAGATCCTGGATCTGGAGCATCTGCTCGACCGTAAGCCCAAGGCTCTGTCCGGCGGCCAGAGACAGCGTGTTGCCATGGGACGTGCCATCGTTCGTAAGCCCAAGGTATTCCTGATGGACGAGCCTCTGTCCAATCTGGACGCGAAGCTGAGAGGCCAGATGCGTGTTGAGATTTCCAAGCTTCATCAGAGACTGGAGACCACCATCATCTACGTAACCCATGACCAGACCGAGGCTATGACCCTGGGAACCAGAATCGTTGTTATGAAGGACGGCGTGGTTCAGCAGGTTGGTACTCCTCAGGAGCTGTATGATAGCCCCTGCAACAAGTTTGTTGCCGGATTCATCGGAACGCCTCAGATGAACATGATCGACGCAGCTGTAGCTAAGAATGGAAACAACGTAACCTTAAGCTTTGGCGGACACACCATCGCTCTTCCGGACCAGAAGGCCAAGGGGTTGGAGGCCGCCGGATATGTTGGAAAGACCGTTACCCTGGGTATCCGTCCCGAGGATCTTCACGATGAGGAGAGCTTCTTAGCCGCTTCTCCCAACAGCGTGATCGAGGCGACCATCCGCGTATACGAGATGCTGGGCTCCGAAGTTCTGCTGTACTTTGACGTAGAGGACGCGAACTTCACCGCTAAGGTAAATCCGCGGACCACTGCCAGAACCGGCGATCTTGTAAAGCTGGCCCTGGATATGGATAAGGTTCATATCTTTGATAAGGATACGGAGCAGGTAATCTTGAACTAATGTCTACATAAAGCGCCCCGTTTCACATAAAATATCAGCATCCCCCTTTTGGAAAGAAAAGCGGGGATGCTGATATTTTTTGTTGCATAAACAGCGGGATGCATGTAAAATGATGGAAGGTTTTGCAAAAGAAGGAGGAAATGGACATGGCTGGGAAGAAAGGACAGCTTCAGAATAATTTCCTGGTCCAGGGGACCATCCTGGCGGCGGCGGGGATTATTGTCCGGCTCATCGGGCTGCTTTACAAGATTCCGATGACCAGAATCCTGGGAGACGAGGGAATCGGCTATTATAATACGGCCTATGAGATTTACAACATCGGATTGATTTTGTCCTCCTACAGCCTTCCCCTTGCCGTATCTAAGCTGATCGCCCAGAAGCGTCAGGAGCGGCAGGGCGGGGATGCCAGGCGTGTTTTTCACTGCGGCATTGCTCTGGGGGCTTTTATGGGCGGGGTTATGACAGTGATTCTGCTGTTTGGAGCGGATTTTATCGCTTCCACGATTTTTAAAAGTCCCGGAAGCGCCCTGCCCCTGCGGGTGATGGCTCCTACCATCCTGGTCTTCGCGGTGATGGGGGTGTTTCGTGGATTTTTCCAGGGCAGAGGGAATATGATCCCCACCTCGGTGTCGCAGATTATTGAGCAGCTGGTTCACGCCGGAGTCAGCATCTGGGCCTCCTATGATTTCCTGAACCGTTTCGCGGACCGGGACAATCCCCTTTCCTACGGCGCGGCGGGCGGCACTCTGGGTACCCTCATAGGGGCTCTGGCGGCCTTTGCCTTCCTGGGCGCCATGATGGTTCTGTACTATAAAGGCCGGAAGAAAAAACGCCCTCAGCCATGCTCCATGGATTACCGACAGGTGATGGTGCTGCTGCTGGCTACCTTTACCCCCATTATTCTGAGCCAGTTTGTGTATCAGCTCAGCGGCTCTGTGGACAACTCCCTTTTTGGGCTGATTATGGATGGAAAGGGCTTTTCTGAGAAGGAGCGCTTGTCCCTCCTTGGCATTTACGGCGGGAAATATCGTCTTTTAACCAATGTTCCTGTAGCCATCGCTTCCTCCCTGGGGGCCTCAATGATCCCAAGCATCGTAGTTTCCAGGGTGGCGAAAAGACCCAAGGAGGTGCGCCATAAGATTTATATTACGATTAAATTTAATATGCTGATCGCCATTCCCTGCGCGGTGGCCATGTTTGCCCTTGCCTCGCCGGTGATGCGGCTGGTGTTTGGGGACGGGCGTGAGATTACCCGGAACCTTTTGATGCTTGGCGCTTCGGCGGTGGTGTTTTTCTCACTGTCCACCGTGACAAACTCAGTGCTCCAGGGGATTGACCTGATGCGAAAGTCGGTGACCCACTCCGCCATCTCCCTGGGAATCCACGCCGTACTTGTATGGCTGATGCTATCAAAGCTGAATCTTGGGGTATACGGTCTGGTGGTCGGCAATGTGACTTTTGCCCTGGTGGTGTGCATCCTGAACTGGATCGCCATCGGAAAGGCCCTCCACTACCGGCAGGAAGTGCGCTCCAGCTTTATTGGCCCGCTGTTCTGCTCCTGTTTAATGGGGATCTGCGCCTTTGCTGTGTATCACGGCCTTTACTGGCTGATCCCCTCCAATACGCTGGGGATGTGCGCTGCGGCCGCCGTGGGAGCTGCGGTTTACGGGGCCGCCATCTTAAAGCTGCGGGTGGTTTCGAAGCGGGAGCTTCAGGAGATGCCCATGGGCAGGCTGTTATTAAAGTTCGGGAGATTGTTGCATCTGATTTGACAGATATTCCCTTGCTTTTTTAGCTTTTTTGCATTAAAATAGAAAAATAGGAAAAGAGAAGGAGCGTGCAAGATGATTTCAAATCAGATTTTGCAGACCACTTTAGATGGTTTGAAGGGGATTACGAGAATTGACCTGTGCATTTGCGACACAGAGGGAAAGGTGCTGGCGTCCACCTTTAACGATGCGGAAGAATCCGAAGGCTCCATTCTGGCCTTTGTAGATTCCCCGGCGGACAGCCAGGTGATTCAGGGATATCAGTTTTTTAAGGTTTTTGACGAGCATCAGCTGGAGTACATTCTCCTGGCCAGAGGCGCCAGTGACGATGTATATATGGTAGGAAAGCTGGCCGCCTTCCAGATCCAGAATCTGTTGGTGGCTTATAAAGAGCGCTTTGATAAGGATAACTTTATCAAGAACCTGCTCTTGGACAACCTGCTGCTGGTGGATATTTACAACCGGGCTAAGAAGCTCCACATCGATACGGATGCCAAGCGGGTGGTATTCATTATTGAGACTCATAATGAGAAGGATATCAACGCCCTGGAGACGGTGCGCAGCCTGTTTGCGGCTAAGACCAAGGACTTTATCACCGCTGTGGATGAGAAGAATATCATCCTGGTAAAGGAGATTAAGCCCGGCGAGAGCTATGAGGATCTGGAGAAGACAGCGAATACGATTCTGGATATGCTGAATACGGAGGCCATGACCAAGGTTCGCGTGTCCTACGGCACCATTATCAGCGATATTAAGGAGGTTTCCCGCTCCTACAAGGAGGCCAAGATGGCTCTTGATGTAGGGAAGATCTTCTACAGCAATAAGAATGTGATCGCTTACAACAACTTAGGTATCGGCCGCTTGATCTATCAGCTGCCCATTCCGCTGTGCAAGATGTTTATCCGGGAGGTATTTGACGGCAAGTCTCCCGATGACTTTGACGACGAGACCCTGACCACCATCAACAAATTTTTTGAGAACAGCCTGAATGTGTCCGAGACTTCCAGACAGCTTTATATCCACCGGAATACCCTGGTTTACCGCCTGGATAAGCTTCAGAAGAGTACCGGGCTGGATCTTCGGGTCTTTGAGGACGCCATTACCTTTAAGATCGCCCTGATGGTGGCGAAATACATGAAATACATGGAAAGCCTGGACTATTAAGGCTGTTCGGAGCAGCGTATGATTGAGATGGAGCGGGTCAGCAAGACCTATGAAACCGGCTGCAAGGCGGTGAAGAACGTAAGCTTTACCATTGCGGACGGAGAATTTGTTTTTGTTGTGGGCAAGAGCGGTTCCGGGAAAAGTACGCTGCTTAAACTCCTGTTAAAGGAGCTGGAGCCCACAAAAGGACGGATTGTGGTAAACGATATGGATCTGGGCCGGATGCCCAGGCGCTACGTTCCGAAATATAGAAGGGGATTGGGTGTGGTCTTTCAGGATTTCAGACTCCTGAAAGACCTTACTGTGTTTGAAAATGTGGCCTTTGCCCAGCGTGTGGTCGGTGCCCCGGGCCGCGTGATCCGGGAGTCCGTACCTCGGATGCTGCAGATGGTGGGCTTATCCGCCAAGTACAAGGCTTATCCCAGACAGCTTTCCGGTGGGGAGCAGCAGCGGGTGGCCATCGCCAGGGCGCTGATTAATTCGCCCAGGGTGCTGCTGGCGGACGAGCCTACGGGAAACCTTGATCATGAGAACGCCGGGGGGATTATGAGGCTTCTGGAGGATATTAACAGCCAGGGCACGACGGTGCTGGTGATTACCCACAGCCAGGAGCTGGTCCGCCAGATGGGAAAGCGCGTGATTACCATGGACCGAGGGTCCCTGATCGGGGATACCGCTGGTCTTAAGATCCCGGAAAGGCGGCGGCGCGGATATGAGAATTAGTACACTAGCTTACTGCATCAAGCAGGGAATGATTAATATATGCAGAAATATTTTGTTTTCGCTTGCTTCCATGGCGACGATTTCTGCATGTATTTTTTTATTCTGTCTTTTTTTCGCCATTGCCGCCAATGTGCGCAGCGTGACCTTAACGGCTCAGAATACTCTGGGAATTACGGTGTTTTTTGACGAGGATCTGTCGGATGATGAGATTTTGGCTCTGGGGAAGCAGATTGGGGCCTGGGGCGAGGTGCGCGCGATGGAGTTTACCTCCGGAGAGGAAGCCTGGGAGTCCTTTCGGCAGGTTTACTTTGGGGAGGATGAGGATCTGGCGGCAGGCTTTGAGGAAGATAATCCTCTGGCGACCTCTTCCTCCTATACGATCTACCTGAATCAGATCGAGGATCAGGCTCAGGTGGCGGCCAGGCTGCAGGCTATGGAGGGTGTGCGCAGGGTCAATTCCTCCGATACCGCCGCTATGGGCCTTTCCAATGCGGGAAAGCTGGCGGGGCTTCTTTCTCTGGTGGTGATCGCGGTGCTTTTGGGAGTGGCGGTGTTTTTGATCAGCAATACCATCTCGGTGGCGGCGGCCTTCAGGCGCAGGGAGAATGAGATTATGCGGCTGATCGGAGCTACGAATTTTATGATCCGTGCTCCCTTTGTGGTGGAGGGCGTGATTTTGGGATTGGCAGGCGCATTGCTTCCTCTGGGCGGCATGTACGTTCTTTACGGTAGGACGGCCGCCTACCTGACCTCCCATTTCCGGATCGTAACCGATGTGTTTCAGCCCCTGAAGCTTAAGCTGCTGTTTCCCTATATGGCGGCCGTAGCCTTAGGGCTGGGGGTAGGGATCGGTTTTGTGGTGAGCTTTTTTACCATCCGCAGACATCTGCGGATATGAGAAGGGCAGGCGGTACAAGATGAGAAAGGCAAGGTTGTGCGCGGCAGCCCTGGCGCTGTGCCTGGGGGCGGGAGGCTTCTTCGCCTATGCTGAAAACGGGGACAGCAGAGAGATGGAGCAGGCCAAAAATCAGATCAGCATCCTGGAAGAGGAGAAGGCCAGGACGGAGGAGACGCTTAAAAATCTGGAGGCATTAAAGACGGATACGGAGCAATACGTCCGCTCTCTGGATGAAAGCCTGAATCAGCTGAATCTCCAGCTGAGCCAGCTGGACGGACAGATCCGCCAAAAGGAGCAGGAGATCGGGGAGGCTGAGGCTGCACTGGAGGCGGCTAAGGAACGGGAGAGAGGACAGTATGAGTCCATGAAACTGCGGATTAAGTATATGTACGAGGCCGGGGAGACTACGTTTCTGGACCTGATCCTGCAGTCGGAGAACCTGGGGCAGATGCTGAACCGGGCAGAATATGTGAACCAGATTACCCGCTACGACCGGCAGATGCTGGAGGAATACCGCAGGAGCCGGGATCAGGTGGCGGGGCAGGAGCAGGCTTTAAAGGAGGAGCATGAGGGGCTTACGGTCCTTCGAGATGAGACGGCGGCGAAGGAGGATTCCCTGCAGCGCCTGATGACGGAGAAGGAGGCGCAGCTGACCTCCTATGAGAGCCAGATCGCGGGTGCGAAGCAGGACCTGGAGCAGTATCAGGAGGATCTTGAGGCCCAGGAGCAGCGGATGCGCCAGATTGAGGAAGAGATGAGGCGCAGGGAGGAAGAGGCCAGGAAGAAGGCACAGGAGGAAGGGAAAACGTATACCACGGCGGATTTGGGGAATATTAGCTTTAAGTGGCCCTGTCCCGCCAGCAGCCGTATCACCTCCCAGTTCGGAGACAGGGAGTCTCCTACGGAGGGGGCGTCCAGCAATCATAAAGGAATCGATATCGGCGCTGCTTCCGGCTCCGATATCCTGGCGGCGGCCTCCGGGACCGTGGTGATCGCTACATACAGCTACTCGGCGGGGAATTATATCATGATCGACCACGGCGGAGGCGTGAGTACGGTTTACATGCATTGCTCCCAGCTGCTGGCAGCTGAGGGGGATGAGGTTTCCCAGGGCCAGGTGATCGCCAAGGTGGGATCAACTGGATATTCCACCGGCCCCCACCTGCATTTTGGCATCCGGTCCGACGGAAGCTATGTAAATCCTTTAAATTACGTGAGCCCTTAGGGCCTATGAGGACAAGATAGGAGACAGACGTGGAGAATAATCAAACGAAAAAATCTTTTTGGAACGGGGTTCTGGCAGGAGCCCTAGTAACAGCCTTTGCGGGGCTTTTGATTGTGGGGATGTCCCTGGGAATGTATTTGTTTGGACGCAGCGTGATTAATCAGAACAGCGTTTCACAGGGGCCGGCCACAGCGGGGCAGGAGGATGAGACGAACCTGAATTATGACAGGATCAACGGGAAAATGGCCCTGATCCAGGAGATTATTAACCAGTATTTTTTATACGACGAGGATCTGGAACAGGTAGAGGATTATGTTTATATTGGCATGATGGCCGGTCTGGGCGATCCTTATTCCGCCTACTATACGGAGGAGGATTTTAAGGAGCTGCAGGCCGATACGGAAGGAGTTTATTCCGGAATTGGCGCTCTCTTAAGCCAGAACAGGCTGACAGGGCTCTGTACGGTGGTGCGGGTTTTTGAAAACGCCCCTGCTTATGAGAGCGGTATGCTGCCGGGAGACATTCTGTATGAGGTGGACGGCCACCCGGTTCAGGGGGAGGATTTGTCCATTTTGGTGAACAATTACATTAAAGGCGAGGAAGGTACCGATGTGACCATCACCGTTTTCCGTCAGGAAACCAATGAATACGTGGATTTGACGGTTACAAGGCGCAGCGTGGAGGTGCCGACGGTGGAGTATGAGATGCTGGAGGGGCAGATCGGCTACATCCTGATCACCCAGTTCGACCTGGTGACGGCCCAGCAGTTTAAGGAAGCGGCGGACGATCTGATGAGCCAGGGCATGAAGGGACTTGTGCTGGACTTGCGCAGCAATCCCGGCGGCGTTTTGGATGGAGCGGTGGAGATCGCGGATTATATTCTGCCGGATGATTTGACAGAGTATGCCGCCGGAGGGCAGGAAACCATGATCGTCTATACCGAGGACAAGAATGGTGAGGGAGAGCAGTACCGGGCCTCAGACGGACACCAGCTGGATATCCCAATCGCCATCCTGATTAATGAAGAGTCGGCCAGCGCCGCCGAGGTGCTGACCGGTGCGCTGACTGATTATGACCGGGCTGTGTCGGTGGGAACCACCAGCTACGGCAAGGGAATTGTCCAGAGCTTGATTCCTTTAGGGGACGGCTCGGCGATTAAGATTACCATGGCCCACTATTATACGCCCAGCGGTTTTGACCTTCACGGCAAGGGCATTACGCCGGATGTGGAGGTGGAGCTGGATGAGGCTCTCAGGACCCAGGCGGTGGTGGAGCCTCAGGAGGATAATCAGGTACAGGCGGCTGTGGAGGAAGTAATGGAACAAATGGAATAGCAGGAGGTAACGTATGATAAGGATTGCGCCAGAAGTGTGGAGAGAAGATTTGGAAGAGTTTCGCGAGAAAACCAGAGAGTTTTACGCGGGAGAGCTGGATAAAAACGCCTATAAAGGCTTTTCCGGAGGCTTTGGCAGCTATGCCCAGAGGGGTGGAAAGGCCAGTATGCTGCGCCTTCGGATGCCCGGAGGGCGGATCAGTAAGGATAAGCTGAAATTTATTGCGGACAGCATCAAAACTTATGGGGTGAATAAGGCCCATCTGACCACCTGTCAGACGGTGCAGCTTCATAACCTGGATGAGGGCCAGGTCTGCGAGATTATGGAAAAAGCCCTGGATCATGGCATTGTCACCAGAGGCGGAGGCGGGGATTTCCCCAGAAATGTGATGGTTTCCCCTTTGTCCGGGGTGGAAGAGGGGGAGTATTTTGACGTCCTGCCCTACGCAGAGGCGGCGGGGGAGTATCTGATGACCTTTATTAAAAGACCGAAAATGCCGAGAAAGCTGAAGGTCTGCTTCTCCAACAGCCCGAAAAATATTCCTCACGCTACCTTCCGGGATCTGGGATTTGCGGCCCGTCCCGATGGAAAGTTTGACGTCTACAGCGCCGGCGGCCTTGGAAATAATCCCAAGATGGGCCTTAAGGTGGCGGAGGCGGTGGAGCCTTCCAAGGTGCTGTACTATGTTAAGGCCATGTGGGAGACTTTTATCAGCTATGGCAATTATGAGCAGCGGGCCAAGGCCAGAACCCGGTATATGCAGGATACCCTGGGCCAGGAGGGTTATGTGAAAGCGTATCTGGAGAAGCTGGAGGGCATATTTGCCTCCGGCGAGAACCTGGATCTTGATCTTAAGCTGCCCTGCCGGAAGAAGGCGGGGGACGGCTCTGAGGCAGAGGGACGGGGCGTAATTCCTCAGAAGCAGCCCGGCCTTTACGCAGTGAAATACCACCCCATCGGCGGAAGCCCTGACGTGTCTATGTTTGGCCGCCTCTATGAGCGGATCGCGCCCATGGAGGATGTGGAAGTGCGTCTTTCTCCCGACGAGTCCCTTTACGTGATCAACCTGACCGGCAGTGAGGCGAAGCAAGTGATGGAGACCCTGTCCGACGGGGCGAAGAATGATTTTGAGGAGTCGGTGGCCTGCATCGGGGCCAGCATCTGCCAAGTAGGGGTGAGGGATTCCCAGGAGTTATTGCGCCAGGCGGTGGAGGCGGTAAGAGAAGCCGGGATTAAGGACGGCGCATTGCCTCAGATCCATATTTCCGGGTGTCCTTCCTCCTGCGGAACCCATCAGATTGGCGCCATTGGTTTCCACGGCGGGGTGAAAATGATTGATAAAGTGGCGAAGCCTGCCTTTACCCTTCATCTGGGAGGCTGCGACCTTCAGGGAAAGGAGCGCATGGGAGAGCAGTCCGGCGTGATGCTTCAGGAGCAGATTCCCGCCTTTCTGGTGGAGCTGGGAAGAAGGGTGGAGGCTTCCGGCCTGGATTATGCCCACTGGGTGGAGGATCATGAGGATGAGGTGAAGGAGATAGCGGGGAAGTATCTGGCGTAAGGGGGTGTAACATTGATCTATATTCCATGCTATGATGTGCTGACACTGCCGGACGTATCCTGCTATTTCCGCCTGGATTATTTAAACGCCATGGCGGATGAGCCGGTCAATGTCGGGGACAAGGTGCTGTTTCTGATGCTGACCAGAGAGAAGGAGTCGGAGGAGATTGTGCCGGAGGACGTATTTCCCATTGCGGTCCGGGGCATGGTGGAGAGCATCGACAGCCAGTGGGCCCTGGTACATACCACCAACCGGGTGAACCTTGATTCCATCCAGATTGAGGGAAAAAAGTTCCATCTGGAGATGCGCATGAGGCCGGATCTTGACGACCTGGATCCAGATGAGAAGCAGGAGCGGTTCCAGAATATGAGGGCGGCCATGCTCCAGGCTTTCCAGGGCAGCCAGTGGATGCAGGGGGACCGCAGCTATATGCTGCGCTGGAAAAACATGAACGAGATCGTCACCTTTACCTCCGCTCTTTTAAAGATCGACGATGAGGAAAAATTCGAGATCCTGAAGGAAGATTCCATTGCAAAGCGGACGGAGCTGATGGAGAAGGCCTTTTACGAGGCCTTGGAGCTGTTTAAGGTTTCAAGCGAGGCCCAGAGCGCCCAGCAGCAGTCCCATGAGCAGCTTTACCGGGAGCAGGCCATCCGCCGTCAGATCGATTTCCTGCAGAAGGAGCTGGACGATCTGCATCCGGAAAATGTGACGGATGTGCGCAAGTTTGAGCAGAAGATCCGGGAAGCGGGGATGAACGAGACGGCCCGCGCGGAGGCGGAAAAGGTTTTAAACCGTATGAAGCAGGAAGGGCAGGAAAGCCATGAGTATGGGATGCTCTATGATTACCTGGATTTTGTAACCAGTTTGTCCTGGAAGAAGGAGAAGGCCCAGGAGATTGATCTTGAGGCGGCCAGGAGGATCCTGGATGAGGAGCATTACGGCCTGAAAAAGACAAAGGAGCGGATTATCCAGCAGATTGCGGTGATGGCTTTAAATAAGAGGCAGTCTGGCTCCATTCTGTTGTTTGTGGGCGCCCCCGGCACCGGAAAGACCAGCATCGGCCAGAGCATTGCCAGGGCGCTGAAGCGCAAATATGTGCGCATCAGCCTTGGCGGCGTTCGGGATGAGGCGGAGATCAGGGGCCACCGCCGTACCTACATAGGCGCGATGCCAGGGCGCATTATGGACGGCATTAAGCGCAGCGGCGTTTCCAATCCGGTGGTGGTGCTGGACGAGGTGGATAAGCTGGTGCGGGACTATGCCGGGGATCCTTCCAGCGCGCTTTTGGAGGTGCTGGATCCGGAGCAGAATTCTACCTTTACGGACCACTATATGAATGTGCCCTATGATTTGTCGGATGTACTGTTCGTCTGCACGGCCAATACCACGGATACCATCCCGGATCCTCTGTTAAACCGGATGGAGGAGATTTCATTTCCGGGGTATTCCCCTTTGGAAAAGCTTCAGATTGCCAGGCGGCATCTGCTGCCAAAGGCCATGGAAAAGGCGGGAATTACAGAGGATTACTTGAGGGTGACGGACGAGGCTCTTCAGGCGCTGATCGCCGATTATACCATGGAGGCGGGGGTGCGGGGCTTGAAGAATCGCTTGGATACCCTGTGCCGGGCGGCGGCGGTTCGCATCGTAGGCGGAGAGGCGCAGAGAGTTACCGTAGAGCCGGAGAGCCTGCGGGGGATGCTGGAAATTTCCCCCTTCCGGCACGATCATATTCTGGAGACGAAGAATCCCGGCATTGTCACCGGGCTGGCCTGGACCCAGGCGGGCGGAGAGATCCTTTTGATCGAGACGCTCTTGACCAAGGGCGAGGGGAAGGTGACGGTGACCGGACAGCTGGGGGATGTGATGAAGGAGTCGGCGCAGATCGCCGTCAGCCTGGTAAAGGCCATGTTCCCAAAGGAGGCGGAGGTTTTGGAAAGTCATGACCTTCACATCCATGTGCCTGCGGGAGCCGTTCCAAAGGATGGACCTTCGGCCGGCATCACATTGACCACCGCCCTGGCATCCCTGGTAACGGGAAAGCCGGTGGATCCGGAGTATGCCATGACCGGGGAGGTGTCCCTGCGGGGGGCGGTTCTGCCCATCGGCGGACTTCCGGAGAAGCTGATGGCGGCCCAGCGGGCCGGGGTGAAACAGGTCTTTATTCCGGATGAAAATGTGGACGATTTGACGGATGTGGCCCAGGAAGTAAAGGATGAGCTGAGGATTATTCCGGTTCACCGGGTGGAGGATGTGCTGAGGGCGACGGGGGTTTTAGAATAAGAAAAAACTTGCATAGAGGGGGATTTTCCTGTATACTGGGAACTACCAGAAAACAGTAGACAGGAAGTCCCTCTTCCGTATTTTTAAGAGTTATGAACAGTTCAGGACGTCCTGGACTGTTACGATCAATTCTGCCGCCTGCATTCTGTCAGGCAGGCATTATTCTTTGGAGGACTGTTTTAGTCCTTTCCTGGCCAATGATTCGGCCAAGGATCCAAGATGAAACGAGAAGGGTAATTTTTATACAGCTATGCGATTGTATATGGGTGGAAAAACAGGTATAATAATGATTAGAATGCAGAACGAACTTTCTTTTGCTGTCCCTTTCCCCCGACGCAAGCCGCCGGCTAAAGAAGGGAGACTTCCGGGAAGGAGGTTATGTTGAGGAAAGAGGAACAGAAAGAGAAAGCCTATCTTCAGACGGAGGACCGGGTGATGAAGACAGCGGCGGTTTACTTTGGCCAGGAGCTTTTAAAAACCCTGGGAATTGAAGGGCAGATCCGCCTGGCAGGGCCAACGGAACAGGTTCAGCTGGATATAAGGGCTATGTCGGAGGATTTTAACTTTATCCTGGAGGACGGGAGCTGGATCCACCTGGAATTTGAGAGCGACTGTGTCTCAGAGAAGGATTTGGTTCGCTTTCGAGCATATGACGCGTTTATGGAACTGTCCTACGGAATCCAGGTGCAGACGGTGGTGGTCTGCACGGCGGAAACCAGGATTGAGAGCTTCAGGCTGGTGCGCCCGAACGGTTACTATGAGGTGAAGATCATCTGCCTGAGGCAGGAGGATGGGGACGAGAAGATCGAAGAGGTGCTGAGAAAACAGGAAAAAGGCGAGATCTTGACCCAGGAGGACATAGCGCCGCTGCTTTTAACGCCGGTGATGGGAGGAAGGAGCAGCACCTATGAGCGGATCTGCCAGGTGATGGAGCTGGTGCATGGAAAGAATACGGAGCTAGAGAAGGAGACGGTCCGGAGGATGGAGGCGGTGCTCTATGCCTGGGCGGTGAAGCTGTTGGATCATGAGACATTAGAGGAGGTAAAGGAGAGATTGAGGATGACTTTATTAGGACAGATGCTGGTGGAAGATGGGATAAGAGAAGGGGTAAGCCGCGGGGAATATTTGAATCTGATCCGGTTAGCTGCAAGGAAGATGAAGCGGGGGCAGAGTAAAATGGAGATCGCGGAGGATCTTCTGGAAAGCCCGGAAACGATCGAGAAGATTTGCCGGGCGGTGAGGGAGCACCCGGACTATGATGAAAAGAAGCTCTATTTTGTGCTGACGGGAGAGAAGCTGGATTAAAGGAAAAGGTGGGATCAATGAAGCTAAAAAATATATTGATTGCGGTTTCGGATTTGGAGAGGTCCCGAAAATTTTACCATGACCTGTTTGGACTGGATACGGTGGCGGATCTGGGCGGGAACCTTCTTTTGACGGAAGGTCTGGTGCTTCAGGAGGCAGGGCTTTGGAAACAGATTTTAGGCCGGGAACATATGCTTGGCGGAGCAGGGGAACTGTTCTTTGAGGAAAATCGGATGGAGCTGTTTCTGGAGAAGCTGGCGTCATACCCGGAGCCGATCCGGATTTTGACGCCTTTGACAAAAGACGGGCAGGGCAGGAGGCTAATCCGGGTTTTGGACCCGGACGGCCATGTGATTGAGGTGAAGGAGAGAATCCGGTAACCCAAAGGTTATATGGGGAGGCAGAGCTAATTTTCCGCCTCCCTTATTTTAATATCCTCCCAGGCCTCATCATCAATATCCTCCCAGCGAAAAAGCTTGCGCCGGTCGGCTTCTGTGATCGGACGGATGACGCGGCAGGGATTGCCGGCGGCCAGGCTCCAGGCGGGAATATCCCGCGTGACTACGCTGCCTGCTCCGATGACCACATTGTCGCCGATGGTTACTCCGGGGCAGATGACAGAGTTGCCGCCGATCCATACGTTGTTCCCGATTTTGACAGCTTTTCCATATTCATAGCCGGAATTGCGGGTGGCGGGGTGGAGGGGATGTCCGGCGGTGTAGATGGCTACATTTGGGGCAATCTGGCAGTTGTCGCCGATCATAACCTTGGCTACGTCAATGATGGTACAGTTGTAGTTGATAAAAAGATTTTTTCCCGCTTCGATGTGGCTTCCATAGTCGCAGTAAAAGGGCGGGTTAATCCAGGCGTTTTCCGATTTTCCCAGAAGCTCCTTCACTACCTGGGCGATGGCGGGAAAATCAGAGCGGTCCATAAAATTGAGCCGCTGAAGAATCCGGCGGCAGACGGCCTGCTCTTCAAAAACCTTTTCGTCTGAAATATATGCCAGTTCGGCGTCTCTTCGTTTGATCATGTCCATGGTGATTTTTGAACCTCCGTTTAATGATATGATCCATCTTACTATAAAGGTTCAAAAAAAACAAGTTTGGCGGAGTTGCTTGAACTGCGCCCCAAGACGCGCTATAATGTGCGTATGAAGCTCTCGAACAGGGCCTTTATCATCAAGCCAATAAGAAGCGAGGATTCCTCATGAACACCCAGCGAACACTGAGCAAAAAGGACCGCATGGTCTTAAAATCTTATGAATCCGTCCTGGAAGGACTGGCCGAATTTTTAGGCAGCAGCTTTGAATTTGTCCTTCACAGCCTGGAGGATTTGGACTGCGCCGCCGTTAAGGTGATTAACGGCTACCATTCCGGCCGCAAGGAGGGAGCGCCTATTACCGATTTTGCTCTGCAGATGCTGGGGGAGATCCAGCGCAGCAAGGACGGACATAAGAGCAGGATTTATTTCAGCCGCAGCAAGAACGGTACGCCTATCCGCTCGGCGACGATTCCGATTACCGGCGAAAATGGCCGGATGATCGGCCTTTTATGCATTAATTTTTATCAGGATGCGCCGCTGTGTACCTTGATCGAAGAGCTGTTTCAGCCTCAGGGAGTCCGGGGCGATGTTTCAGAAACCTTTGCCGCCAACGCCGACGAGCTGATCGAGGATTCCATTGCTCAGGCGAAAAGCCAGGTGGAGCATGATCCGGGGATCCCTTCGGTGAACCGGAATAAGGAGATCATTGCGATTCTTTATCAGAAAGATATTTTCAACCTGAAGAACGCGGTTCCAAAGGTGGCGGAGCGTTTGGGACTGTCCAAGAATACGGTTTACCTTCATCTGCGCAATCTGCAGGCGGAAGCGAAAGAGGAATAGACGATAAGAAAAGGCCATGAGCGGACAAGCGCTCATGGCCTTTTTGGGGAAATTCTCGGCGATGGAGACGGCCATTACAGAACGGCGATGGCCTCAACCTCGCACAGAACTCCCTTTGGCAAGGCTTTCACAGCAACACAGGAGCGAGCCGGTTTGCTGGTAAAGTACTTCTCATATACAGCGTTGAAGGCGGCAAAATCGCCCATATCCGCAAGGAAGCAGGTGGTCTTGACAACATTGTCAAATGAAGTGCCTGCGGCCTCTAAGATAGCGCCTACATTCTTAATGGACTGCTCGGCCTGAGCCTCGATGCCCTCGGGAACACTGCCGTCAGCGGGGCTGGCGGGAATCTGTCCGGATGTAATCAGCAGATTTCCCACAACAAATGCCTGGGAATAGGGGCCGATGGCCGCCGGAGCTTTGTCTGTGTGAATTTTCTGATAGGAACTCATATCAAATACCTCCTTTGATTTAGATACGAATTTGTACTCTGATATCAGTATAGGACAAAAATTATGTTTAGTCAATATGAAAAAACATTTTTACATTATTAAAGTTTAATTAATGAAAATTTTTGCAGTCAAAAGGTTAGGAGCGGGATTTTTCCTTCCAGCGTCCGCTTTTTAGCCGCCAAATGCAGAGAATCATACGGATCAGGCAGTCGATGGCGATGGCGATCCACACGCCTACTACGCCCATCTGAAGCGGCCGGGTAGCCAGATATACCAGGCCGATGCGCAGGCCCCACATGCCGATGATGCTGACCATCAGAGAAAAACGCACGTCCCCGGCTCCGCGGAAGATGCCGCTGGCAATGACGAAAAAGCTGAAGAACAGCTCTGTGGCGGCGGCCACAAAGAGTGTTTTCGTACCCAGGGCGATTACATCCGGATCAGGGCTGAACAGGCTGATGATGGGACCGGACCAGACTGCTACCGGGATGCAGGCCAGAAGGATAACCGCTGAGCCGATTAGGCAGATGGAACGGGCAAAGCGGTCCGCCAGATCTTTCCGGCCGGCTCCAAGGGACTGCCCGACGAGAGCGGTGGCTGTATAGGAAAATCCGTAGGCGGGCAGATAGAGAATCCCCTCCGTCTGGTTGGTCAGGTAGTGGGCGGCCAGGGGGATCGTTCCAAGACCGGAAATCATGGCGGTGAGGGCGATCTGGCCGGAGGTGAGGGTCAGCCGCTCAAGAAGGACCGGAATGCTGATGTGATAGAGCTGGCGGACCATAAAGGGCCTGATCCGGTATCGGGGCTTTAAGAGGGAAATCTGTACCGGAGAAGGCTTAAGGGTAAGAAAGCACAACAGAATCAACAGCAGCAGGTATTGGGATGCCGCAGTGGAGATGGCCGCCCCCGCAACGCCCAGGCCGGCGCCCCACATGGAAAAAGACCGGCCGCCCAAGATAAGCTGCCGGGAAGGGTAGATCAGCAGGAAGTTTCCGATAATATTGCTCAGGTTGGAGGTCAGATTGGCGGCTAAGGGTGTACGGGTATCGCCTGCGGAGCGGAAGATGGCAGAAAGGACCACAGCCAGGGACTGAGGGATCAGGCCGAAGCCGATAATCCGCATATAGCTTTGGGCCATGGGCACTACATCGGGAGCCGCGCCCAGCCAGATGGGCAGAGGACGGCTTACCAGCTCCACTCCCAGAAACAGGAAAAGCCCCAGAATCAGGGCGCAGCTGATGGATTGATAGGTGACGCTGCGGGCCTGGTGAACTTCTCCGCTTCCCACCGCGTGGGCCGCAAGGTAAGAGCAGCCCACGCTTAAGGCGGTGATGAATCCGTTGATCAGCCAGACGGAAGAGATATTGACCGCTACGGCGGCAGTAGCCTGAGCGCCGATGGAGCCCACCATAGCGGTGTCCGCCAGGGTGGACAGGGAGATTAAAAATTGTTCCAGGATGGAAGGCCATGCCAGCTTCATCACCGTGCGGCCTGTATGGCGTTCACCCTGCTCCAGAAGGGAGGAGGAATCAGTAGTCCCCATAGCCGTTCTCCTTTAAAATCCATTTGGCGGCGTCGCGGTTGGTCGTCAGCCAGGCGCCGTGAGTTTTCATATAGCCGATAAGGCGGCTGAGCATCTGAACCCGGCTGGGACGCCCGATAAACTGCGGATGGAGGACAAAATTGATCATCCTTCCCTCGTCTGCCAGGGTGTCGAATTCCTCTTTCCAGATTTCGTACATTTCATCCGGAGATTTCAGCTCATAGCGCTCCGGGGCGGAGTCCGTATAAAAATCATAGGCGGTATCATCAAAAATGGAATCCTTAGGAAGTTCCACTAAAGGAACGGTTTTGCCGTCAATCTGATGAAGGAAGGGACCGTCGCTGTCGCGCCAGTTGGAGCTGTATATATATCCATGCTCCAAAAACAGGCTCAGGCTGTAGTCGTGAATCACCCCTCCGGGCGCCCGGTGGCCCGCAATCTGCTGTCCTGTAAGGTTTCGGATGATTTCCTCACAGCGCTTCATGGTCGCATCTTCCTCCTGGCGGGTGGTCGTGGTAAATTCTTCGTGGAGATAGCCGTGAAAGCCAATTTCGTGGCCCCGCCGGGAGATTTCCTGAACCACCAGGGGATAGGCCTCGGCGATGACGCCGGGAATAAAAAAGGTAGCCTTGATCTGGTGGACGTCCAACATGTTAAGAATACGGGGAACTCCCTGTTTGGGGCCGTAGGCTCCGCGGGAAAGGTTGGTAATGTGATCCGCGTTGCCGTCTCCCCGGGTGGTCCACATGGTTTCCGCGTCCAGGTCAAAGGCCATCATGACGGCAATTCGTTTCTGATCCGGCCAGTTTATCATTTCTTATCACCTCCGTGTTTCAGCACATAGCGAGCAACCTCTTCACAGGTCGTGATCCAGGCTCCCTGAGACTGCATGTAGGAAATCAGCTCTCCCAGCATGCCGATGCGGCTGGCCCGGCCGATCATCTGGGGATGAAGCTTTAAAATAAAGATTTTATTGCCCTCCAGAGCCAGGGCGTCAAATTCCTGCTTCCAGTTGCCAAATACCTCCCGGTTGGTGTACATGGAGCGGACGGCAGGGTCGCTGAAGGTAAAATAATAATAAGTAAAATCATCCATGGTAATATCGCAGGGAAGCTCCACCAGGGGAAGTACCTGCCCATCCTTCTCCCAGAAATAGGCCCAGTCGCAGTCCTTCATGGAGGAGCTGTAGAGATAACCCCGCTCCAGGAGAAGCTCCGGGGTAAAGGGATGGATAATGCTTTCCGGTCCCCGGTGGCCCAATGGCTTTTTCCCGGTGATGCTTTCTAAAACCGCTTCGCTTTTTTCTAAAATCCTGGTTTCCTCATCTCGTGAAATTCCCCGCTGGGACTCGTGCATATAGCCGTGGCAGGCCAGTTCATGGCCCCTGCGAGCGATCTCCACAACTGTATCCCGGTAGGTTTCCCCTACAATACCCGGCACAAAAAAGGTAGATTTGATTTTCACAGTATCCAGCAGATCCAGGCAGCGGACAAGCCCTTCATGGGGACCATACTGTCCTCTGGAGTAATCGGTAAATCCGATGGAAGTTCCTTTGTTTTTGGCGCGGGATATGCGCAGAAACTCCGCATCGTAGTCAAATGTAACCATTACGGCAATTCGCTTTCCATCCGGCCAGGAAAGGGCGGGGCCGTTGGTTTTTCCGTCAATCAGCCAGCTCATGGCAGCACCTCTCGATCTAAATTCGCAATTATATGCATTTCGCAACTACGATTATATC
Source organism: uncultured Enterocloster sp. (assembly GCA_944383785.1). Classification (GTDB taxonomy): domain Bacteria; phylum Bacillota; class Clostridia; order Lachnospirales; family Lachnospiraceae; genus Enterocloster. The sequence goes on along the minus strand of CALWQV010000045.1, from coordinate 697 downwards.
ATGGAGAAATGGGATGTCAACTGAAAAAACGTGAAAAAAGCATTGCAACCCGGAAAAGATTGTGTTATAATTATGCACTGCTGTTAATATGAAAGGAGGAAAACGATTATGAAAAAAGTATTGCCATTGATTGCGGGAGCCGTATTGGCGATGGGGCTGCTCGTGGGATGTTCAGGAAGCGGAAGCCAGGAGACGACGGCGGCTCAGACCCAGGCGGAGGAAATCGCAGCAGAGGAGACGACGGCCGGTAAGGCGGGAGAGTCCGCCGAAGAGACTCAGGCTGAGGAAGAGAGCCAGGAGGTATCCGAGGATAATCCATTTGCCGGAAAGACCGTAAAGGTGGGTTGCTCTGCTACGTTTGTTCCCTTTGAGTCCATCGAGATGGCAGCGGACGGAACCAAGACTTATGTGGGTATGAATATTGATATTGTAAAGGCGATTGTGGAGAAGAACGGCGGTCAGGTAGAGTTTTCCGATATGCCCTTTAAGAGCCTGATGGCGGCGATTCAGGCGGGACAGATCGATTTCTGCAGCGGCGGCATGGCTCCCACGGACGAGCGCCGGGAGACGCTGGATTTTTCTGAGATCTTCTTCTACCCCCGCAACGCCATCGTGTACCGCTCTGAGGACAGCTATCCGGATCTGGCTTCCCTGGAGGGAAAGACCGTCGCTTATGTGTTCGGAACAAACTATCAGC